>NZ_WPOO01000001.1:0-364018 GCF_009755265.1 Adlercreutzia rubneri | reverse complement strand
CCAGGGCGGTTTATATCCTGATGCCTCGAAGCAGCAAATCCACGTGCCTTTCTATTCCATATTCTATTATCAACATCCTATCTAAAAGCTTTGGTTTAGTTCTTGACTTCAAATAGCAGGTCTGTCGTATATCCGCAACGAGGCGGATATTCTGAAATTCGTCAACGCCTTGATCTCCAACACCAAGGGCGAGGGCAAGGAGGGCGATCCCTTTTGGCAGAAGTCCGAGACGCTTTTGTACTGTGCCCTCATCGCCTATATCATCTTCGAGGGACCGGAGGAGGACCGGAACATGAACACGCTGGTGGACATGATCTCCGGCATGGAGGTCAAAGAGGACGATGACGAGTTTATGAACGCAGTGGACTATATGTTCAAGGGGCTGGAAAAGCGCAAGCCGGACTGCTTTGCTGTCAAGCAATATAAAAAGTACAAGCTGGCCAGCGGCAAGACGGCAAAATCCATCCTCATTTCCTGCGGCGCTCGTCTGGCTCCCTTTGACATCCCCCAGCTCCGGGAGATCATGTCCTATGACGAACTGGAGCTTGACCGCATGGGAGACCGGCGGACGGCGACATTCTTCTGTATCGGCGACACGGACAGCACCTATAACTTTTTGGTGGCTCTCGCTTTTTCGCAGATGTTCAATCTGCTGTGTGAACGTGCCGATAACGTCCACGGCGGCAGGCTGCCCCATCATGTGCGGGTGCTGTGGGACGAGGCGGCCAACACGGGACAGGTGCCGGGACTGGAAAAGCTGGTGGCCGTCATTCGCTCCCGTGAGATCAGCCTGTGCCTGCTGTATCAGCAGTTGGCTCAATGCAAGGCCATCTATGATAAGAACGCGGAAACCATTCTCGGCAACATGGATAGCGTCCTGTTCCTCGGTGGCCGGGAGGCCAGCACCATCAAGGAAATATCCGAGAACTGGCTGGGCAAGGCCACCATCTCCATGCAGACCGAGGGACGCTCCCGTGGCAATTCTGAAAGCTACAGTCAGAACACCCAGCGGCTGGGCCGGGAGCTGATGACCCCCAGCGAGCTTGCCACCATGCCGGGAGACCGGTGTGTTTTGCAGCTCCGGGGCCTGCCGCCGTTCTACTCCAGGAAGTATGACTAGAAGCCCTTGCAAAGCGCCCCGCCGATTTTGCCGACTTCCTGCGGCTCATGGAGGAGGCAGGCTATGCGGTCAGGCGGGGACGGGGCGGCGCGATCTCCTTTCTTGTGCCGGGACAGGAGAAACCGACCCGGCTCCGGGCATCCACCCTCGGGGACGGTTACGATCCCGAGGACATCCGGGCGGTCATCGCCGGGGAGCGTTCGATCCCGGCTGCGGAGGATGCCGCCCCAGCGTCCCGGCGCGTGGGCCTGATCGTGAACATTGAGCAGCGGCTTCGGGAGGGAAAAGGCCCGGCCTATGAGCGATGGGCCAAGGTCTACAACATCAAGCAGATGGCCGCCGCGCTGCAATTCCTCCGGGAGCGGCAGCTTACGGACTACCGCGCTGAGTGCAAAAACGGATGGAGCGGTGGACCGCTTTCACCGGCTCTCTGATGAATTGCGGGCCACCGAGACGGAGCTGGCGCACACCTCCGAACTGATGGGCGCGGTGGTGCGGTACGCCAAAACTCGCCCCGTATTCGATGGGTACAAGGCGGCCCGGTACAGCAGGAAGTATCTGGCCGAGCATGAGGCGGAGCTGGCCGATTACCGGGCGGCGAAGGCTGCCATGAACGAACTGCTGGGCGGGGCAAAGCTGCCGAAAATGGACGCGCTGAAAGAAAAGCGCCGCGCTCTGGCAGCACGGAAAAAGAAACTGTACGCCGAGTACCGGAAAGCGCAGCAGGAAATGCGGGAGGCCGTGGCGGTCAAGACAAACATTGACCATCTGCTGGGCCTGACGGACGGGCAGAAAAATAAGGAACAGGAGCGATAAGCAACGGTGACGCAGATATAAGGCGCTTGCGCCGCTGACTTCGGGACAAAGTGTCCCGAAGTGCCGGGTTTGGGGAGGCTCCCCAACAGGCATTTTTGCCGCCCCCTGCGGGCGCAAAAATCGTGAGTGTCTATACACTCACCCTGCTTGCCAATTCGCGCACCCCCGGAAACCCGGCTGTTTTCACGGGCGGCGCTTTTCTCCAAAACCGTATCGTAAAATGGCATCATGGGAAACCTATACAAACGATACGGAGGAGAAAACCATGATCTTGCAGACATTAAAAGAAAAGATACACGTCGTTTCCTTTCTACTATTGCATCCAGCCTCTTTCTATATTATACTAATAAAATTTACACCACGGCGGAAAGGAAGTGATCCTCATAGCCATCACAAGCGCAAGTTTGCCCACGAAGAAGCGGATTCTGACCGTCTGCGTGAAGCTGTTTTTGGAAAAGGGCTACAAGCAGACCACGCTGGCGGAAATCAACGAAAAGGCCGGTGTGTCTTTCAGCCAGTTCTAGAACATTTTCCGCGCCAAGGACGGCGTATTGACGGAGCTGGTGGAGTTCATGTTTGAAAACCAGTTCGCTATGGCGCGAAGCGCGGCGGGTGCGAAGCCGCCGCCGATCTATGTCTACGCGGTCGAAACAGCGATCCAGATGACGCTGACGGAGCTGAACGAAAACCTGCGGGAGATCTACATTGAAGCCTACACGCAGAAGGAAGCGTCTGAATTTATCTTCCGGGAAACGGCGAAGGAGCTGTATCAGATCTTCGGTCCGTATCAGCCGGAGCTGACTGCCCGCGATTTTTATGACATGGAGATCGGCTCAGCCAGCATCATGCGCGGCTACATGGCGCATCCGTGCGACGAGGAACTGACGCTGGAAAAGAAGCTGCGGCTGTTTCTCACCATGAGTCTGCGGGCGTACAACGTCCCGAAGGAGGAAACGGAACAGGCGATCCGGTTCGTGGAAGGGCTGGATATCCGCACGATCTCCGAACAGGTGATGCAGGCACTGTTCCGTGCGCTGGCGATGCGCTTTGAGTTTTCCCTCGCGGGGATCACGCTGCCAGCACAAAAATAGAAGCCAATATGTATTGCAAGGGAGTACTCCCTTGCATCGGGATATATCCCGATGCAATCCCATCTTGCTCCAAAACGCGCTTCCCACGGGGGACGGGACGACGCGCGAGAAGAAAGTGAGGAATGACTATGAAAAAACGACTGCTCAGCATCCTGCTCATGTGCTGTATGGTGCTGACACTGCTGCCAACAGCGGCTTTTGCAGAGGACAGCACGGAAACCCCGCCCGTGTGCAGCTGCGAAACAACCTGCACGGCGGACAACGTGAACACGGAATGCCCTGTCTGTGGAGCGGAGAATGCCATACCGCAGAACTGCGGTCAATACATCCCTGTTGAGGACCGAACCGGCGAAAACGGCAGCACCGAGGGAGCCGATGATCCGAATGGTCCCACAGAGCTGAGTGCCGCAGATCAGGTACAGGCCATGATCAACGCTTTACCGAGTGCCGAGGCAATTACAGAGGAGAACGCTGAGGAAGTCGAGGCGCAGCTTGAGGCCATCGACGAGGCGAAGGAGAAGCTCTCCGACGAGGAAATCGATGAGCTGGATATGACCCGGTATGCGGAAGCTGCCGCTGCATTGGGGGCGCTGGTTGCGCCAATGCTATTGGCTAATGATTCGCCTGACGAGCAGTTTTCCCTCGCTCCCGGCGGCAGATATTATTTTGACCTCTCCGGCGCAAACATCCCCGGAACGGCAAACGGCAGTCTGCCGGACAGCACCCTGCACTATGTTCCCTTTACCTACGCAGGAACGGTGAACGCCTACAAGCTCACAACGGAGATGGCAACCACCGAGGAGCATGCACAGAAGAATAAATATCCCCACAGCCTGTTCGTGGCGGATTATGCCGTAACGAATGATGTAAGCTGGAATGCCCTGAATACCGCAGATCTGATTTTCAGCAAAAATTATGCCAGCGGCGGCGTGGACTATACCCTGCGCACACCGTCTGCGGGAAGTGGCTGTACGGGTTTAGCCGATTCCCAACGCGGCGTGCCCCAAAGCAACGAATGGGACACGATGCTGAACAAGAACAGCGGATATATCCAAAACTGGAATGGAATGTATTCGTGGGGACAGGATGTTTCTTCTGGCGGCGCGTCGTACCGTGCGGTTCGCGGGTACGGTTTGGCCCGCTACTGGGACTACGACTATGCTACGCACTCCTACCCGTACCTCGGTTTCCGCCCTGTCCTTGAAGTCCTGAACTCTGACACACTGGGTTCTGGCGGACTGAAGGTCGTTACCCTTGACCTTGGCGGCGGCACGCTGGGTAATAGCTCCGAGGATATTCAAATCATCGTGAAAACCGGCAGCGAGTTTACCGCGCCTGCGTCCGACGGTCTGACCCGCCCGGACGGGGATGCAGGAAGTTTCTTTATGTGGCTTGGCAGCAACGGTAAATTCTACGCCCCCGGCGACAGTGTTCCGGCTGAGGTGACGAAACTGACGGCGCAGTGGACAGCCCCGACCTACGCCGTAACCTTGAATACGAACGGCGGCACGATCAACAGCGGCAATGTCACAAGCTACACCTACGGCGTGGGCGCAACACTCCCGACAGCGGGCGATATGACCTATACAGGCCACACGTTCGTGGGCTGGTATGACAACGAAAATCTGACCGGCTCTCCCATTGCGGCAATCGGCGGTACAGAAACAGGCAACAAGGAATACTGGGCAAAGTGGGAGATCAATCAGTACACGATCACCTTTGATACTGCCGGAGGCAGTGTTGTTACCCCCATCACGCAGAATTACGGCACGGCCACCACCGCCCCCGCCGATCCCACCAAAACCGGCTATACCTTCGCAGGTTGGGATAGAGCGATTCCTGCAACCATGCCTGCGGAGAATCTGACAATCACGGCACAATGGACGGTCAACCAGTACACGATCGCCTATGATCTGGCCGGAGGCACTGCGGAGGGCAATCCCGACACCTACACCATCGAGACAGGGGCTTTCACCCTCAAGAATCCTACCAAATCCGGCTATACCTTCACCGGCTGGAGCGGCACGGGGCTTGACGGCGAGAACAATATGACCGTCACCATCCCAACGGGTAGCACTGGCAACCGAACCTATACGGCACACTGGCGTTATAATGGCAGCGGCCATTCTTACAGCTACTACACCATCAAGGCAACTGCCGGGGCTGGCGGCTCCATTTCTCCCTCCGGCGATGTCAGTGTCCGCGAGGGCCGGGATCAGACCTTCACCATCACCCCGGATAAGGGCTATGCTGTCGCCAACGTCAAGATCGACGGCAAGAGCATCGGCGCGGTGAAGTCCTACACCTTTGAGAATGTCAGCAGAACCCATACCATCGAGGTCATCTTTATGAAAGCCAACGGCAACCCCCAGACCGGCGTGTTTGTGGATGTAGCCACCGGCAGCTATTATGAGGACGCTGTGGATTGGGCAGTGGAAAACGGCATTACCAAGGGAACCGATGATACCCATTTCTCCCCGGATGGCATCTGCACCCGTGCGCAGGCCGTGACCTTCCTGTGGCGCACCGCTGGCAGTCCCAAACCCGAAACCCGCGCCATGCCGTTTACCGACGTCCCCGTGGGCAGCTATTATTACGACGCTGTGCTGTGGGCGGTAGAAAACGGCATCACCAAGGGCACCAGCGACACCACGTTCAGCCCCAACATGACCTGCTCCCGCGCCCAGATCGTCGCGTTCCTGTGGCGTTCCGAGAAGTCCCCGGCAGCGGGTACAGCCAATCCCTTTGCCGATGTGAAGTCCACCGCCTACTATGCTGATGCGGTACTGTGGGCGGTCAAGGAGAACATCACCAAGGGAACCACCAGCACCACATTCAGCCCCAATGCGGATTGCACCAGAGCGCAGATCGTGACCTTCCTCTGGCGCTGCAAGAAGTGACCGGCTGACATACGGCTAAACATCAAAGCCGCTGACAAGAACCCATAAGCGAACATCGGACAGCGCAGCGGACGGGCATCTCGCCCCGAAGCTGCGCTGTTCTCTTTTCGCTACAAGAAACAAATCAATGACATTTTGAACTGCGCCGCTATCCCAGCGCGGCAAGGAGACAGCGTTATGAAAAGAATCACAAGAATCATTCGTCCGATCATCTGCATGGCCGTCCTTCTCTTTGCCATGACCACGGCAGTCATGGGCTGCTATCAGAAAGAGGCGGAGCCTATCGACATTCCTGGCAGAACGTCTTCCGGCACATCTGCGCCTCAGCCATCAGCGACTCCCGCAGGCGAAGTTATCCCCTCGGTGGACAGGCAGGCAGAGTTGGCGGAAGCCAGAGCGAAGAACCCCGACACCGTGGCGTGGCTGTATATTCCCGGTGCGGAGGTAGACGATCCCGTGATGCAGGCGGAGGACAACGGCTATTACCTGAAGCTGGATGAAAACGGCGAGTACGCCATGTGGGGCTGTTACTATGCCCATTGTGAAAACCAAATCGGCGGCAGGGACGAGTTAGACAAAAACACCACCATTTTTGGTCACTCTGCCAGCAACTGCGATCCAGATGGACCGAAGTTTACCAAGCTCTACCGCTATATGGATGCAGACTTCGTAAAGGAGAATCCCTACATCTACCTCTCCGTGGACGGAGACGACCTGATCTTCCAGATCACCGCTCTATTTGTCACGGATATTGGCTTTGACTATATTGCGCCTAATCCCACGGGAGATGATCTGACCAGCTTCTTTGAGACGATTGCGCGGAAAAACTGGCTGGATTTTGACGGTGTGACCTTCTCCGAGGAAGATTCCGTCCTGACCCTCTCCACCTGCTGCCGGAAGTATGACAAGACCAACAGCGGCAATCAGCGGCTTGTGGTCATGGCGAAGCTGCTGCCGGAGGGCGCTGCGGCGCAGGAGTTCACAGTGTCCCTTGCGGAGAATCCCGAACTGCCCTGATAGGGCATCATCCGAAAACATCACGCCGTTTACTCATGCATCCGTGCGGACGACAGCAAACGAAGCAAATGTTTTCAAATAGCGCAGCCTTTCTTGCAAGCGTCTCCGCACGTCCAGAAGGGAGTGCGAAAATGCTAACGGATAGAACATCAATATCAAAATGCTGGACCGCCCGAACCGAGGTTATCACCCCGATTCGGGCGGTTTGCTGTTCCATGCGAATTTTGCCGATTCCTGCAAGAGAAACGGGATTTAAGGAGAAAAACAGACAAGGGGACCTAAAGAGGTGCTGCTAACAAGGTTATAACCCCTGCGCAGGTCCTCTGCTTCGAGACACTTTGTCCCGAAGTTGGCAGCCCCGGCTGCCGATCTCCGCCATTCCTCCATTCAGACCGCAGACACAAAAATCTGAATGGAGGATATACAAATGACTACCATCAATCTGAAGGACTTTTATCCGTGGTACACCCATGATGAGTACATCGAAGTTTCTGATGAAGTGGCCGCCGCGCGGTACTGTCCAGACTCTTGCGCAAATTCCAGCAGGCGGCTGCCGGCCGTCGGCATGGTCACTCGTCCAGCAGCGACACGTCCAGATACCGCCTCGATCCCCACTCGCTGTCGGCCACGTACTTGAGCCTGGCCGTCACCAGCATGAGCGCGCTATTGCCGTCGGGGAACGTGCCCACCACCCGCGTGCGGCGGCGGATCTCGCGGTTCAGCCGCTCTATGGCGTTGTTGGTGCGGATGCGCCGCCAGTGCCGCATGGGGAAGCGCGTGTAGGTCAGCGTCTCCGCGACGCCGTCGCGGACGCACTTGGCGGCCGCCGCCAGCCTCATGCCGTCCAATTTGGCGGCGACGTCGCCGGCCTTCTCCGAGCTGGCCTCCAGCGACTCCTGGGCATGAATGGCCTTGAGCATCGCGGCCACCTCGGCGCGCTTGGACTTGGGGACCTTCGAGAGCACGTTGCGGTAGAAGTGCACCGTGCAGCGCTGGTAGGCGGCTCCCGGGAACACCTCGGCGATGGCGCCGGTCATGGCGGCGGCCTTGTCGCCGGTGAACATGCGCACGCCCGTCAGGCCGCGGCCCTTGAGCCAGGACAGGAACTCCCGCCAGCACTCGGCCGACTCGGTGAAGCCCTCAGCCGCCCCGATCACCTCTCGGTAGCCGTCGTCGTTGACGCCGATGGCCACCATCACGGCCACGTTCTCGAAGGAGCCGCCCCAGCTCCTCTTGAGGTAGATGCCGTCGACGAAGACGTAGGGGTACTCGCGGGCCAACGGCCTGCTCCTCCATTCCTCGACGGCCTCGAACGCTTTCTCGTTCAAGTTCGACACGGTGGCCGCCGACACGCTCGCGCCCCACAGGATCTCGGAGACGTCCTCGATGCGCCTCGTGGAGACCCCGGCCAGGTACATCTCGATCATGGCCTCCTCGACGGAGGCCTCCCGGCGCTTGTACCGCTCGATGATGGCGGTGGCGAACCGCATTCCCTTGAGCTTGGGCATCCTGAGGGTCACCTGGCCCGAGGTGGTGGTGAGCCCGCGCTCGTAGTGGCCGGCGCGGTAGGCCTCGCGCCCTGCCGTCCGCTCGTAGCGGTCGGCGCCTATCAGGTCGTCGGCCTCCTCCTCGAGAAGGGCGTTCAGGGTGTCCTCGACTGTTCTTCTGACGAGCTCCTTGAGCTCGCCGCGCATGGCGGCCTCGTCGAATGATACGATGGGATCGGACATGGCTCTGCCTCCTAATATGATCGAATCTAGACAACTCGAATCATACCGAAGGCCGGAGCCGTGTCTTTTGGTATCTAGGCTATGCTGCTGTGAAAGTGCGCAAGAGATTGTACGTTATCCGCCGCGCTGAAGGCGGACAAGCTTTATGAGGCAGCCTATCAGCGGAAGGTAATGCGTAACAAAGCGCAGTATTCCCTCGACTGCGACGATGGGATCGAGTATTCCGCCTGTCAGCATGAACCGTCCCCGCAGGAGTTGCTGGAGCGCAAGGAGCTGTTCTACCATCTCTGGAACGCGCTGAACTCTCTGCCGGAGGTGCAGGGCGTCCGGGTGGAGGCCCATCTCATTCTCGGTAAGAGCTACACCCGGATTGCGAAGGAACAGGGCGCGGACCGGAGTGCTGTCCGGCGCTCCGTAAAACGCGGGAAAACGGCTATGAAAAAATATTTGAAAAAAGTTTTGTGATTAGGGTCTCCTTTTGGCCGGTTTTTGTCCTTGGTATATGAGAGGAACTTTTTTAACCTCTCCGCAGCAAAGCAGCAGCGTGGCCCGCCCACTGTGCAGGCTGCCGCCGCCTGCTGTGCGGGAGCGCCGTGCTATGAATTGCTGTCTTATGACGGGCCGAAAAAATGAGCGCGGCGCTCCCACAATACCATAGGACTTCGAGACACTTTGTCCCGAAGCAGGTCAAGCGCGAAGAGCGCCGCCAGCGGCGGCGCTCTTTTGCGTCTTAACTACATGAGGAGGTTTCGCCATGAGGCTCACTATCCGCGAATTGGACAGGCTGCAAAGTGTAGATATTGGCGCGGTAGATCCGGCCATGCTGCCGGACGCGGGTAGCGTGGCGCTCAACGCTGCCCTGCCCCAAAGAGACCGCGTGTCCTGTTTGGTACAGGCAGGAATCAATCCCTACTGCTTCTGCGTCGGCGGTGTCGGCGTTAAGATTGAATTTTCAGAGGATGGGCCATCCCTACAGGACACATTGGCAGCGTTTCTTCTCCGTATTAAAAGCGGGCGATAATATCGTTCCTGCCTGCCGCTTCGAGACAGGTTGAATTGCGAAGCCAGCCGAACGCCCCGCGGTGAGTAGGCGTTTTCCCAGATAGCCGGACGGCCCCGCGAGGGGCCGTCCTCCTTTTCCCCAGGAAAGATAGGGGGCGAGGGGCCTCGGCCGGCCGTCCGGCTGGATTTGGGCGCGCGGCTCCGCGGGCCCGCGCCGGGGCGCTTCCGGACTCAGCGGGACGGGCCTGGGGAAGGGCTGCTCTGTTGTCCCCTCGGGCTAGATCAGCGGATCCGCCCCCCTCTCCAGCCGGGCGCGGTTGACGGCCTCGACGCCGAGCAGCAGCTCGCCGTAGGGCACCTCCTCGACGCCCAGCGCGGCCGTGAGCGCGGCGCCGTCGTCGCCGTAGGCGGCCAGGAGCGCCCGCAGCGGGGGCATGAACGCCATCGAGGGCCTCGGCTCGGGGTTGAGCTGGGACATGACGGCCGCCATGTCGGCGGCCTCCAGGTCGTCGAATGATATGCCGCGCCGCTTGGGCAGGAGCTTCCGCAGCTCGACGTGGTTGCGCTCGCAGCCCCCCTTCTGCTGGGACTGGCGCACGTCGCAGTAGTAGACTCTGCAGCGGGCCCCCTTGCCCGGCAGGCACGACCTCTCCAGGGACTCCCAGTCCGAGAACTCCGCGCCGTTGTCGGTGAGGATCAGCCCGAACATGCGCTGGAACGCCCTCTTCCCGACGGCCGCCTCCAGCACGTCGAGCGCGGCCGCCACCGCGCTCGACGACCTCTCGGGCAAAAGCAGGCACAGCTGCGCGCGGCAGCAGCGCAGGTGGAGCGTGAGGACGCACTGCCGGTCGGCGGCGCGCCCGATCACCGTGTCCATCTCGCAGGCGGCCTCGCGCTCGCCCTCCGGGAGCGCCGAGAACGCCGAGAAGGAGCGCTCCGGGCCGTGCGGCGTCGGCGCGGGCGCCGCCCTCCTCCTCGGCCTGTACCCCACCTTGCGGCGCAGGTCCATGTTGGACATGCCGGCGTAGCCCCGCTCTATCCAGCGGTAGATGGTGGAGGGGGCGGCCCTGAACTCGGACGAGCGGGCGTCGGCTATCTGCGCCGGCGACAGGCCGCGGGCCAGGTCGGCCCTGATCTTGGCGGCGATGGACTCGAACTCCTCCTCCGTGCGGTCCACCCCGCGCCTGGCGGCGGACAGCTCGCCGTCGGCCAGCAGCTGGGCGCGGGCCGCGGAGTACTCGCAGCGGAACGGCATCGAGCAGTGGTAGCGGCGCCTGTTGCAGCCGTTGCAGACGTGCGGCCAGCCGCGGAGCCTGGCGCAGGCGCCCTCGGGCACCGACTCGACCCTCGACCCCTTGCCCGGCCCGCGCGTGACGGTGCGGTTGCGCCTGACCTCGTCGGCGACGCTCGACTGGGACCTCCCCAGGTCGCGCGCCATCGCGCGGGCCGGCCGGTTCTTGTCCAGCCCCCGCTCTATCGCGGCCCTCTCGGCGCGGTCGAGCCTCCTGTAGAGCCTCTGCCTTCTCTGGGACATCGGAATCTCCTTCCGCTCGCGCGGCGCCCCTTCGGCGCCGCTGTCGGGGGAAGCATCCCGAACTCAGCCGCACGCGTCCAGCTGAGTTTTGAGAAAAAGTGAAGGTGTACGGATCAACTCGCGAATCAACCCCGCTTCGAGACACTTTGTCCCGAGGCGGGACTTTCAAAGGCATCGTTGTTGTCCCACCCGAACAGAGGTATAATATAGGTGTAATGTGATAGGGAAGGAGGAACAATGGCACGCACAAAAAACAGAGAGTATCAGCAGGTTCTTTCCCCGGCTTACACCTTTTCCCGCCGCTGGAAAATGGGCGGTTACATCCGTCTTTCCAAGGAAGATCTGAAAAAAGCCCTCAATGGCAAGGATGACAGCAACAGCGTCAAAAACCAGCGGGACCTGCTCAATGACTTCTACCGCAAATATCAGGAGGAATTTGAAAGCATCACTGAATATGTGGATGACGGCCACACCGGGACAGATTCGGACCGGGAGGCGTTCCAACAACTTCTGGCCGACGTAATGAGCCGCAAGATAGACTGTGTTGTGGTAAAAGACCTTTCCCGCTTTGCCCGCAACTACAGCGACGCGGGTAGTCTGATCGACAACCTGTTTGTGCAGATGGGTGTCCGATTTATCAGCCTCGCGGAAAACGTAGACAGTTACAAGGACCCGGACAGCGTTTCCAGTATCATCGTTCCCATTACCAACGTAATGAACGATCAATACTGCTATCAGACCTCAAAGAAGATCCGGCAGGTGTTTGACTACAAGCGGCGCAACGGCCAGTATATCGGCTCCAACCCACCTTTTGGGTATGTCAAAGATGCAAAAGACCGTCACCACCTTGTTATCGACCCCGATGCCGCCGAGATTGTCCGGCTCATTTTCTCTTTGCTACTCAAGGGAACATCGAAACGGGGTATCAGTTTCTATCTGAACGAGCACGGTATTCCCAGCCCCTCGGTCTACAAGTTGGAAAAGGGCATGACGGTTTCCAACAAGCCGGACGGCAACACCCTTTGGTCGGGACGCATGATCCATACGATTCTCACCAATCCCATGTATACCGGTGATCTGGTGCAGGGGCGGTTTCGTGTAAAAAGCTACAAGGTACATCAGATCGAGACGGTGCCTGAAGAGGAATGGGTACGGGTAGCTGATACCCACGAGGCCATTATCGACAAGGCCACTTTTGAGAAGGTGCAGGAATTGCTGCTTCGGGATACCCGAACATCGCCACAGGGGCGCACCGTCCACCTGTTCAGCGGTTTTCTCAAATGTGCCGACTGCGGCAGAGCCGTTACCCGCTGTTCCGGCAAGAACAACGTGTATTACGCCTGCGCTACCTATAAGAGCCGTTCAAGAAATGCCTGCACAATGCACTCTATCAGTCATGCCCGGTTGGAGGCCGCCGTGTTGTACGCCATCCGGCAGCAGGTGCATCTTGCTGTCTCCTATTCAGAAGTCATCGCCCAAATCAATTCAGCCCCTATCAAAAAAAAACCAGTCTTTCCGACTGGACGATACGATTCATGCAAAAGAACGTGAGCTTGCCAAAGTGACCCGTTATAAACAGTCTCTTTATCAGGACTGGAAAGACGGGGAGATCACGCAGCAGGAATACCGGGATATGAAGGCCACTTATGACCGCCAAATCAATGAGGTGTCCGATGTGCTGGCCAGACTAACCGCTGAACGTGCGGAGCTGGCAAACGGCGTTGACAAGGAACACCCTGCGCTGGTCGCTTTCAAAAAGTATCAGAATATCGATGCCCTGTCCCGTGAGTTGCTGATCGAGCTGGTGGATCATATCAAGGTCTATGAAAATGGCAATATCAGCGTCAAGTTCAAGTTTGCCGATCAGCTTCGCCGCATCGCGGAGTACATCGACGTCAATACCGCTGAATCCCCTGCATGGGCGGTTTGATTTCGCACTACATTCCCTGTGTCAGCGTGTTTTCCTAATAGGACGTGAACATATGGCAAAGCGGTTGAGCGATCACCCCACGTTGGAAGAGCTGAACGACTTCTTCGGTCACGACCGGTTCGCCGAGCACGCGGGCTGTCGCATCGTGGAAGGATCGCGCGATCACGCCGTGTGCGAGCTGGACATCAAGGACCACCACCGCAATGCGCTCGGCAACGTCATGGGCGGCGCCATCTTCACTTTGGCCGACTTCGCCCTGGCCATTGCCAGCAATACCGGCGAGAACCCGAGCGTATCGGTGTCGAGCACCATCGAATATCTCAGTGCCTCGAAGGGTACCTGCCTCGTCGCCACCTGCGACGCAGACAAGTCCGGCCGGCGTCTCGGCTTCTACACCACCGACATCACCGACGACACGGGCCGCCGCATAGCGAGGGTCGCCGCCACGGTCTTCCGAGAGAGCGAGTAGCGCCACGCGATACGAGACAGCAAAAGGGCCCCAACCGGGGCCCTTTTCAATTATGAAAGAGGGAGTCTTGCTGGACGATCCGTAGGGGCTGACCTTGGTCAGCCCTTTCGAGCGGAATGGCATTCCCGGGTTGAGAGGGGCGACCAAGGTCGCCCCCTACGGAAGGGGTGGCCAGCGAGGACTGTCTGAGCGAATCAGAATGCCGCGCGTCTCCCCGCCGGGAGAGCCGCAGCCAGGTTACTCGACCCCGCAGGCCGCCCGCAGGGCGTCGACGCGGTCGGTCTTCTCCCAAGTGAACTCGGGAAGCTCGCGGCCGAAGTGGCCGTAGGCCGCTGTCTTCTGGTAGATGGGGCGGCGCAAGTCCAGTTCGTCGATGATGGCGCCGGGGCGCAGATCGAACACCTCGGACACGGCGCGCTCGATATCCTCTTCCGGGACATGGTTCGTGCCGAAGGTCTCCACCATGACGCTCACCGGCTTCGCCACGCCGATGGCATAGGCGATCTGCACCTCGCAGCGGTCGGCCAGTCCCGCGGCCACGACGTTTTTGGCCACCCAGCGCGCCGCGTAGGCCGCCGAGCGATCCACCTTGGTGCAGTCCTTGCCGGAGAATGCCCCGCCGCCGTGGCGTCCCATGCCGCCGTAGGTGTCCACGATGATCTTGCGGCCGGTGAGACCGGCGTCGCCCATGGGGCCGCCGATGACGAAGCGGCCCGTGGGGTTCACGTAGATCTCGCAGTCGTCGGCGAGCGCCACCCCTTCGGCCTCGAACACCGGGCGGATGACCGTCTCGATGACGGCCTCGCGCAGCGCGTCCTGCTCGATGTCCTCGGAATGCTGGGTGGACACGACCACCTTCTCTACCGCCGTGGGCGCCCCGTCGATGTAGCGCACGGACACCTGGGTCTTGCCGTCGGGGCGCAGAAACTCCAGCGTGCCGTTCTTGCGCACCTCGGTCAGGCGCTCGGAGAGGCGATGGGCCAGGTAAATGGGCATGGGCATGAGCGTGCTCGTCTCGTTGCAGGCATAGCCGAACATCATGCCCTGGTCGCCCGCGCCAATCGTCTCGTAGGGGTCGGCCGCGGCCGTCTCGTCGCGCTGGGCCTCGAAGGACTCGTCCACGCCCTGGGCGATGTCGGAGGACTGCTCGTGGATGGAGCTCATGACGGCGCAGGTGTTGCCGTCGAAGCCGTACTTCGCGCGGTCGTAGCCGATGGAGCACACCACGTCGCGCGCGATGGACTGCACGTCCACGTAGGCCTGGGTGCGAATCTCGCCGGTAACGAAGACGGTGCCGGTGGTGACGAGCGTCTCGCAGGCGCAGCGCATCTTCGCCGGGTCGGCCGGGTTGCCGTCTGGCGCGATGTAGCCCTCCTCGGCCAGGGCGATCTCCTTGGCCAGGATGGCGTCCAGAATGGCGTCGGAAATCTGGTCGCAGATCTTGTCCGGATGTCCCTCCGTGACGGATTCGGACGTGAACAGGTACGATGAGTGCTTTTCAGCCATAAGAGTCCTCTCTTATCGGTGTTGGCCGGACCACCTTGGCACTCAGGTGAGGGACGCGTCAGGTTGGTGTCGGGATCATCGAGCCAACTCTCTACCCCGACTCTGGATAATAACAAGCCGTGCGCCCGGATAAAGCGCACGGCTGTTCATGCTAACGGTTCGCACGGGCGCACGCAAGGGGAGCGAGGCGCCCTACGCGGTAACTTCATCGGCAGCCAACGGCTTTCCAACGCGTTGCCCGCGCTTCGCGGCGGTCGTGCTACACTTAGCCAAATGCACAAAAGCCCAAGGGACGGAGCCCTCATGCCAAGCAATGCCGATTACACCCGCGAGTACTTCCAGATCATCGACGAGCTGGACGGCGACATCGAGAGCCGCCGCGCCGCGTTCAACTACATGCAGGACTCCACGGCCATCGTGCACCACCAGGTGGTGGCCTCCTCCTTCGTGCCGCGCCTGTTCAACCGCAAAACCTACGAGGTCATGAAGCGCACGGCCGAGACGAGCCACCGCATCCTCTGCAAGGTGATCGAGCGCTACCGGGCCGACGAGGAGTACCGCAAGCTGTTCGATTTCGACGAGCGCCTCGTGGAGCTCATACTGCTGCCCCGCGACTACGACTCGGTGCTGCCCTTCGCCCGCGTGGACACGTTCTTGAACGAGGACGACTACCGCATCCACTTCTGCGAGTTCAACGGCGACGGCAGCGCGGGCATGAACGAGAACCGCGAGATCACGAACTCCATCGTGGGCTCCGACACCTTCCGCACCTTCGCCGAGAACCACGCCGTCCAGGGCTGCGACTTGTTCATGCCCTGGGTGCGCGCCTTCATGGACATCTACGGCACCTACCGCTTCAAGGTGGAGAACCCCCGCGTGGCCATCTGCGACTATCTGGAGAACGGCGTGGTGGACGAGTTCCACATCTTCGCCGAGAAGTTCCGCGAGGCCGGCGTGGAATGCGTCGTGGCCGACGTGCGCGAGCTGTCCTTCGACGGCGAGGTGCTGACGACACCCGACGGGCTGCCCGTGAACGCCATCTGGCGGCGCTCGGTCACCAACGACGTGCTGGAGTTCTGGGACGACTCGCAGGACCTCATCAACGCCGTGCGGGCGCGGAAGGTGGCGCTCATCGGGGCGTTCTCCGGGCACATCGTCCACGACAAGCAGCTGTTCGAGGTGCTCTTTGCGCCGGAGACCCAGGCCTTCCTCACCGAAGAGGAGATCGCGTTTGTGGAGGAGACCGTGCCCATGACGGCCTTCCTCAACGACGATCAGGTGAACATCGACCAGATCCGCGCCAACCGCGAGGAGTGGATCATCAAGCCCACCGACCACTACGGCGCCGACAACGTGTACGCCGGCTGCGAGGTGAGTCAGGAGGAGTGGGAGCGCGTCATCGACGAGTTCGCCAACGAGCGCGCCGGCTACCCCTTCATTGTGCAGCGCTACATCCGCCCCTTCAAGACCGACACGCTGCCGCCGGACCGCGGCATCAACGAGGCGCCCGACGGCGCCGTGGAAAGCGAGCCGGTACCTTACAACAATCTGAACGGGCTGTACCTGTACAACGGCCACTTCCAAGGTGTCTTCAGCCGGCTGGGGCCGCATCCGACGATTTCGAAGACCAACGACGGCATGACCGCGGCCACTATCTGGGTCGATTGCGACGTGCCCGATGGGCTGGAGCTGTAAATGGGATCCGATAGCATTCTCGCCGGCATCGGCGCCACGGTGCTCGCCGTCACCCTGCTCGTGTGCGGGTTCGCCGCCTGCTGCTTGCCGGTGACCACCGCCTCGCTTGCCGGCGCCGTGAGCACGGGGGCGGATTCGCCCTACACCCACGAGCAGCTGGTATCGCTGGCGCAGGAGACCCGCGCGTTCACCGTGGACGCCCACTCGAGCATGGAAGAGGCCCGCGAGTCTTTGGCCGCCGATGTGGTGGCGGCGGCGCGGGAGGCCTCGGCCGAGGGAGCTCCCAAGTACTCCCAGTGGACGCAGCAGGCCAAGCAGGTTCTTGGCGATGCGGAAGGGGAGGGCGGCGCGTTGGCCGCGGACGGTGGCGCGGCCGGTGGCGCGGCCGCTGGTGCCGATGGCACGGCGCTTGAGACCATGGACGCGCTGGCGAAGGTGTCCGACCGCTACGCCCTGGACGCCGATGCGGTGAGCCACTTGGAGGACTGCAACGGGCTCATCACGGGCTTGAGCTCCTATCTGGGCATGATCGGCGTGGCGGCGCTCATCATCGCGCTGGTGCTCGGTTTTCGCAAGCAGTTCGCAGCTTTGGCCTTCATGCTGCGCATGGGGTCGGCGCTGCTTCTGGCGGTGCTCGTCGTACTGGGGCTGTGGGGCGTTATCGACTTCAACGGCCTGTTCGCAGCCTTCCACTCGCTGTTCTTCGTGGACGGCACCTGGACGTTCAATTACGACTCGCTGCTCATCTCCATGTACCCGATCGACTTCTGGATGGGCATGGGGGCGGTCTGGGTCGGCTCGGCCATCGGCGTCGGGCTGCTCTGCTTCGCCGCCGGCTGCCTGTTCGCGTGGAAGGCCCAGGTGCAGCACCGCGAGTTGGAAGAGGCCGCCGCGGCCGACGCCGCCCGCTCCAAGAAGCGCCGCAAGAAGGGCCGCAAGTAGCCTATGTAGGGGCTGACCTTGGTCAGCCCTCCCCAAGCGGGATCACCTCGCTTGAGCCTGCCCCCCGTAGGGGCTGACCTTGGTCAGCCCTCCCAAGCGGGATCACCTTGCTCGAGGAGGGGCGACCGAGGTCGCCCCCCACGGGATCAACCTGCACATCGTTCAAGAAAGGCATTCTGATGGCGCGCGCCCCCAAGGACCACAAGACCAACGCCCTGCGCGAGCTGGACGCGGCGGGCATTCCCCACGAGGAGCTGTTCTTCGACGCCGAGCCCACGATGACCGGCGAGGAGATTGCGCTCTCGCAGGGGGAGGATCCCGACGCCGTCTTCAAGACGCTCGTGACCCAGGGCAAGTCCGGCGGTTACTACGTGTTCCTCGTGCCCGTGGCCGCCGAGCTCGACCTGAAGAAGGCCGCCGCGGCGGCCGGCGAGAAGGCCATCGCCATGATCAAGGCCCGCGAGCTTCTGCCGCTCACCGGCTATGTGCACGGCGGCTGCTCGCCCATCGGCATGAAGAAGCGCTTTCCCACCTTCGTGGATGAGACGGCCCAGCTCTTCGATACGATTCACTTCTCGGGCGGCAAGGTGGGCTGCCAAATCCGCATGAACCCCGACGACCTCGGCCGCCTCATCCCCTTCCAATACGCCGACCTCACGGTGTAGGCTTGCGGTATACTGGCGGGCATGAACATTGCCTCGGTCATAGTCGACATTCCTACCCAAGCTCTCGACACCCCCTATTCCTACGCGGTTCCCGACGAGATGCTCGTCGGGGAAGGGGGGCGACCAGCCGCGGTGGGCTGCGCCGTGCTCGTGACGCTCGGCGGCCGCAAGGCCGTGGGCTATATTGTGGGCCTGGAAGAGGTCGTTCCCTCCCCGGATGAGGGCACCGACCTGTGGGGGACGCCCCAGTCGGCGGCCGATCTCAAGCAGGTGGAAGCGGTGCTCTCGGCGCCGTTTTTCGACGAGGAGGGGGCGGCCTGCGCGCTCTGGCTCGCCGAACGCTACGCCGCGCCGCTTTCCGAATGTGCGCGCTTGTTCACGCCGCCGCGGGCCGTGCCGCGCATCGTGCGGGGCCGCGACGGGCGCTGGCGCGTCGAGGAGCCGGCCATCGGGGAAGTGGACGACCGCTGGGTCACGCGCGGGCCGGCCTTCGACGCGTTCGTTCCCCGCAAGAACGCCGTGAAGCAGCAGGAGGTGCTGGCCGCGGTGGGCGCCGGCGACGTGCGCGTGGCCGAGCTGTCGCGGGGGTTCGGCGCCGTGGGTTCCACGTTGAAGGCGCTGGCCGCCAAGGGGGCTGTCACGGTGGAGCGGCGCCGGCGCATGCGCGGCATGGAAGACGGGGCCTCGCGCGCGGGCGCGCCGGCCGGCGGGGCGGCTGCTCCGGCCCCCACTGCGGCCCCGCAGCTCACCGAAGGCCAGCAAGCGGCCGTGGCCGCCATCGAGGCCGCCCGGGCCGCAGGCGACGGGCGCGTGGTGCTCGTGGACGGCGTCACCGGTTCCGGCAAGACCGAGGTGTACCTGCAGGCCATCGAGCGCACGCTCGCCGAGGGGCGCCGCGCCATCGTGCTCGTGCCGGAGATCTCGCTCACCCCCCAGACCGTGGCCCGCT
Source organism: Adlercreutzia rubneri (assembly GCF_009755265.1). Classification (NCBI taxonomy): domain Bacteria; kingdom Bacillati; phylum Actinomycetota; class Coriobacteriia; order Eggerthellales; family Eggerthellaceae; genus Adlercreutzia; species Adlercreutzia rubneri. The sequence goes on along the minus strand of NZ_WPOO01000001.1, from coordinate 344,652 downwards.
TCCGCGGCCGCTTCGGCGACGCCGTGGCCGTCATGCACTCCCGCATGAGCGACGGGGAGCGCTACGACCAGTGGGACTTCATCAAAAGCGGCGCGGCCCGCGTCGTCGTGGGCGCCCGCAGCGCGCTGTTCACGCCGGCCGCCAATGTGGGGCTCATCGTCATCGACGAGGAGCACGAGGGCTCCTACAAGCAGGACTCCTCGCCGCGCTACCACGCGCGCGACGTGGCCGAGTGGATGATGGCGCGTGCCGGGGGCGCGCTGGTGCTCGGCTCGGCCACCCCTTCCATCGAGGCACTCTACCAGGTGAACAAGAACCCGCGCTGGACGGCGGCGGCACTGCCCGAGCGCGCCAACGGGCGGCCCATGCCCGCCATCGAGGTGGTGGACATGGCCGCCGAGTTCGCCTCCGGCTCCCGCGCCATGTTCTCCGGACGGCTCGCCCGGGCGCTGGGCGAGGAGCTCGCTCAGGGTCGCAAGGCGGTGCTTCTGCTGAACCAGCGCGGCTTCGCGAAGTTCCTTCTGTGCCGCGACTGCGGCTTTGTGCCCGAGTGCCCGCATTGTTCGACGTCGCTCACCTACCACGAACAGGGGGCCAAGCTCGTCTGCCACCACTGCGGCTACGCCGTGGCCGCGCCGCCCACCTGCCCCGAATGCGGCAGCCCCTACCTGAAGAAGTTCGGCGCCGGCACCCAGCGCGTGGAAACCGAGCTGCGCCAGCTCTTGGACGGGTTGCCCGGCGTGGGGCCAACGGTTCCCATCATCCGCATGGACGCCGACACCACCCAGGCCAAAGGCGCCCACCAGGAACTGCTGGAATCGTTCGCCGCCGCCGATGCCGCCGTGCTGCTCGGCACCCAGATGATCGCCAAGGGGCTCGATTTCGACGACGTCACGCTGGTGGGCGTCATCAACGCCGACACCCAGCTGCACCTGCCGGACTACCGTGCCGGCGAGCGCACCTTCCAGCTCATCGAGCAGGTGGCGGGCCGCGCCGGGCGCGCCGAGCTGGACGGGCGGGTCATGGTGCAGACCTACGAGGCCGACGACGTGGCCATCCGCGCCGCCGCCACCTACAACCGCGGGATGTTCCTGCGCGCCGAGCTGCCCAAGCGCAAGCTTTTAGGCTACCCGCCCTACGTGCGGATGGCCAACGTGCTTCTGTGGGGCGCCGACGAGCACGCCGTGGCCACCGAGGCCGAGCTTCTGCACGCCCAGCTGGCCGAGCTCATCCGCAACGAGGTGGGAGATCGCTGGCAGGTGCTGCCCGCCGTCCCCTGCGTGCTGGCGAAGCTGCGCAACACCTACCGCTACCACATCGTCGTGAAGGCGCCTTTGGGCGACGACCTCTCGGCCCCGCTGGTGCGCCTGTTCCGCGCCCGCAAAGTGAACCCCGCCGTCAACGCCGCCGTCGACATCGACCCTGTGGACTTGCTGTAGTAGTTAATGTACGGAAGATGATGATTGGAAGAGTGCGACATTTTGGTTTATGACATCACGGATAGCGATGCGGCTCGGAAGACTTTTGTAGCGATGCTCGATGAGCCTTTAGTCGATCAAGTGATTTCGGGACTTGCGAGCGATGATTCTGTCGCAGAGATGTTCGACGGTTTCAGAATAAAAGGTATGCATGTAACTACTTGCGATGATAATTGTGCCAGCATCATATCGAACGGAATTCTGCCATTGTGCGAGGTTTTGTCTAGGGGTTGTGCTCTAGGTAAGTTCTTGGAGGGGCATCTAGAGATTGATCTGCGAGATAACGCTCAGTTACTCGACAGCTCTTCTTTAAAAGCTTTACCTCCGTTGATTAGAAGCAAGCTACGATCTGACAATAGAGTGAGTGCATATCTTTACTCAGTTAGCAAGGATGAAGGCTATTACGAAAGACCTGAGATTTTGCATGATTGCGTATCGCAACGTCCTTTTGAAGCGCAACGAGTGATCGAGTCAAAATGGCGAGAAGGAAAGAGCTCCTTTTGCGTTTATTTTGAAGTGCCGTTTCAGAATGTATCAACTATAAGTTACGTTTATGCTGCTGATGAGCAGGAAGGTGGTCGCAACGCAAATTGGCTCTCCTCTGTCATTTGCGAGCTGCTGTGTCTAGCGCGAAAAGTTGGTGAAGGGGAAGTTGATTCGAGCATTGTAATGACGTTGAAGCCTGGATTGATCGTTAGTCCGGAATTCATTACGGACGTTGCAATATGCCCCTAGCACTAGTGTTAAAGCCAGACCTAAATCGCCAAAGCGGTCGAGAGAGCATTTTGTCCTGAATTCGTGTCATTATGGGATTCAACTTGTATCGTGGGCGACGGATTGATCCCTTTAGAATCTAGTCAGCTCCTTCCCGTCAGCCGTTGACGCTCAAATTGTCCTCTCACCTGGGGTGCAATATTTCGATAAGAAATCCCTAAGGAAAAATGAACCAAATACCCATGGAGGTTCCATGCTCGCGCGCGTAGACTTTCTTTCCGAGGGAGGGCCCGACTTCCGCTTCGGGCCCCGAACAAGAAGAGGAAAGGGGAGTCTATGGGAAAGACTGCGCAAACCTTCGGCAAGATCAGCCGCCGGTCGTTCCTCGGCCTGGCCGGGGCGACGGGAGTCGGCGTGGCGCTGACCGGCTGCGCGCCGGCCGCCAAGCAGGAGGAGCCGGCCGCAGACAGCCTGCCCGCCACTGGCGGCGATCCGCTCGATTACGACACCGTCAGCTGGTCTGCATGCCATGTGAACTGCGGCAGCCGCTGCCCGTTGAAGGCCTATGTGAAGGACGGCCAGGTCGTGCGCATCGACATTGATTCTGACGGCGACGACGAGTTCGGCCCCGGCAAGATCTACCAGATGCGCTCCTGCGTGCGCGGCCGCACCAACCGCCAGCGCATCTACAGCCCCGACCGCATCCAGAAGCCGCTGAAGCGCGTCGAGGGCACCAAGCGCGGCGAGGGCAAGTACGAGGAGATCACCTGGGACGAGGCCATCAACCTCATCGCCACCACCATGAAGGAGATCAAGGAGGAGTACGGCAACGACGCCTTCTACATCCAGTACGGCACCGGCGTACTGGGCGGTACGGTGTCGAAGTCGTGGCACCCCGACCAGACCATGTTCGCGCGTCTCATGAACTTGTGGGGCGGCTACCTGCGCCAGTACGCCGACTACTCCACCGGTCAGATCACCTGGGAGATGCCGCTCTTCAACGGCGACGCCTGGTCGAACAACGAGGTGACCGATCTCGTGAACTCCAAGAACATCGTGCTGTTCGGTAACAACCCGGCCAACACCCGTATGTCTGGCTCGGCCATGCAGTACCTGCTTACCCAGGTGCGCCTGCAGAATCCCGAGGCTACCATCGTGGTGGTGGATCCTCACCTGTCTGACACCGCCGTGGGCGTGGCCAACCGCTGGATCCCTATCCGCCCCGGCACTGATATGGCGCTCGTGGCCGGCATGATCCAGTACCTGTTCAGCGCTGGCAAGCTGGACGAGCAGCTCATCCGCGACAAGTTCGTCGGCTTCTTCTCCGACAGCTTCGCCGACGATGTGAAAGCGGCCGAGCCCACAAGCACCGCCTTCATGGGGCTCGACAAGTCTGGCGCGCTCACCATCGATGAGGATATGTCCTACGAGGCCTACCTCGCTGGCACCGGCGCCTATGCGGGCACCGGCGAGAAGACCCCCGAGTGGGCCGCCGGCATCACCGGTGTTCCGGCCGATACCATCCGCGAGCTGGCCGACCTGTACATGGACGGCCCCACGGCCACCATTCAGGGCTGGGGTCCGCAGCGCCACTCCAACGGTGGCAACAACTCCCGCGCCATCGCGATGATCGCCGCCATCACCGGCAACGTGGGCATCTCCGGCGGCGGCACCGGCGCCCGCGAGGGCGTGGGCGGCGTTCCCTTCGCCACGCCCACGGCTATCCCGTGCTTCCCCGAGAAGAACACGGTGGGGGTGTGCGTTTCGTTCTTCGACTGGTATCAGGCCATCGAAGACTACACGGTCATGAACGACGCCACCTGGGGCATCCGCGCCATCGATGAGACCGGTGTCACCAGCTACGCCGAGGAGCCCGGCACCCTGAAGCTTAGGGCCCCCATCAAGTTCATTTGGAACTACGGATCCAATGTCATGATGGGCCAGCACGCCGACATCAACGACTCGCTCCGCATCTACAACCTGCCTGATGAAAAGGACTCCGGCGTGCGCATGATCGTCACCGTGGACCCGTGGATGACGCCGACGGCTATGGCCTCCGACATCATCCTGCCCGGCACCACGCCCTTCGAGGAGGACGATCTCACCACTGGCGGTACCGCTTGGACCGGCTTCATCTGCTGCGAGTCGAAGGCCATCGAGCCTCTGTTCGAGGCCAAACCCATCTACGAGATCTGCACCCTTCTGGCCGACGCGCTCGGCATCAAGGACGAGTTCACCGAGGGCAAGACCCAGCTCGACTGGATCGAGTGGTGCTACAACGAGGGGAAGGCGGCCGGCGACGACTTGCCCGACACCTTCGAGGAGTTCCGCGCCGCAGGCCTCATCAAGCAGACTGACGACCACACGCCGGCCATCGCCGCGCCGGAGGGCCCGCTCGCCACGCCCTCGGGCAAGTACGAGGTGTTCTCGAAGCAGGCCTACAACCTGTCGCGCCAGTGGGACCTCACCGGCGGCGGGTATGTGCCCGACGACGGCCGCGACCAGATCACGGGCCTGCCCATCTGGTACGAGAACTTCGAGGGATACGGCGACCCGCTGCGCGAGGAGTATCCCTTCCAGCTCATCGGCCACCATACCAAGACGCGCACCCACTCCTCCTACGGCAACGTGCCGTGGATGAGCTCGGTGGCCCCGCAGCAGTGCTGGATCAACGAGGGCGACGCCGCCACGCTCGGCATCAACCAGGACGACACCGTCATTGTGTCCACCGAGCGCGGCCGCTCTCAGATGACCGCTAAGGTGACGAACCGCATCATGCCCGGGGTGGTCAGCGTGCCCCAGGGCGCCTGGTACGACCCGGAGACTCGCGACGGCGCTACCATCGGCGACCCCAGCGTGCTCGATTTGGGCGGCTGCATCTCGGTGCTGACGTCCTCGCGCCCAACGCCGATTTCCAAGGGCAACGGCGTCCATTCCAACCTGTGCAAGATCGAGAAGGCCTAAAGAGGGGGATAGATCATGGAACAGTACGGATTTTTCGTCAACACCGACATCTGCACCGGCTGCAAGGCCTGCATGACCTCGTGCTTCGACCGCAACAACCTGGAGGTGCCGCAAAAGTTCCGCAAGGTGTACGAGTTCGGCGGCGGCGAGTGGAAGGCCGACGATGCCGGTGCCTTTACCGCCACGGCGTTCACCTACTACGTATCGATGACCTGCGGCCACTGCGAGAACCCGGCCTGCGTGGCCAACTGCCCCACCGGAGCCATGCAGAAGGATCCGGAAACGGGCATCGTCAACAACGACAAGGAGAAGTGCATCGGCTGCATGACCTGCGAGAAAAGCTGCCCCTATGGGCATCCCGTGCAGCTGGACGACGGCCTGTCCCACAAGTGCGTGCTCTGCTCGGACGAGAACCCGGAGGGCGTGCCGGATCCGACCTGCGCCAAGGCGTGCCCGGTGCGCGCGCTCGAGTTCGGCACCCTCGCGGAACTGCGGGAGCGTCATCCCGAGGGCGTGAGCGCCCTGGGCGAGCTGACCGATGAGACGGCCCCCGCTGTGGTGTTCGCGCCCCATCGCGACGCGGCCAAAGGCGGCGTGCTGCACAACCCGCAGGAAGTAAGCCACGAGGCCTGAGCGCCAACGGCTTAAGAACGGGACACTAGCTTTACGGCGGCTGGTAGGGTATAACTCCTACCAGCCGCATCGGGCGTTAGGGAGGGTGCATGGAGAAGAAGGCGAGCCGGCCGCGCGCTGCCTGGAAGCAGGCGCGATAGAGCCATGACGATTTTTGGGCGACAGAGGAAGATCGGGCTGCGGACGAAGCTTATCGGGCTTCTCACGGTTGTTCTCGTGCTGATATCGGCGGTGTTCCTTGCGTTCACCTACGACGATCAATCGCGCCGCGCCGAGACCGATCTTCTGGAGAAGTCGCGGGTGCTCGTTACCGAGATGGATGCCATGTGGGATTTCATCTCGCTGAACCAGAACGTCATCAACTATACCTCCGACGGGGGGTACGACTACAAGGGACTGCATTGCGCCATTGCGGGCAAGTCGGTGGCGGCGCTGTTCTCCGAGAAGACGGATTACTCCATCCGCTTCATGAACTTGAACCCGCGCAACATCTACAATACCCCGGACGCCTACGAGGCCGCCGCCATCGAGACGTTTCTGGCGGATAAGGACACCGACGAGGTATGGGGCTACCAGACCGAGGGAGGCGATCAGGTTTTCCGCTATGTGCGGGCCATGGACGTCTCCAACGACTGCACCGAGTGCCATGGCCAGCCTGCCGGCGAGTTGGATGCGACCGGTTACCCGAAAGAGGGCTGGAGCGTGGGAGATGTGGCCGGAGCGGTGTCGGTGGTGGTGCCCGCAGATGGCGCCATGACCAACATGCGCGACGCCATCATCAGCAACATGATGTTCTTTCTTGCCGTGGTGGCGGCCATGGCGCTTCTCATCTACGTTGTCATCAGCCGACTCATTACCGAGCCCTTGACGGAGCTTCGAGCTTCTTTCTCCCGCGTAGCCGAGCCCGATGCGCACGCGACCGAGGGGGAAACGACCACTCCGAGGGTCTTTGGGCCAGCAGCCGTCGATGCGAATGAGCCCGCGCTCGCTCCAGGTTGCCTACGTGGCCTGCCGGCGCGAGGTTCCCTGGCCACGACCGACCGAGGCGTGCTGTACTCGTCCCGCGAGATAGACGACCTCATCGAGCAGTACCATTCCATGGCCCAGCGCTTGGAGGAGCTTTACGGAAGTCTGGAGTCGCAGGTGGCCGAGCGCACCGAGCAACTCTCCCGCGCTAATGCCGAGCTGGAGCGTCAACGTCGTCGAGTGGAGGAGATCAATGCCCAACTCGCCCGAGACAACCAGTACAAGTCCGATTTCCTTGCCATCGTTAGCCACGAGCTGCGCACGCCACTTACTTCCATTTTGGCTTTCGCCGAGCTCCTGGGCGAGTCCATCGGGCCCGGCCGGCCCGAGGCGCGCCGCCAGTTGGAGGAGATTGGCAAAAACGGCGCCATTTTGCTTGAGATGGTGGACAACGTGCTGGAGTGCGCCCGCATTCAGGCGGGCTCCGAGACGTTGAACCTGGAGCTGGTTGATCTGAACGACCTCGTGGGTATGGTAGAGTCGGCTATGGCGCCGGTGGCCGCCAAAAAGGGCGTAGCCTTTACCACCCGGGTCGACTTCGACGTGCCCCTCATCATGGGGGATTGGGAAAAGCTGCGTCGGGTGCTTGCGAATCTGACGAGCAATGCCGTGAAGTTCACCGATGCCGGCGGCGAGGTGGCTGTGCGCGTTTGCTGCGAGGCGGACGAGGATGACGCTCGCAAAGTGGTGATGCGCGTGACCGATACCGGCATCGGTATTCCGAAAGAGGCCCAGGAGCTTATCTTCGAGCGGTTTCGTCAGGAGAACATGTCCACGGTGCGCCGCTACGGCGGCAGCGGACTGGGGCTCTCGTTGGTGAAGGATCTGGTGGCCATGATGGGCGGCACCGTGGCTGTGGCAAGTGAGCCGGGGCGTGGCTCGACGTTCACCGTCGAATTGCCCGTAGAGGAGGAAGATCATGACTAAGGTGATGCTCGTCGACGACGACGCGTCTATGCAGGTGCTCATCGAGCAGATTGTACGCCGCGGTGGCTACGACTTCTGCTGTGCGGGCAACGGGGCCGACGGCCTGGAGATGCTGAGGGCCGAGCGCCCCGACTTCCTTATTCTTGATGTGATGCTGCCCGATATCAACGGTTTCGAAATCTGCGAGATCATCCGAGGTGAGGGACGCGAGGTGCCGATCATGTTTCTCACGGCCAAGGGCGACATTGTCGACAAATCAATCGGCTTTAAGGCCGGTGCCGACGACTATCTTGTGAAGCCCTTCCAGCCCGAGGAGCTGCTTTTGCGGCTGAACGCGCATTTGCGCCGTCGAGAACGCGATCGCGAGCGCCAGCATGAGGGACGCGACCGCCGTCCCGAGGCGTTCTCGGTAGGGGATTTGGAGATACGCTTCGGGAAGTACGAGGTTCGAATGCGCGGAGAAGTCGTGGCGCTGTCCTCCCGGGAGATCGAGCTTTTAGAGCTGCTCGCCTCCGATCCGGGCGCCGTGTTCACCCGCGATCAGATCCTCGAGGCGCTTTGGGGAAGCAAAGAGGCTGCCGACCCCAACTCCATCACCGTCATGGTGCGTAAGATCCGCGAGAAGATAGAGGACGACCCTTCCAAACCACGCTACCTCGTCACTATCTGGCGCGTCGGGTACAAGTTGGCCGAGACGATATAGGCCGTTCTTCTATTGGGACTGATTTTCCTTTGAGGTTCGCCGAAGCAATGGGGCAACTGCTGCAGCGGCATGGAGCCTTTCTTCCATGGAGGTTCCATGGATAATGCGTTTGTCATTGCGCTTAAACTTCCGGCCGGTTTTCTCTTGAAGGGGTCTTCTCTTTGTAGTATTCTTCTCTGCTGTATCTCTGCGCCAGAATTGTGTTTCTATGCCCAAAATCGGGCGCAGACGCCAGAGAAAGGACTATCGCGTGGCTGATGCTGCAAAGAAGAATCCTGAGAACGAAACCGAAGAGATCGTCGTGACCGAGGACGTCGAGGAGATGGATGACCTGGATGACGACGACATGGACAACGCGGAACCTCCCGCGAACGCGACGAACGACACTGCTTCCGACAGCCTGACCGAGGACAAGATCGAGGCCGGCATCGACTCCGAAGAGGATCTGCTCGACGGCATTCCCGAGGAGGAGCTGAAGGCCACCGTTGAAGCGGCTGCTCTCCCCAAGGTCACTCCCCGTACCAAGGCCCGCGCCCGCAATCGCGCCAAGCGCAACGCCGATGCCGGCGTGACCATGCTCACGGGCGATCCGGTGCGCATGTATCTGAAGGAAATCGGCAAGGTGCCCCTGCTCACCGCTGCCGAGGAGATCGATCTGGCCATGAAGATCGAGGCCGGCGTGGCCGCCACCGAGGAGCTGGAGAAAGCCGAGGCCGACGGCATCGAGCTGGAGCGTCGCGAGAAGCGCCGCCTGGGCCGCATCGAGCAGGTGGGCCTGGATGCCAAGCAGCAGCTCATCGAGGCGAACCTGCGCCTGGTCGTTTCCATCGCCAAGCGTTACGTGGGCCGCGGCATGCTGTTCCTCGATCTCATCCAGGAGGGCAACCTGGGCCTCATCCGCGCGGTGGAGAAGTTCGACTACACCAAGGGCTTCAAGTTCTCCACCTACGCCACCTGGTGGATTCGCCAGGCCATCACCCGCGCCATCGCCGACCAGGCCCGCACCATCCGCATTCCCGTGCACATGGTGGAGACCATCAACAAGCTTGTGCGCATCCAGCGTCAGCTTCTGCAGGAGCTCGGCCGCGAGCCAACCCCTGAGGAGATCGGCGAGGAGATGGGACTTTCCGCCGAGCGCGTCCGCGAGATTCAGAAGATCAGCCAGGAACCGGTAAGCCTTGAGACCCCCATCGGCGAGGAGGAGGACTCCCAGCTCGGTGACTTCATCGAGGACGACGCCGCCGTGGTGCCCCCCGACGCCGCCTCGTTCTCTATGCTGCAGGAGCAGCTGGCCAAGGTGCTGGAGGGTCTGGCCGAGCGCGAGCGCAAGGTCATCAGCCTCCGTTTCGGCCTGGAGGACGGCCATCCGTGCACGCTGGAAGAGGTGGGTCGCGAGTTCGGCGTCACCCGCGAGCGCATCCGCCAGATCGAGAGCAAGACGCTCGCGAAGCTGAGGCACCCCAGCCGGTCCAGCAAGCTTAAGGACTATCTCGAGGACTAGGGAACGACCCGACAGACCCGATGCCCGCGGCCTCGCTGCTGCGGGCATCTTCTTTTGCATGCAAAAACTTTTATAAAAATGGTCACAAAGTCGAGTTCTGGGTTTTCGCAATGACTCAAATTCGTATTTCTTGCCCGTCTCGACTCCTTCTACGGGCAAATTGGGGCGTAAACGTCGCCGCATCGCGAACAATGATGGTTCTGAAAACCCAAAAATCGATTTTGTGACCAGAAATTTCAAAATAATTGCAAGGAAGGCAGTGAGGGCCCTATGAATGAGACCGTTTATGAGTTCTTCGCCACGTGCCTGCCGGGCGCCGAGAAGCTCCTGGCGGATGAGCTGCACGGACTCGGCGTGAGGAAGGTGCGTCCGCTGTCCGGCGGCGCGTCGTTTTTCGGCGCGCCTGAGGACGCCCTGCGTGCGTGCCTGTGGTCGCGACTCGCGGGGCGCGTTAATCTCACGGTGGGTCGCGTGGTGGCGCGCGACGCCGATGCCCTGTACGCCGGCGTGCGCGAGCTTCCCTGGGAGGCGGTGATCGCCGAGGAGGCGAGCATCGCCGTGCGGGCGAGCGGCACCAACGCCGAGCTGCGCAACACCCAATTCGTCGCCTTGAAGGTGAAGGACGCCATCTGCGATCGTTTGGCCGAGGTTCGTGGCGCGCGACCCGATGTGAGTCCCCAGCAACCCGATGCCCTCTTTGAAGTGCGTCTTCGAGAGGAGAAGGCGACGCTCTCGCTCGATCTGTCGGGCCGCTCCCTCACACGTCGGGCGTACCTCGGCGATGAGGCCGCGGAGGAGGCGCCCGCGGTGGTGTCGCAGGCGGCGACGTTGCTGGCGGCAGTTGGTGCGGTCGAGCTGTTTGCGGAGGGAACGACGTTTCTCGACCCCGTCGACGACGACAGCATCCTCGCCCGCGAGGAAGCGGAGGTGCGCGAGGACCGGGCACCGGGCCTCTTGCGCGAACGATGGGGGTTCACGGGCTGGACGGCGTTTCCCGAAAAAGCCTGGGACGCTCTGTTGGACGAGGCGGACGAACGCTGCGAGGCGCGCATGGCGCTGCTTGCCACCGCGCCGGTGCGTCCCGATGCCCCCCGGCTCGTGGCCAGCGTCGCCTCGGCCTTTCGGGCCGACGACGACGCCGAGGCCGTGGCTGCCCGGGCTGCCTGCGTGGCCGCTTCCCGCGAGGCGCCGGCCGGTTCTCGCTTCGCCTTCGCCGGTTTCGAGGGCATGGCCGCGAAGTTCAAGGAGGAGCCGGCGGCGCGTCTCAAGCTTGGCCGCGGGCGCTCCGAGACGACGATAGAGGTGTTCGACGAGCCGCCGCGGCGTCCCGCCGTTATCGCCGTGGCCAACCCCGCCGGGGGTGCCGACATTCCCGTCGAGGTGAACGACCCGGCGGCCGTCCAGTTCGCGAGTCGTTTGCGTAAGGTGGCCCGCGAGCGGCGCAAATGGGCGGCGCGCGAGGGGGTGGCCTGCTATCGTCTCTACGATGCCGATGTGCCGGAGTACGCCTGCGCCATCGACCTGTACGAAGGGGCGGCCGCGGCCGAGGGCGAGCTGTACGCCCATGTGGCCGAGTACGCGCCGCCCAAATCCGTCGACCCCGGTCAGGCCCGCGCACGTTTCGAGGACGTGCTCGCCCTGGTGCCCGTCGTGCTGGGCATTCCGCCGGAGCACGTGTTCTCCAAGTCCCGCCTGCGCGCGAAGGGCGGCGGCCAGTACCGCGACGCCGGCGGTCGCCGTTTTGTGACCCACACGAGTGAGGACGGCTTGATCTGCGAGATCGATTTGGGCGGCTATCTTGATACGGGCATCTTCCTCGATCACCGCGTGACCCGCGAGATGGTGGGGAAGATGGCCGCCGGCAAGCGCTTCCTGAACCTGTTCGCCTACACGGGCGTGGCGACGCTGCATGCTGCGGCCGGCGGTGCGAAGGAGACGACGACGGTGGACTTGTCTCAGACGTACCTGGACTGGGCGGCCCGCAACCTTGCGTCCAACGGGTTCGCCTTCGAAGTTGCCGACAAGCCGAATCGGAGGGATCGAACGGGCGGAGGCTCGTCGAGGGGTCGGCGGGGAGGGGCGGCCAACAAGCTCGTTCGCGCCGACGTCACCCGCTGGATCGCCGAAGCGCGCCGGCGCCGCGATTGCTACGACCTCATTTTCGTGGACCCGCCGACCTTCTCCAATTCGAAGGCCATGGGCCGGCGCACCTGGGACGTGCAGCGCGACCACGTGGAGCTGCTCATCAGTGTCTCGCGTCTTTTGGCCGACGGGGGCGTGGCGGTGTTCTCCTGCAACTTGCGCACGTTCAAGCCGGCCATCGAGGAGCTGGGGCGCTGCGGCGTGGAGCTTGAGGACATCACCGCCCGCACCATCCCCCACGACTTTGAGCGAAACCCTCGTATCCACAAGTGCTATCTGGTGCGCCGAAAATAAATTTTCGCCTTTGGGAAAATAGGGTCTTGCAAAGCGAAGCCCCTTCGTTATAATACTATCTTGCGCGTCAGGGCAAAGGTTCTGAAAGCGACATTCCTCGGTAGCTCAACGGCAGAGCATCCGGCTGTTAACCGGAGGGTTGTAGGTTCGAATCCTACCCGGGGAGCCAGAATTTTACGAGTCCGCTTCGGCGGGCTCGTTTCTTTTCCAGTGCCGTTCCCGTGGAGCAATCACCTCATGAGAATTGTGACCTCGCATTCTGGGTTTCTTTGCTATTATTAACCAATCCGGCAAGCTGTTTTGTCGGCAACCGCAGAAGTGCGGGCGTGGCGGAATTGGCAGACGCGCCAGATTTAGGTTCTGGTGGGCAACCCCCGTGAAGGTTCAAGTCCTTTCGCCCGCACCATTTCCCGCCCGTGTTCCGTTTGGGTCGTGCGGCCGTGACGCGCCTTGTCAGAGGCGCGCGAAGACAAAGGAGAATTACCTTGGCAGTCCCCGCAGTATTTAGGAAGTACAACGAGATCAGCCTCATCAAGCGCATTCTCGTTGGCCTTGCCGTTGGCATCGTCTTGGCGCTGCTCATCCCGAATGCGCAGCCTTGGACCGACATCATCACGCTTCTGGGCTCGCTGTTCGTTGGCGCGTTGAAGGCCGTCGCCCCTGTGCTCGTGTTCTTCCTGGTCATCAGTGCCCTTTGCAACGCCCATGGCGCCGGCACCATGAAGACCGTCGTCGTGCTCTATGTCATCAGCACGCTTGTCGCGGCCATTGTCGCCCTCATCGGCAGCGAGATCTTCCCGACGTCCCTCACGCTCGACACCTCATCCATGGTGGAGCAGGCCGCGCCCGAGGGTATCGGAGAAGTGCTCACCACGCTGCTCATGAACATCGTGGCCAACCCGGTGGACGCGCTCATGAACGCCAACTACGTGGGCATCCTCGCTTGGGCCGTGGTGCTCGGCATCGCCTTGCGTGCCGCCGGCGAGCGCACCAAGGAAGTGTTCACCGCCATCTCCGACGCCGTCTCCAAGGCCGTGCGCTGGGTCATCAATTTGGCCCCCTTCGGCATCATGGGCCTGGTGTACGCCTCGGTGAGCACCTCGGGCCTGGAGATCTTCACCGAGTACGGCCACCTCATTCTGGTGCTCGTGGCCTGCATGCTCATCATCGCGCTGGTCACCAATCCCCTCATCGTGTGGATCTGCACGCGCAAGAACCCCTATCCGCTCGTGCTGCGCTGCTTGAAGGACTCCGGCCTGACGGCCTTCTTCACCCGCAGCTCTGCCGCCAACATCCCGGTGAACATGGAGCTGTGCCGCAAGCTCGGCCTGAACAAGGACAACTACTCGGTGTCCATCCCGCTGGGCGCCACCATCAATATGGCCGGCGCGGCGGTTACCATCACGGTCATGACCATGGCCGCCTGCCAGACCATCGATCTGGCGGTCGACCCGGTGACGGCCGTCATCCTGTGCGTGCTGGCCGCCGTGTCCGCCTGCGGCGCGTCGGGTGTGGCCGGCGGGTCGCTTCTGCTCATCCCCATGTGCTGCGCGCTGTTCGGCATCAGCAACGATGTCGCCATGCAGGTTGTCGGCATCGGCTTCATCATCGGCGTCATCCAGGATTCCTGCGAGACGGGCCTGAACTCCTCTTCCGACGTGGTGTTCACGGCCACCGCCGAGTACCGCCAGCTCATCAAGGAGGGCAAGGAAGTGCACCTGGGCAAGGACTCCTTCGCCTACCACGAGCTTTCCTAACAAGCTGCGTGCACCGCGCATTTCGAATCACATTGCGGAAGGGAGCCTGCGGGCTCCCTTCTCGTTTGCCCTTGTTTGTATCCGACGGCCGAGGTGGTGCCGACCTGCCGGAACGAGCGTACCAGCAGGTCGGGTTCGACTGCGTTCGATGGCCCCGGCCAAGAGGGGTCTCAGCGGGGACGTCTCGCCTTCGCCTTGTCTTGCTCGGCGCGCGGCGCGGCGGTTTCCACGAGGTGGCGGGTGGTGAGAAGGCCCGCTGCCATAAGGAGGCCGAGAGCGCCAAAGGAAAGGCGCATGGCGTCGGCCTGGGCGGACGCCTTCACGTCCACGAGCTTGTCGACCTGCGCGGCGTCGGCCCCCCAGGCTCTCGCCTCGTCGGAAAAGGCGCTGTCGCTCATGAGCGTCGAGGCGGTTTCCGCAGCGGGACCCACATAGCTCTGGTCGATGCCCGCCGAGGCGGCCTGGGACGCGAATCCTCCCGCCATGGTGAGGAGAAGGAAGGTCCCGGCAAGCGCGGTGCCGAGGGCGAGCCCTATGCTGCGGGCGGCTCCCTGGATTCCGCCGGACTGCTCGGCCTCCTCGCGCGTCACCGCGCAGGCGACGGCGTTGTTGGCCTGGGAGTTGACGGCGCCCACCCCGAAGCCGCCGAGCGCCATGCCGCCAAACAGGGCCGTCGTCACCCCGTGCTGCTGCACGCCCAAAGCCATGAGTCCGCACGCGCAGGCGATGGCGATAAAGCCGACGCGGATGATGAGCCGGGATGAGAGGTGCGGCGCGAGCTTGGGGAGAAAGGTGGCCAGAAGGAACATGGGGATGCCCGACAGGAGCGAGAGCATTCCGGTCTGCAGCGCCGTGAACCCGGTGACGAGCTGTAGGTAGGGCGTGGCCAGGATGCCGACCGCCCCCATGTAGAAGAACGGCAGGGCGACCGCCGACAGGCCCGCGCGCACGCTGGGGGAGGTGACGAACGCGCGCGGTATGAGGGGGTTGCCGCGGCGCTGGGCGCGCCGCTCGGTGGGAACGAGCAGTCCGAGGAGCACCAGACCCACGACGATGGCGGGCAGGGTGGGGGGCAGCCCGCACAAGGTGAAGGGGCAGAGCTTCTGGGGGCTAGCGATGCCCCAATCCGACAGGTGCGCCACGCCGAACAGCACAAGTCCCATGCCGAGGGCGGCCACGACGGTGCCGGCGACGTCGAAGTGCGTGTGGCCGCCGGAGGCGGGCGTGCGGGGGATGAGCCGCGCGCAGCAGAGCACTACAACGAAGTAGGCCGCCATGATGGCGAAGGTGAGCCGGAAGCCCGACGAGTCCATGACGATGCCCAGGATCAGGGGCGAGAGCGTCGAAAGGGCGGCCGCGCCGGCGATGGTGCCGAACGCGATGGCGCGCTGCCGTCCCTGGTAGAGCGCCGCGACCAGGCCGAGCACCGAGGGCGTGACCAAGCAGACGCCGAGTCCCGTGACAACGCGCCCGCCCCAGGTGAACGAGAAGATGGCGGGGGAGAGCGCCGCCGTGATCTCTCCCAGCGCGGCCAGGGAGAGGCCGATGGCCAGTGTGCGCCTCAGGCCGATCGTCACGCCGATGAGCCCGCCGGCGATCATGAACGCGCCGGCGATGAGCGAGAACAGCGTGGTCGCCATCTGGATGTCGTCGAGGGTGGCGCCCAAAGTCCCCACCAGGCTCGCCGTGGCGAGGTTCATCGCCGCGCTGTCACTCGAGGTGCCGATCTGGGCGAGAGCGAGAACGACCAGGGGCGCGTACGTCGCTTTCGCCGTTGTTTCCGTTCGCCGAGTTGCGCCCTCGGCGGTGAGGATCGTTGTCGCCATAGTGAACCTCTCAACTCGCCGCGGCGCCGTCTGGCGCCGTCTCGATATCTTGTTGTCTCGTAGGGAATTTTCCCCCGAATGCGCCCCTCGTCCTTCGTGTCGCCCGAAATCTCGTGCAACTGTTGCCATCTTGCCACGGTATCGTCGCCCGCGACTGTTGCGGGCGGGTCTACACTAGCGAGGGGAGACGCGCTCGCGTTTCCCGGATGCGTGTGAGGAGGAGCGATGAACAGTAGACAGGGGGCGCTTTTGAGGGCGCTGCTCGAGGCCAGCGATTACCGGACGTCCGCCGATTACGCTCGACGGCTCGGCTGCTCCGATCGCACGATCCGCACTGACGTGAAGGCCCTCAACGCCTTTTTCGAACACGAGGGATTTGCCACGCGGGTGGGCCGGCAGCGCGGCGCCGGCCTGCGGCTCTCGCTCGTGCCCGACGAGGAGAACCGCCTTGTGCGGCTGCTCGAAGAGAGCGAGACCGAGATGCACCCGCGCTACGAGCGGCTGTGCCAGGAGATGATCGCGCTGACATGCCATCCGGGGCCCCATACCGCCGAGAGCCTGGCGCGGCGCATGTTCCGCAACAAGCAGCAGATCCAGTCCGATCTGCGCTGGTGGCAGGGCATGCTCGAGGTGAGCGGGCTCTCGTTGTCCGTCGGGCGCCAGATCACGGTCGAGGGCCCCGAATGGACCATCCGGGGCTTCGTCATGTCCATGCTGTTCTCGTTTTCCACCGCCGCAGTGCGCCGGCGCATCCTGCCGTCGCTGTTCGGGACGATCGACCCTTACGACCGGCAGTTTCTGGAGCGCTGCATCGCCGAGATGCAGCGCGATCTCGGCTTCGAGTTCTCCAGCAACGCGCAGTGGCAGTTCGGCGTGTACCTGTGCATCATGGTGACGCGCATCCGGCTTGGATATGGGCTCACCTCCTGGCGCGGCGCGGACGGGGCCACGCCGTTTTTCGCCTACCTGAAGAAGCGGCTGGAGCGTCACTTCTCGCTTGCGGTGAGCGACGCGGAGATGGGGCTTCTGCGCGACATGGCCCATTGCTGCACGTGGCAGTGGAGCCTGGCCGCCATGGAGGCCTACGAGCCGGGCGAGCGGGCGCGCGCGGTCACCGACGACATCGCCTCGGCCCTCGAGAACGCGTTCGGGCTGCCGCTGCCCGAGGATCTGCGCAAGCCTCTGGCCATCCTGTTCGAGAGCGGCCTTGCGCGGCGCACGTGCGGCCTGGTCGCCCCGAACCCCAACGAGGAGGCCGTGAAGTACGAGACCATGGACGGCGCCTGCCTTCTCGCCTCGGTGCTCTGCGAGGTGCCCTCTCTTGTCGAGGCCGACCTGTTCAGCCCGGATTACGCCCGAATCGCGCTCGTGCTGCTCGACTACCTCGATCAGGCCGGCGCCCTGCGCTGCTACCGCGTGGGGCTTGTGGTGAACTGCGGAATCGATCTGGCCCTGTGGGGCGCGCACCGCATCGAGAAGCTGACGAGCCGTCTCAAGGTGACCGACGTGCTGACGGAAAACGAGGTGCTCGCCGCCGTGGCGCGTCCGAACTCGACGCTGCTCGAGCGCTTCGACTTCCTCGTCTCGTTCGAGCCGCTGGATGTCGATTTCCCCAGCGTGACCGTGTCCCCGGGTGTCAGCCGCAGCGACGTCGACCATATCATCGCCTCGGTGCCGCTCTGGCGGCGGGGCCGGGAGGTGCACACCGCGTGGGAGCGGGAGACGCTTTCGGTGGGATCCTCCCCGGAGAGCCTGTTCGGCTCGCTCCACGAGCGCCTGTCGGCGGACGGGCTCATCGACATGCCGCCTGCACGCTTCGAGCGGCTCGTGTGGACGCTGTCTGTCGTGAAGGATCGCACGCTCGTGTTCGCCTGGTGCGGTTTGGGCGTCCGGAGAACGGGCATACGCATCTATCGCCTGGAAGAGGGCGAGGGCGCCGAGTGCGGGCAGTGCACCATGGCCGCCGTGCTCGTCGCGGCGCCCGGGGACCGGGCGGACCTCACCCCCCTCACGCAGGGATTCAAGCGGCTGGTGGAGGACTACGCCGACACCTCTGACTTGGTGAGCGACGACGGCTTCTTCGTCTGTTTCCCCGAGCCGGAGTAGGAGCGAGACCGGGGCGGCCCGGAAGGGAGTCGGCTGATTCGGCGCGGGTGCGGCGGCCTGCTCGGAGGGCGCTTGCGGGCCACGGGCCGGATGGCAGAAAGAAAGGGAGGCTCGCGCCTCCCTTTCTGCTTCGGTCGGTTTCCTCGATCGATCGGCTGCCGCTACTTTGCGTCGCGCTCGTAGAGGGTCTCGCCCTCCTTGATGGTGGCGAGCACCTGAATGTCGCGGATCTCGCGCGGGTCGACGGCCAAGGGGTTGCGGTCGAGCACCACGAGGTCGGCCAGCTTGCTGGTCTCGAGGGTGCCCTTATCGGCCTCCTCGCCGTACTGGTAGGCGCCGTTGTAGGTGATGGCGTGCATGGCCGCATACGGCGTCACCTTCTGGTCCTCGTCGAGCTGGACGCCGGCCTTGGTGATGCGGTTCACGGCGCACCAGGCGGCCTCTAGCAGGTTCGGGCGCAGCACCGGGGTGTCGGTGTGCAACGTGAAGGGCAGCCCCGCCCGCTCGGCATCGCCGCAGGCGCTCACGCGGCCGCCGCGCACCGGTCCGAGGTTGCGCAGGTGGGCGTCGCCCCAGTACCAGACGTGGGAGGCGAAGATCGAGGGGATCATGCCGATCTCGGCCATCTTCTCGTACTGGTCGGTGCGCGCCGTCTGGGCGTGGATCATCACCGGGCGCAGGGCCATCTTCTCCGGGTTGTCCGAAGCGTCCCGCGCCGCTTCGTAGACGCGCAAGAGCTGGTCGGCAGCTGCGTCGCCGTTGCAGTGGCACAGAAGCTGGTGGTTGGAGTCGATGGCCATCTTCGCGAAGGCGATGGCGTCCTCGTCGGTCATGGTGCTGTAGGCCACCCAGTCCTTCTCGCCGTCGGGGCCGGCCGTGTAGGGCTCGGTCATCCAGGCGGTGAGCCCCTGGGGGGAGCCGTCGAGGAACATCTTCAGGCCGCCGAAGCGGAAGTGCCCGGTGTAGTGCTGACTATCGAACTCGGCATTGTCGGCGAGCGTGGCCATCACGTCCGAGCCCCACATGGGGTAGCTCACGATGTCCATCTTCAGAAGGCCCGCCTTTGCCAGGCTCACCAGGACGCCGGCCATGTCGGGGGCGGTGGCGCCATCCTGGCAGGTGGTCACGCCGTGCTCCAGGTAGATGCGCTGCATGTCGGGCACCATGGCCGCGAAGTCCAGCCCCAGACGGGGGGTCGTCACGGCGTAGAGCGGGTTCATGGCCGCCGGCTCCTCGGCGTAGCCGTCCAAATCGCCCGAACCGTTGATGCGCCCGTAGCGGCCACCGTCCGGATCGGGTGTCGTCGGCGTGATGCCGGCCAGCTCGAGCAGGCAGTCGTTGGCCACGCCCATGTGGTTGGACACGTGCGTGATGAGCACGGGCACGTCGGTGGACACGGCGTTCGGGATGGACTTGTCGGGGTGGCGCTGCTCGACGAGGTTGTTCTGGTCGTAGCCGTTGCCCATGATGACGCCGTCCGGGCCGATGTTGCGCTCGGCGGCGAACTTCTTCAGCGTCTCAGTGATCTCGTCGAAGGAGGTGCACTCGGACAGGTCGGCGTGCAGCAGGTACTGCAGCGCGCCGGTGAAGTGGCTGTGCGGGTCGATGAGGCCGGGCAGCACCGCGGCACCGCCCAGATCCACCTCCTCGGCGCCGTCGGCGAGACGGCGGGCCTCCTCGGCGTCGCCGATGTAGGCGATGCGGCCGTCGTCGACGAGGAGCGCGTCGGCGGTGTCGACGTCATCGACCATGGTGACGAAGGTGGCGTTGGTGAAAAGCCGTTTCATAAATTTCCTTTCAAACACGCGCGAGTTACATCTCGCGGTCGACTACCGGCTCGAAGGGCATCTCGTCGGCCGTCTCGGCCACGATGGTCTCCTCCTTGCCGTCCTCTTCCTTCTTGAAGATGGTGATCCAGCGGGTCGTGAACAGGCCGAGCAGGATCAGCACGCCGGAGACCACGTAGGAGGTGATGGTGGACTGAATGCGGGCATCGGAGTTCAGCTGCACCAGCTCGGCGCGCTGGGCATCGTCCATGGGGATGTCGGCGATGGTCTGCTCGAACTGCGCATCGCCCATGAGCGAGATGTTGCGCTCGGCCACGGCGGTGCGGATCTCGGGAGTGATGACGGGGCTGTCGGCCATGGCGTTGTCGATGTTGGCGGTGATGCCGAACAGGAGCACCGCGCCGATGGCGGCCACGCCGATGGCCTGGCCCACGTTGCGCATGGTGGTCTGGATGCCGCCGGACTGCGAGGCGTCGCGCTCGTTGACGGCCAGGGCCACGATGTTGTTGGCCTGGGCGGAGACGATGCCGGCGCCAGCGCCGGCCACGGCCAGGCCCAGCCACATGAGGCCGTTGACCTCAGAGCCGTGCAGCGAGAAGGCCATGGGGATGAAGGCGCAGGCCATCACGATGTAGCCGACCTGGATGACGCGGCGCGGGTTGGCGTTGGGCATAAACTTCGGAATGCCCAGCGAGAAGATGAAGGTGGGGATGCCGACGGCCAGCGCCATGAC
This sequence comes from Adlercreutzia rubneri, assembly GCF_009755265.1. NCBI lineage: Bacteria > Bacillati > Actinomycetota > Coriobacteriia > Eggerthellales > Eggerthellaceae > Adlercreutzia > Adlercreutzia rubneri. The sequence goes on along the minus strand of NZ_WPOO01000001.1, from coordinate 324,061 downwards.
GCCCATGAGCACCGGGGACCAGCCGGCAACGAGCTGCAGGTAGGGGGACAGGAGGATAGCCTGAACGCCCATGAAGAAGAAGGTGATGGCGCTTGCCACGAGGCCGGCGCGCACCTGCGGGGTCTTCAAGAAGGACTGGGGCAGAAGGGCGATGCCGTTCTTCTGCTCGACGCGCTTCTCCATGGGCACCAGGATCACGAGCAGGATCAGGCCGAGAATGGCCATGGGCAGGGCCGGGGAGATGCCGAAGATGGTGAAGGGGCACTCGGCGAAGGGCTCGATGAGGCCCCAGGCGGAGATGCGGGAGAGGCCGACGAGGAACAGGAACAGGCCCGTGGCGGCGATGCCGGTGCCCAGCCCGTCGAACTTCAGCTTCTCAGCGGGCTTCTCGATGGCCGGCAGCTTGAAGGACAGCAGCAGCACCAGGGCGAAGTACACGGCCAGGGCGCCGAAGGTCACGCGGAAACCGCCGAACTGCATGACGATGCCCAGGAACAGCGGCAGGAAGGCCGACAGTCCCGAGGCGGCGCCGATGCAGCCGAAGGCCAGCACGCGGTTCTTGCCATGGTAGATGAACGGAATGAGGCCGAGCACCGAGGGGATCATGAAGCTGGCGCCGAAGCCGACAAGGATGCGGCCGCCCCAGATGAAGATCGTCATGTTCGGCGACAGCGCCATGACCAGCTCGCCGGCGGCGCACAGGGCCGCGCCGAGGCGGAAGTTGGTGCGCCAGCCGATGATGGTGCCCACCAGGCCGCCCGCTGCCATGAAGGCGCCGGCCATCAGCGAGTACACCATGTTCGCCAGCTGGATGTCGGGGGTCGTCGCACCGAGCACGTCGACCAGCTGTTGGTTGGCCAGTCCGAGCGCGCCGTTGTCGCCCGACGTTCCCATCTGCGCCAGAATCAACACGATAATGGGCAGCACGAGGAACTTCTCAACACCCCCCTCGGGATGTGTCGCTTTGCTCTTCGCCATTATGTCCTCCTTTAATCTTGGATGGGATGTCTACGCCGAAAAGGGTAGTCTCGTCGGCTCCCTTCGTTATTCGGCGGCGCTCATTGTAGAAAGATTGCTTCCTTTTCGCACATGAAGCATTTCCGTTGCAACGGAAATGCTTCATGTGCGAAAAGGAAACACCGGTTCCTATACTGCTCGACGGTCAATTTCCGCGCGGCCCTTCTCGGCACCCCGACAAGATGCGAGGGGGCGCGGTTTGCGAACGAGCATGGCAAGAAGAAAGGAATCACTTCATGGCAAAGACCTCCAAGACCCCGAAAGCCCCCAAGTCCTTCAAGTCCTACGCGCTGAACAAGTGCCTCATCGGCTACGGCGTGGTGAACGGCATCATCAACGCGGCCATCTTCGCCGGCATCAACGCCGGTGCTCCCGATGCGATGTTCGGCATGCACGACATCGTGCACGACCTCGCCTTCACCGGCCTTCTCCTCGGCATGCTGCTGTTCGCCTGCGTCGTGCCGCTCACCCGCATGGATCTGCGCAAGGGCGTTTTCTCCCTGCCCGGTGCGGCGGGCGGTGCCTTTCCGCTCGTCTCCTCGTCCTACGCGGTCTCCATTCTCGGCGTGGGCGCGCTCGCCGCGGTGGTCATGACCGGTGCCGGCGCCCTTCTTTCCTTGGCATTGCCGGCCGCCGGCGCTACCGTGACCGGCATGATGTTCCTCAAGGGCCTGGTGTGCGCTTTGGGCGGCGCGGTCGCCGGCTGGTTCACCATCAGCTTTGTGGTGCGCGGCCAGCAGAAGGCCGACGAGGTGGCGGCCGCCATGGCCTCCAAGACTGCCGAGGCAGCGCTCTAGGGCAATCTGCTTGGATCTGCGCTTGCGCCCGTCGAGATCGGTCTTGCGAGAGGCCGTTCCCGGCGGGCGCGCTTTGTTTCGAGCGAGGCGCGGGGGCTGCTTGTCGAAACAGGTCGGGAACGAATCGGTGGCTCGCCTATGGCAAGGTTGCCCCTAAGGTTCCTCCGTGCCCACCCTTCCGTAACGGCATTCCGGGTTTTCGCCGATGGCATCAGCGCGATGCCCATAATGAGGCGCGCCGGGCGACTTCGGCAAGTTGTGCCAGCAGACGAAGATCCCGATGAAAGGAATGCTCATGGCAAAGTCAATGGCTGGCTCGGCGCCCGCGGCGCCGACGCGGTCCGCTAAGCCGTTCAATTCATACTTGCTGAATAAGTGCATCGTCGGTTACGGCATCATCAACGGCATCATTAATGCGGTCATTTTCTATCTTATGCACCTGTCCGAGCCCGAGCTCCTCTTCAGCGAGGCCGACATCTTCCATGACTTCGCGCTTACGGGGGTTCTGCTCGGCATTCTGCTGTTCGTCATCGTGGTGCCGCTCACCCGCATGGATCTGCGCAAGGGCGTTTTCTCCGGGCCGAATGTCGCCAATCTCGGCGGCGCGGCGTCTCTCGTGCCGGCGAGCTACGCTCCGGCATTGCTCGTGGCAACGGTTGCCGCCACCGTCTCGCTGATGGGCGTCGGCGCTTTCGCCTGCGTGCTTCTGCCGCTGCCGCTTACCGTGACGGGCCTTATGCTGCTCAAGGGCCTTGTGTGCGCTTGCGCCGGGGCCGTTGCCGGGTACATCACGATCTGCTACGTCGTGCGCTCCGGCAAAAGCGAGGCCTAAGCGGCGGTCTGCAGAGTCCCGGTTCCCTGCTTGGGACGGGCGGGGATCGCCAGAGTACGTCGAATCGACGCTCCTGGGAGACGCGGGATGCCCCGCGTCTCTTTTTTGTGTCATGGTGTCGGTGACGTGTAGCCACTGTGGGAGGGTTGTGGCATAATAGCGAACCGTGCGCTTCCGCGGCGGATTCCCGTGGCGGATCGCCGAGGAAGTGTTCGCGCGGGCGATAAGCCCGTAACGTGTCAAGAAACGATGGAGGAACTATTCGTGGAAACTAAGGTTGAGTCCCTGGAGGGCAACAAGGTCAAGGTCACCGTCACGGTGGACGCCGCTGATATCGACGGCCGCATCAAGAAAACCTACAAGGACTTCGCTCGCAAGTACAACTTCCCGGGATTCCGCAAGGGCAAGGCCCCGCGCCCGGTTATCGACAACGCCCTCGGCGCCGAGGCGGTCGTCGGCACCGTCACCGAGGAGCTGCTGAACGGCACGTGGACGGCCGCGATCGACGAGGCCAAGCTCGCCCCGGTGGGCGGCCCGGTCATGGAGACCAACGAGATCGTGAAGGCCGGCGAGCCCTACGAGTACTCCTTCACCATCGAGCTGCGCCCCGAGGTAGAGCTTACCAGCTACGAGCCCGTGGCCATCGAGATGCCTTTCGCCGAGGCCACCGATGCCGAGATCGACGAGCAGGTCGAGGCCATGGCCGAGCACTACACCGACTATGAGGACGCTTCTGCCGCCACCAAGATGAAGCCGGAGAACTACGCCGACCTCACCATGAAGGCCACCGACGCCGACGGCAACGAGATCGCCGCGCTTACGAGCGAGTCCCGTCTGTACGGCCCGGGCACTGGCATGTTCTCCGAGGCCTTCGACGAGGAGATCCTCGGTATGAAGAAGGGCCAGACCAAAGAGTTCACGCTCGAGATTCCCGAGGACGAGACGGCCGTGCTTCTGGCCGGTCAGGCGGGCAAGCCCGTTACCTTCGAGGTCACCTGCAACGTGGTGAAGAAGAAGGTCACGCCCGAGGTCACCGACGAGTGGGCCAAGGAGAAGATGGGCTTCGAGTCCGTCGAGGACATGCGCGAGCGCATCAAGGAGTCGCTGGATATGCAGAAGAGCTCGCTGATGCCGCGCATCAAGGAGAACAACATCATGGTCGGGCTGCGCGACCGCGTCGAGGGCGACGTGCCCGAGTCCCTGGTTGAGCAGGCCGAGACGTCGCTGCTCCAGGACTTCTTCGGCCAGCTGCAGCAGGCCGGCATGACCTTCGACGCCTATCTGGCCAGCCAGAACATCACGCCCGATCAGTTCAAGGCCGACCTGAAGGCCCAGTCTGCCGACCAGGTGAAGGAAGAGCTCGCGCTCGAGGCCTGGGCTCGCCACAACAACATGGAGATCACCGATGCGGACGTCGCCGCCGAGTTCGCCAAGACCGGCGTGGAGGATCCCGCGGCGCTGGAGCAGGAGTGGCGCGACGCCGGCCGTCTGCACCTCATCCGCACGGGTCTTTTGCGCCAGAAGGCCATCGAGGATCTCATGGAGAACGCGAGCGTGACCGAGGTGGACTTCGCCGCCAAGGCCGCTGAGGAGAAGAAGGCCGCCAAGAAGGACGAGAAGGCCGAAGAGGCCGCCGAGTAGCTTTCCGGCTAGCACGTTTTCGAAGGGGCGGGTCTCACCGCCCTTTCTGCTATTTTCGCTAGGAGTCTTGCGCTGCGAACGGATGTATAGCAATATGATCTTGAACTATGTGGAGGCCGCTGCGAGCGGCCCTATTTACGAAAGCGAGGTATCTATGGGCATCGAACGCGTGAACAACGCCCTCATCCCCTACGTCATTGAGCAGTCGCCGCGCGGCGAGCGCAGCTACGACATCTACAGCCGCCTGCTCAACGACCGCATCATCTTCCTGGGCGAGCAGATCGACGACCACGTGGCCAACTCGGTCGTGGCGCAGCTTTTGCACCTGGAGGCCACCGATCCGGACAAGGACATCTCCCTGTACATCAACTCGCCCGGCGGCTCGGTCACGGCCGGCCTCGGCATTCTGGACACCATGAACTTCATCAAGTGCGACGTGTCCACCATCTGCATCGGCGAGTGCGCCTCCATGGCCGCGGTGCTCCTCTCCTCGGGCACCAAGGGCAAGCGCTTCGTGCTGCCGAACTCCATGGTGCTCATCCACCAGCCCTTGGGCGGCGCCCAGGGCCAGCAGACGGAAATCGCCATCGTGGCCGACTTCATGCTGAAGACGCGCAAGCGCCTGAACAAGATCCTGTCCGAGAACACCGGCCAGTCCATCGAGAAGATTCAGCTCGATACCGAGCGCGACAACTACATGACCGCGGAGGAGGCCAAGGAATACGGCCTCGTCGACGAGATCATCTACCATCACGGCGCCATGCCCGGAGAGAAGAAGAGCGAATAAGACCCCATGAACCATCGTCACGACAATTACGGCCCCACTGACACCAATTATTTCTGCGCCTTCTGCGGCAAGACCGGAGACCAGGTCAACGCCATGATCTCCGGCCCCAACGGCATCTATATCTGCGACGAGTGCATCTCGGTGTGCGCCGATGCCATGATGCGGGACATGGGCTACGCCATGGCCCAGGAGGTGGAGATGCTGGAGGACGATCCCCGCCGCATGGGCTGGATGAACCCGCCGGCCGCCCAGGTCGAGCGCCAGGCCAGTCCCGTGGTCGACAACGCCCCCTCGCCGGCCGAGGTGCTGGGAGATTTGCCGACGCCCCACGAGCTGTACGCGCGCCTGTCCGAGCACGTCGTCGGCCAGGAGGAGGCCAAGCGCGCCCTTTCCGTGGCCGTCTACAACCACTACAAGCGAATCTCCATGGGCGCCGCCGCCCAGGAGGGCGACGTGGAGCTGGCCAAGTCGAACATCATGCTCATCGGCCCCACCGGCTCGGGCAAGACGCTTCTGGCCCAGACGCTGGCCCGCACGCTGAAGGTGCCCTTCGCCATCGCTGACGCCACCACGCTCACCGAGGCGGGATACGTGGGCGAGGACGTGGAGAACATCCTGCTCAAGCTCATCACCGCCGCCGACTTCGAGGTGCCCCGGGCCGAGATCGGCATCATCTACATCGACGAGATCGACAAGATCGCCCGCAAGGCCGAGAACCTCTCCATCACCCGCGACGTGTCCGGCGAGGGCGTCCAGCAGGCGCTCCTCAAGATCGTCGAGGGCTGCGAGGCGAGCGTGCCTCCCCAGGGCGGCCGCAAGCACCCCCAGCAGGAGCTCATCCCCATCGACACGACGAACATCCTGTTCATTCTGGGCGGTGCCTTCGTGGGCCTGGCCGACATCGTGGCCCAGCGCGTGGGCACCACGTCCCTCGGCTTCGCCAGCGAGCTGCCCGCCTCCAAGAAGGAGTCCGAGGCCGAGCTTCTGAAGAAGGTGCTGCCGGAGGACTTGAACAAGTACGGCATGATCCCCGAGTTCGTGGGCCGCATCCCGGTCATCACGTCGCTGAACGAGCTGTCGGAGGAGGATCTCGTCCGCATCCTCGTCGAGCCGAAGAACGCGCTCGTCAAGCAGTACACCCGCATGTTCGAGTTCGAGGACTCGCGCCTCACCTTCGAGCCGGCGGCGCTTTCCGCCATCGCCCATGAGGCGGTGGAACACGGCACCGGCGCCCGCGGCCTGCGCTCCATCTGCGAGCGCGTGCTCATGGACGTCATGTACGACTTGCCGGAGCACAGGGGCGCCACCTCCGTCACGGTGCGCGCGAGCGATATCGCCGGTGAGACGCGCCCCGAGATCGTCGAGATCGCCGACGGAAGCGCTCAGGTGGCTCTTTCTGCGTAAGGCAGCGGGCCTTCTGTGCGATAATCGCCCAAGGCAATCTGGCGGGCGGCCGCGTGCGTGCCGCCCGCCTTGTTTTATACCGAGCAATCAGGGAAAGCGAGGGCAAGGGCCTATGTCCGAGGACAAGAAGAAGTCCACCGACTACGCCGCCATGGAGCGGCCCATCTTCGAGGCGTGGAAGGACGCCGGCTACTTCCAACGCACGCCGGGCTTCGGCGAGCATGCCGACGAATCCTACACCATCGTCATCCCGCCGCCGAACATCACCGGCGTGCTGCACATGGGGCATGCCCTGAACGACACCATCCAGGACGCCTGCATCCGCCGCGCCCGCATGCGGGGCTTTAAAACCCGCTGGATCATCGGCACCGATCACGCCGGCATTTCCACCCAGACCAAGGTGGACAAGCGTCTGGCCGAGCAGGGCATCTCGCGCTTGGAAATCGGCCGCGAGGCGTTCATCGAGGAATGCTACAAGTGGCGCGAGGAGTACGGCACCACCATCGTGAACCAGATCAAGGGCATGGGCTGCTCCTGCGACTACTCCGACGAGCACTTCACGCTCGAGCCGGCCTACGTGCGCGCCGTGCGGAAGCTGTTCACCGACTGGTACCACGAGGACATCATCTACCGCGGCAAGCGCATCGTGAACTGGTGCCCGCACTGCACCACGGCCATCGCCGACGACGAGGCCGAGTACGTGGACGAGGCGGGGCATCTGTGGTACCTGCGCTACCCGCTCGCCGAGCCGGTGGACGGCCTGGAGTACCTGGTCGTCGCCACCACGCGTCCCGAAACGATGCTGGGCGACACCGGCGTGGCCGTCAATCCCAAGGACGAGCGCTTCGGGCACCTCGTCGGCAAGACGGTGAAGCTGCCGCTCGTGGACCGCGAGATTCCCATCTTCGCCGACTGGCACGTGGATACCGAATTCGGCACGGGCTGCGTGAAGGTGACGCCGTCGCATGACCCCAACGACTGGGCCATGGGGGAGCGCGCCGGTCTTGAGCGCATCAACATCTTCGACGAGACGGCCCATGTCGTGGAAGGCTACGGGAAGTTCTCCGGCATGGACCGCGACGAGGCCCGCGAGGCCATCGTGGCCGCCTTCGACGAGCTGGGCCTGCTCGATCACGTGGAGGATCACGACCATTCCGTAATGACCTGCTACCGCTGCCATACCAAGCTGGAGCCCTGGGAGTCCGAGCAGTGGTTCGTGGCCGTGGACGCCCTGAAGGAGCCGGCGGCCCGCGTGGTGGAGGACGGCTCCATCCAGTTCCATCCCGCGCGCTGGAAGCAGGTGTACCTGGACTGGCTCGCCAACCTGAAGGACTGGTGCATCTCCCGCCAGCTGTGGTGGGGCCACCGCATTCCCATGTTCTACTGCGACACCTGCGGCTGGGAGGACGCCTCGGTGGAGGAAATCGAGGTGTGCCCGGTCTGCGGCGCGCCGGTGCGCCAGGACGAGGACGTGCTGGACACCTGGTTCTCCAGCCAGCTGTGGCCCTTTGCCACCATGGGCTGGACCGAGGAGGGCATGGACGCCCCGCAGATGCGCGACGCCTACCCGACCCAGGTGCTCTCCACGGCCCGCGACATCATGGGCCTGTGGGTGGCGCGCATGGTCATGGCCTCCATGTACTGCTGCGACGAGACCATCCCCTTCGACGACGTCATCATCCATCCGACGGTCATGGCCGCCGACGGCAAGCCCATGTCGAAGAGCCGCGGCAACGGCGTCGATCCGCTGCGCCTCATGGAGGACTACGGCGCCGACGGCATGCGCTTCGGCCTGCTCATGCAGGTGACCGGCGCCCAGGACTTGAAGTTCAACGAGGCGAAGCTGGAAAGCTCCCGCAACTTCGCGAACAAGGTGAAGAACGCGAGCCGTTTCGTGCTCATGAACCTGGAAGGGTATGAGCCCGGCGCGCCCGAGCCCACCACGCCGGCCGACCGCTGGATCTTCTCGCGACTGGCCAAGATCGTCGCTGCGGTGGACGCGGCCTACGATAACTTCGAGTTCGGCGAGATCACCCGCGAGCTGTACAGCTTCGTGTGGAACGAGTTCTGCGACTGGTACATCGAGTTCTCGAAGGCGCGCCTGGGGGCCGACGCCGATCCGGCCGACCGCGTCGTGTGCCAGCGCAACCTCGTGTTCGTGCTGGGGCAGATCCTGCGCCTTCTGCATCCCATCATGCCGTTCGTGACCGAGCAGGTCTACGGTGAGATGCCCAAGGATGCCGATGCGGCTCCGATGCTCATCGTGGCCGCGTGGCCCGATGCGGGCGAGCTCGCCGCCTATGTGGACGAGGACGCCGAGCGGGCCATTGCCATGGTGTGCGAGGTGGTGGGTGCCGTGCGTTCCACCCGGGCGCGCTACGGCATCTCCCCGAAGACGGCGCTGCCCGTGGCCGTGAAGGTGGCCGACGAGACCGATGCCGCGCTGCTTCTGGGCCAGGAACATCTGGTGCGCCAGCTCGCCAACGTGGAGGAGTTCGACGTGGCCGTGGAGGCTTCCAAGCCCGCCGAGTCCGCTGTGGTGCTGGGAAGCGGCCTGGAGGTGTACATCGTGCTGGCGGGGCATGTGGACTTCGCCGCCGAGCGCGCCCGCCTCGTGAAGGAGCGCGAGGGCGTGGCCAAGGATGCCGCCAAGTTCGAGAAGAAGCTCTCCAACCCCGGCTTCCTGGCGAAGGCGGCCCCCGAGATCGTCGTGAAGGACCGCGCCAAGCTCGCCGACCTCACCGACAAGCTCGCCCGTCTGGACGCCCAGATCGCCGAGCTGGGGTAAGCTTTTTCAATTCCGCATTACTCGTGATTTGATCCGTAGGGGGCGACCTTGGTCGCCCCTTTTCAGTTTCGTGAATCTCCCTTTTTTGGGAGGGCGGCGCAAGCGCCGCCCCTACGGAGTTTTGCAACTTCGCGCGGCGAGAATGCGCTGCGACGCGACTGCGGTCAGCGCGGGGAACGAAACGGGACATCCCCGCGTCGTTTCTGCGGTTCGGCTCTGCCGGGAAGCGCTTCCGGTACTACCAGGCTGTCCTGGATGTGAGGGAGCTTCCCGCTGGGGACGACTACGACCGGTTGCCCGAGAGCTTCGTCGTCTTCCTGTGCAGCCAGGATCCCTTCGGGTACGACCTGCCCGTCTACCATCTCGAGCGCCGATGCGACGAGGTCCCCGAATTGCGGCTCGGGGATGCCTCGCACTGGCTCGCGCTGAACGCCCGGGCATGGGAGGACGCGCCGGGCGGCGATCTGCTCGATCTGTTAAGATATGCCCAGACGGGCAAGGCCCTGGGATCGCTCTCGCGCAAGATAGAGGCAGCGGTCGGGCGGGCCAACGAGGATCGAGAGTGGGTGGACAAGGTGTGGTCGGTGAGCACGATCGTGGAGAACGCCGCGCGGCGCGAGCGCATAAACGGCCGCATAGCCTGCGAGGAGGCGCGCGAGGAAGGTCGCCAAGAAGGTCGCGAGGAGGGTTCCGCGCGATTCGCCGCCCTGGCATCCCGGCTCATAGAGGCCGGCCGTGTCGACGACCTTGCGCAAGCGGCGTCCGATCCCGCTCGTCGCGACGAGCTCTTCCGGGAACTGGGAGTCTGAAGTTGCTCATCCTCTAACAGCAACCAATGTGCTTTCGTCTCTCGCCCTCGGCGGAATATACGGTGCGTTCGTGCAGGTGGGGTTCACTTGCTTGCAGGTTTGCTATAATGGGCCGACACGTCATCAATTGCACTCGAATCAGAAGAGGTTGATATGAGCGAGCTTCTTGCCCAGCTGTGGACGCCGGAGATGCAGGCGGCCTTTACTGTTGTCTTGGTTCTGCTGGTCATTTTGTACGTGCTTTCCATCGTGTGGGTCGTGCGCGACGCCTATCTGCGCGGCACCGCCTGGTACATCTGGGCCGTGGTGGCGCTCGTGCCGGTGCTGGGCTTGGTGGCCTACTGCTTGCTGCGCCCTCCGCTGCTCCAACTCGATCGCGACGAGCAGGAGCTGGAGATCGCGCTCAAACAGCGCCAGCTCATGAAGTACGGCGAATGCGCCAACTGCGGCTATCCCGTAGAGGCGGACTTTGTCCTGTGCCCGAACTGCCACACGCAACTGAAGAACCTCTGCATGCGCTGCAACCACGCGCTTGAGCCCTCTTGGACGGTCTGCCCTTACTGCGCCACACCCGTGGGCGCCCCTGCTCCGCATGCCACGCGTCAGCGTCGCCCCTCTGGCCAGGCGCGTCAGAGCCGCCCGGCCAGCCAGGGCTAGGCTTTTTTCAACAAGTTAGCCTAAAGGCAGAGCCGCCCCCGTGCGGCTCTGTTTTAATAGGGGAGCATCGGAATCCCGGTGCTTCGAAACGGAGTCGGGGTAGTCAACGCCCCGGCGGAAACCGCGCAGGCGCTCTGTGCGCGCCCGGCGCGAGGAAAGGAGTTCCATGAACATCGTACTGCCCGACGGATCCGTCAAGGAGCTGGAAGAGGGCGCCACCGTCGCCGACGTGGCCGCCTCCATCGGCGCGGGGCTCGCCCGCGCGGCGCTGGCCGGCATCGTCAACGACACCCCCGTCGACTTGGACACCGTCGTCTCCGACGGCGATTCCGTGGCCATCGTCACCGCCAAGAGCGACGAGGGCCTCGAGCTCATGCGCCATTCCACGGCCCATCTTCTGGCCGCCGCCCTCACCGATATGTACCCCGGTGTGAAGTTCGGCGTCGGCCCGGCCATCGAGAACGGCTTCTACTACGACATCGAGCTGCCCGAGGGCGTGACCGTCTCGCCGGACGACTTCGCCGCCATTGAGGCCCGCATGGCCGAGATCGCCAAGTCCGGCGCCGCCATCGTCCGTCGCGAGGTCAGCCGCGACGAGGCGCGGGAGATCTTCACCGACCAGCCGCTCAAGCTCGAGCTCATCGACGAGCTGCCCGAGGACGAGACCATCTCCATCTACCAGCTCGGCGACTTCACCGACCTGTGCCGCGGGCCGCACGTGCCCGACACCGGCAAGCTCGGCGCCTACAAGCTCACCAAGGTGGCCGGCGCCTACTGGAAGGGCGACTCGGACAACGAGATGCTCACCCGCATCTACGGCACGGCGTTCTTCGGCAAAAAGGAGCTGGAGGAGTACCTGCACAACCTGGAGGAGGCCGAGAAGCGCGACCACCGCAAGCTCGGGCGCGAGCTGGGCATCTACATGATGGAGCCCATGGCCGGCGTGGGATTGCCGCTGTACCTTCCCAAGGGCGCGCGCGTCATCCGCACCTTGCAGGAGTGGCTGCGCCGCGATCTGTACGAGCGCGGCTACGAGGAGGTCATCACTCCGCACATCTACAACGCGGATGTGTGGAAGACCTCCGGCCATTACGGCTTCTACCACGAGAACATGTACTTCTTCCAGATCAACGAGGGCACCGATGAGGAGCCTCGCTACTCCGAGTACGGCGTGAAGCCCATGAACTGCCCGGGGCACGTGATCATCTACAAGAACGAGCTGCACTCCTACCGCGATCTGCCGCTGCGCTACTTCGAGTTCGGCACCGTGTACCGCCACGAGATGTCCGGCGTGGTCCACGGCCTCTTGCGCGCCCGCGGCTTCACCCAGGACGACGCCCACATCTTCTGCACCAAAGACCAGGTGGTCGACGAGGTAGTCGCCATCCTGGAGCTGGTCGACTACATCATGGGCACCTTCGGCTTCACCTACGAGGCCGAGATCTCCACGCGCCCGGACAAGTCCATCGGCACCGACGACATGTGGGAGCACGCCACCGACTCGCTGAAGGAGGCTTGCGCGCGTCGCGGCCTGGCCTACGACATCAATGAGGGCGACGGCGCCTTCTACGGGCCGAAGATCGACATCAAGGTGAAGGACGCCATCGGGCGCACCTGGCAGTGCTCCACAGTGCAGATCGACTTCAACATGCCCATGCGCTTCGGGCTGACCTACCGCACCGAGGACAACACCGAGGAGACCCCCTGGATGCTGCACCGCGCCATCTTCGGCTCCATCGAGCGCTTCCTCGGCATCTTGATCGAGCACTATGCCGGCGCGCTGCCGCTGTGGCTGGCCCCGGTGCAGGTGGCCGTCATCCCCATCGCCGACCGCCACAAGGAGGCGGCGGCCGAGTTCGCCGGCGAGCTGAAGGCCGTGGGCGGCCGCGTGGAGGTCATGGATCAGAACGAGCCCATGAAGGTGAAGATCGCGAAGGCCCAGAGCCAGAAGATCCCCTACATGATCGTCATGGGCGACAAGGAGGTCGAGGAGAAGCTCGTCAGCGTGCGCGAGCGCTCGGAGGGCGATTTGGGCCAGTGGGATCGCCAGAAGTTCATCGACGTGATCAGGGACGCCGCCATCTAGACCTATAGCCAGAAACTATAGGTAACACCGCGTCAAACGCAAGGCTCCGAGGGTACACTGCCCTCGGAGCTTTTTACGTTCCGAAGGAACGAGCGCGGGATCGAAGGGGCCGGATGCCGAAGGGGGCGGAAGGCCGGTGGCGAGAGGAGATGGGCATGAGGAGAACGTTTTCCACCTATGGCGCCAAGATGCGCCAGGCCAACCGGGAGGCGGTGGCGACCGTCATCGCGCTGGCGGTCATCGTGGCTGTGTGGCTTGTGGGCGGTATCGGGCTTGCCGGCTGCGGCATCGAGGTGTTCTCGACGCCGCTGTGGATCATCGGGGGCACAATCGGTCCGTGGATCGCGGCTATCGTCTGCGTCGTCGTGCTTGCCCGTTGCGTCTTCGCGGATTTCAGCCTCGACGATGACGCCGAGGCTGTAGTCGGTGCAGCCACTGCCGGCGCAACGGACGCTGAAGGGGAGGAGGCCCGCCGTGGCTAGTCTCGCCTCCCTCATCCCGCTTGTCCTCTTCCTCCTCGTTGCCCTGGCGGCGAGCATCGTCGTGCGTCGCCGCGCTGATGCGGCCGGGGGCGGCTTCGTCAACAGCTACTTCATCGGCAACCGTGCCCTTGGCGGCTTCGTGCTGGCCATGACCACCATCGCCACCTATGGCTCGGTGAGCTCCTTTGTGGGCGGCCCCGGCCAGGCGTGGCAGATCGGCTTCGGCTGGGTGTACATGGCCGTGGTGCAGGTGACGGCGCTGGTGCTTCTGTACGGCATTTTCGGGAAGAAGATGGCGCTCATCTCCCGCAAGCTGGACGCCGTCACGGTGGTCGACGTGATTCGCGCCCGTTACGGGTCCAATGCGCTCGCAAACTTATCGGCGCTCGTCATCGTGCTGTTCTTCGCCGCCACCATGGTGGCCCAGTTCGTCGGCGGCGCGAAGCTCTTTGAGGCGGTGACCGGGTACTCCTACCTGGTGGGCCTGGCGCTGTTCGGGGTGGCGGTCATCCTGTTCACCACCATTGGCGGCTTTCGCGGCGTGGCCGTGACCGATACCCTGTGCGGCATCATGATGCTCGTGGGCATCGTGGTGCTCGCCGGGGGCATTCTCACGGCCGGGGGCGGCTACGAGGCCCTCATGACCTCCATCAAGGAGACCTCCCCGGAGATGCTTGAGCCCTTCGCCGGGGGCGCCATGCCGCCGTCTCTGTACTTTACGCAGTGGCTGCTCGTGGGCGTGTTCACCTTCGTGCTGCCCCAATCGGTGGTGCGCACCATGGGCTACAAGGACGTGAAGTCGCTGCACCGCGCCATGATCTGGGGCACCGTCATCATCGGCGCCATGATGATCGGCGTCACCTCGCTCGGCGTGCTTACAGCCGGTGTTCTTACGGAGGACCTCGCCGCCTACGGGGGCAGCGTGGACAACATCATCCCGACGGTCATCACGGCCTCGCTGCCGCCGGCGTTGGCGGGCATCGCCATCATAGGACCTGTGGCCGCGTCCATTTCCACGGTGTCATCGCTGCTCATCTCGTCGTCCTCGGCCATCATCAAGGACGTCTATCTGCACTGGTGCGACGACCGCGGGCACATGCCCTCCCAGCGCTCCGTCGCCCTTTCCAGCCAGGCGGTGACGCTGGCGGTGGGCCTGCTCGTGTTCGTGCTCTCCATCGTGCCGCCGGATGTCATCTGGAAGATCAACATGTTCGCTTTCGGCGGTCTGGAGACGGCGTTTCTGTTCGTGCTTGTCTGCGGGTTGTTCTGGAAGCGGGCCAACGCCACGGGCGCTCTGCTCTCGCTCGCCGGCGGCACGTTGGCCTACTGCGCCGCCATGGCCGCGGGCTTCAAAGTGGCCGATTTGCACCAGATCGTCATCGGCGTGGCGGTGGCCGGCGTCCTCATGGTGGTGGGAACGCTCGCTGGCAAGCAGAAAGAAGACGCCCGCATGGACGTCTTCTTCCCGACGGACTAGAGCCGCGGTCGGTCAACACGGCGCGCCCGGATCCTTTTCGGGATCCGGGCGCGCTTCTTTTATGAATGGGATTTCGGCGCTCGGACGTCTTTATACCGCCGAGGGAGCCTCTTCAATGGCCTCCTTGGCCTCCAGAAACTCTGAGGCGGACTGGGCGCAGTTGGCGCCGTCGGCCACGGCGGTGACCACCTGGCGCAGCTCCTTGGTGCGCACGTCGCCGGCGGCGAACACGCCGGGCATCGTGGTTCTGCCCATGGCGTCGGCGACGATATAGCCTCCGCCATCGGTTTCCAGGTCGCCCTCCAAAAAAGCGGTGTAGGGCCTCATGCCGATGGCGATGAACACGGCCGAGGCGGCAAGCACTCGCTCGTCGTCAGTCTTCACGTTGCGCAGCTTGAGTCCCGTCACGCGCCCGTTCTCGCCCGCGATGAACTCCTCGGCAATGCTGTCCCAGCAGAACTCGACGTTGCCGAGCTCGCGTAGGCGTTCATGGTAGATGGCCGTGGCCCGCAGCTTGTCGCGCCGGTGCACCAGGTACACCTTGCGGCAGATGCGCGCGAGGTAGATGACGTCGGCCGCCGCCGTGTTGCCGCCGCCCACGACCACCACGTCCTTGTCGCGATAGAAGTTGCCGTCGCAGGTGGCGCAATAGGATACGCCGCGGCCGCGCAGCTCATCCTCGCGGGGCAGCCCGAGCTGGCTGGCCACCGCGCCCGTGGCCACGATGACCGTGCGGGCGAAGTAGGTGTTGAAGGGCGTGACGAGCTTGTTGGGCTCGGCGGAGAAGTCCACGGAGGTGACGTCTTCCATGATGGCCTTCGCCCCGAAGGAGAGGGCCTGATCGTACATGTCCATGGATAGCTCGAAGCCGCTGGTGGATCGGGTGTAGCCGGGGTAGTTCTCCAAGTGCTCGGTTTGGGCGCACTGGCCGCCGGGGGAGAGGCGCTCGAATAGCGCGGTGGAGAGTCCGGCGCGGGCCGCGTACAGCGCCGCCGTGAGACCGGCTGGGCCCGCGCCGATGATGGCGAGGTCGTACACCTCCTGGCCCTCATCGGGCCCCACCGGCGCGCCCATGCGGTTGTCGGTAACTTGTTCAGTCATAGTTGTGGGTCTCCCTCGGGCGGGACCACGGGGTACCTTGATTCGCTCAAACAGTCCTCGATGGTATCGAAGGCGAGGCGATCTTGCGTACTCTGCAGCTTTGCGCCTTCGATGCCATCTGCGGAACTCGCTCGGTCAAGGCACCCCGTGTTCCCGCTGAACATTGCCTCTGTTGAAACTAGAGCATCGCGAGGATGTTCTGCTTGGGCTGGGCGCCGAGGCGCTCATTTTTGATCTGGCCGTTCTCGAAGACGATGAGGGTCGGCACGCTGGAGACCTGATACTTGAAGGCCAGGTCCGGACTCTGATCGATGTCCACCTTGTAGACGGCCACCTGCCCCGCCTTCTCGGTCGCGATCTCGTCGATGACCGGCGCCACCATACGGCACGGGCCGCACCAGGTGGCGAAGAAGTCGACGAGCACCGGGGTCTTCGCCTCGAGCACCTTCGTCTGGAACTCGTCAGCCGTTTTGATTACCTCAGCCATGATATCCTCCTAAATGGATGTTCGTATAGCGCGGAATGGGCCGAACTCGCCTTGGCGCGCATCGGCTGGGATCCGCTTCCGCCTGGTATTCTAGCCAAAGGCGCTGCCGACGCGACGCCGCGTCAAGGGGCTGACACGAAACCGTGGCACAGACGGCAGATAATCTGCGGCTGAATCGCTCACGTCTTCAACAGTCTGTCATCGCCGCTCCCTGCATGCCGCTCACATTCGTTAAAATGCCTATAGTGGACTCGAATACCGCGCGTTCGCGCAGGGGAGAGAAAGGAAGCGTCATGGCGATCGATTTGGTCTCGCTGGCCCTCATATCGCTGGTGTCCGTCGCGTGCCCCATCATCGCCGGACTCATTCCGGGCAAGCCGATTCCCGAGACGGTGCTCCTTCTTCTGGCCGGGGCGCTGCTCGGCCCTCACGGGCTCGGTGCCATTCAGTCTACCGACGCCATCAACCTGCTGTCGGATTTGGGCCTCGCCTTCCTGTTCCTTCTCGCCGGCTACGAGATATCGCCGAAGAACCTCACCGGTACGGAGGGGAAGCGCGGAGCTGCTACCTGGGCGGTCACCTTCGCCATCGCGTTCGTCGTCGTGGCCATTTGGCCGACGCTGTCGGCCTTCGAGCTGGACGGGCTCGCCGTGGTCATCGCGCTCACTACCACGGCCATGGGCACGCTTCTGCCCATTCTGCAGGAGCGCGGCATCCTGGGCACGCGGATGGGGAACGAGATCATCGCCTACGGCACCTGGGGCGAGCTGCTTCCCATCATCGCCATGGCGCTTTTGCTCTCGACCCGGGCCACCTGGCAGACCGTGGTCATCCTCCTCGCGTTCCTCGCCATCGCCGTGGCGGCCGCCGCCGTGCCGAAGATCGCCGAGCGCATCGGCGGCTATGTGCACCGGTTCATCGTCGCCAATGCCAACACCAACACGCAGATGGTCATCCGTTCGGTGAATCTGCTGCTCATCGGCCTAACGGCTGTTTCCGCCGTCTTCGATTTGGATATCGTGCTCGGCGCCTTCGCCGCCGGCTTCATCCTGCGCTACCTCATCCCTACAGGCGACCAGACCATGGAGATGAAGCACAACGCCATCGCCTACGGTTTCCTCGTGCCGCTGTTCTTCGTGGTGTCCGGGGCGAAGGTGGACGTGCGGGCTATCGGCGCGCAGCCGGAGCTGCTCGTGCTGTTCATCCTGCTTTTGCTGTTCGTGCGGGCGCTCCCCATCTTCGTGGGGCTTTCCACGGGGCGCGAGTCGCGCACCATGGACGTGCGCGAGCGGCTGACCGTCGCCTTCTACTGCACCACGGCGCTGCCTATCATCGTGGCCGTTACCAGCGTGGCCGTCTCCGCCGATGCCATGAGTCAGCAGACCGCTTCCGTGCTCGTGGCCGCCGGCGGCGTCACCGTGTTCCTCATGCCGCTTCTGGCCTCCGTCACGGCCCATTCGGTGAACGCCGAGCTGGGCGGCGCGCTGCGCGAGATCCGCGAGCAGCCCCGCGCCGTGGCCCGCATCCTGGCCGAGCACCGCCGCCGCGAGCGCGAACGGCACCGCCAGCTGAAGGCGCGCCTGGCCGCCGCCGGCGCACGCCACGCCGGTACCTTCGACCTCACCGAGCGCTGCCCCGGCGGCGTCTGCAACGTTCCAGATTCCGAAGACGACGGCCATTAAGTAGATAGCGCGCCAGGGTCTTGTCCCTTCTGCTACAATGCAAAGTTGCGCCTTCGGGCGCTTTCCAACACACCCGTTTCACGCAAAGGAAGCACCCATGCAGGAAACTGATATGAAAGAGAAGCTCCAGAAGATCATCGAGGCTTATGACGAGCTGCAGGCCAAGATGGGCGATCCGGCAGTGCTCGCCGATCAGAAGGAGTACAACCGGCTCGCCAAGGAATACGCCTCCCAAGGTCCGCTCGCCAAGAAGGCAGCCGAGTACGTGGCGGCCATGGACGATTTGGAAGCGGCCAAGGAGATGCTCTCCGACGCCGACATGAAGGAGTTTGCCCAGGAGGAGATCGCCTCCATCGAGGGCCGGTTGCCCCAGCTGGAGGAGGACATCAAGTTCATGCTCATCCCGGCCGATCCGGCCGATGAAAAGGACATCATCGTGGAGATCCGCGCGGCGGCCGGCGGCGACGAGGCCGCCATTTTCGCCGGCGACCTCTACAAGATGTACGAGCGCTTCGCCGCTGCCCAGGGCTGGAAGACCGAGACCATGGACGCCTCGCCCTCCGAGGCCGGCGGCTTCAAGGAGATCCAGTTCAAGGTGAAGGGCGATCACGTGTACTCGGTCATGAAGTTCGAGTCCGGCGTGCACCGTGTCCAGCGCGTGCCCAAGACCGAGTCCCAGGGGCGCATCCATACCTCCACGGCCACCGTGGCCGTCCTTCCCGAGGCCGACGAGGTGGAAGTGGAGATCAACGAGGGCGACCTGCGCATCGACGTGTACCGCGCCGGCGGCCCGGGCGGTCAGTGCGTGAACACGACCGACTCCGCCGTGCGCATCACGCACCTGCCCACGGGTCTCGTGGTGCAGTCCCAGGACCAGAAGTCGCAGCTGCAGAACAAGATCGCGGCCATGGCCGTGCTGCGCGCCCGCCTCTACGAGAAGATGCTCGCCGAGCAGCAGGCCGCCGAGGGCGCCGAGCGTCTGGCCCAGATCGGCTCCGGCGACCGCTCCGAGAAGATCCGCACCTACAACGGGCCGCAGGACCGCGTGACCGACCACCGCATCGGGTTCAACTCCACCTACAACGGGGTGCTTCTGGGCGACAACCTGGGGGACGTGATCACGGCTTTGCAGGCCGCCGACCGCGCGCAAAAGCTGGAAGCTGCTGTTTAGCCTCAACCTGACGGCGCGGCCAGGAGGCGACGGCACCGTGCTCAAACAGCATTCAATGGCAGGGCTTGCAAAGGGTTGCGGCTTTCACGGATGCCATTGAATGAACTGCGCGCGGCACCATCGCCTCCTGTCCGCGCCTGACTTCTACACTACTGAAAGGCCGTTAACCCGATGTCTGAATGGACGATAAAGAAAGCGCTGGAATGGACTGAAGGGTACCTGGCCGACAAAGGGGATGAGAATCCCCGGCTCTCGGCGCAGTGGCTGCTCTCCGAGGCCTGCGGACTTTCGCGCACGCAGCTCTTCGTCAATTTCGATCGGCTGCTTTCGGAGGACGAGCGTGGGGTGCTGCGCGACTATGTGCGGCGGCGCGGGGCCGGGGAGCCCTTGCAGTACATCACTGGGGAAGTGGCTTTTCGGCACATCAACGTGAAGGTGCGGCCCGGTGTGCTCATTCCGCGGCCCGAGACCGAGGTGCTCGTGAGCGAAGTGCTTGCGGCGCTGCCGACGCCCGGCCCCCGCGATGTGGCGTGGAACCCCGAGGCCGCCGAGCAGGAGCGCGAGGCTGTCGCCGCCGTGAAGAAGGCCCTGGAGGAGGCGGGGGAATCTGCTTCCCTCTCCGTAGGGGGCGACCTTGGTCGCCCCTCGGCTGCGAATGACGACGACGCTGATGCGGCAGCCGAACCGAGTGATGCTGCGGAGGACTCCTCCGTAGGGGGCGACCTTGGTCGCCCCTCGTCTGCAGGCATGGATGAGACTCGCAAAAGCCTTCTCGTGGCCGACCTGTGCACGGGATCCGGTTGCATCGCCTGCTCGCTGGCCTACGAGCACCCGGATGTGCGGGTCATCGCCACGGATGTCGCGCCGGAGGCGGTGGCGCTCGCCAAAGAAAACACCGAGGCCTTGGGGCTTGCCGACCGCGTGGCCGTGCTGCAGTGCTCGCTGGGCTCCGGCATCGGCGAGAAGCGCATGGGCACCTTCGACGCCGTGGTCTCCAACCCGCCCTACGTGCCCACCGCCGTTATGGCTGGCATTCCGCGCGAGGTGGCCGATTTCGAGCCGACGCTCGCCCTGGACGGGGGCGCCGACGGGCTCGATCTGTTCCGGCCGCTCGCCCAGTGGGCCGCCCGGGCCCTGAAGCCTGGCGGCGTGCTCGCCTGCGAGCTGTACGAGGGGCACATGGACGCCGCCCGTGCCGTGGCCGAGCAAGCGGGATTCGTCGACGTGCATATCGTGGACGATCTGACGGGAAGACCCCGCGTACTGGTGGCGAAACGCTAGGAAGGATATTCTCTATGGCTCTGGAAAACCTGAGGGGGACGCTGGATGAGGCCCAGGCGGTGATGGAGGAGTGCCTGGGCGCTTTCCGGCCGGAAGTCGGGTTGATTTTGGGATCGGGGCTCGGTCCTCTGGCCGAGCGCATCGCCGATCCCGTCTTCGTCCCCTTCGGCGAGGTGCCCGGCATGGGCGTCTCCACGGCCAACAGGCACGTGGGGCGCTTCGTGGCCGGCATGCTGGGCGGCAAACGGGTGCTCGCCATGCAGGGACGTCTCCACGGCTACGAGGGCTACACCGCCCAAGAGGTCGCCTTCCCCGTGTGGCTCATGGCCCGGCTCGGGGCTGGTACGCTCATCACCACCAACGCTGCCGGCGCCATCAACGAGAGCTACCGCGTCGGCGACTTCTGCATCATGACCGACCAGCTGAACTTCACGGGGCGCAACCCCATCACCGGTACCGAGCCCGCCGCCATGGCGCCGCGGTTCTTCTCCATGTTGGACGCTTACGACCCGGCCCTGCGCCAGCTGGCCCGGCAGACTGCCGAGGCGCTGGCCATTCCCGTGCAGGAGGGCGTCTACCTGGGCCTGCTCGGCCCCTCCTTCGAGACGCCGGCGGAGATTCAGATGTTCCGCTCTTGGGGCGCCGACACTGTGGCCATGTCCGTGTGCGAGGAGGTCATCGCGGCGCGCCATGTGGGGATGCGCGTGCTCGGCATCTCGCTCGTAAGCAACATGGCCTGCGGCGTGGAGGGCGCGAGCCCTTCCGACGAGGAGGTGCACGAGGTGGCCCAAACAAGAGAAGCCGACTTCTGCCGGCTTATTGAGGGGGTTCTTCTCAAGATATAGCGCGTTTCGCTCGTGAAAACTAGTGCGAAAGCCCATCTGTAGGGGGGCGACCTCGGTCGCCCCCCTGTCGCGAGATGATCGGCGCCAATGCGATAGCCTTTACGGCTTTCGAGCATTAGGGGCTGACCAAGGTCAGCCCCTACGGACTCATCTGGCAGTGCGCCGCCTCTAGCTAGTCCCGCGCGAGGGCGATGGTGCGCGCGTCGGCGGGGATGTCGGCGCCCCAGTAGAGGATGCCCTGCTCGGCCAGGTCGCGGCCGATGACGGCGTAGCCCTCGGCCGCCTCGCGGTTGCCGGCGATTTCCTCCTCGGTCAGCGTCCGGCGCACCTTCGCCGGCACGCCCACCACAAGCGACCCTTCCGGCACCTGCATGCCCTCGGTCACCAGGGCGCCTGCGGCCACGAGCGAGTTCGCGCCGATAACGGCCCCGTTCATGACGACGGCCCCCATGCCCACGAGCACGTTGTCGCCCAGGGTGCAGCCATGCACCACAGCTCCGTGGCCGATGGTCACGCCGCGGCCCACGATGCAGTCCTGGTTGTAATCGAGATGCAGACAGCTGTTCTCCTGCACGTTGGAGCCCTCGCCCACGACGATGCGGCTGCCGTAATCGCCGCGCAGCGTGGCATTGAACAGGATCGTGGCATCTTTGGCCACTTCCACATGGCCCACCAACGTGGCGTTGGGGGCGATGCGCGACTCGGGGTGCACGGTAACTTGACGATAATCCATAGGGCTTCCTTTCGAAGGGGCTGTTCCCTTCCACTTTAGCCCATAGCCGTCGGCTCTCCTAGGGACAAATCACGCCTCATGCACCGTGAAAGCGAGCGCGGCGGCGTCGGTGATGTCGTCGAAGGCCCAGCTCTTGGCCGAGCGGCTCGGGCTCGTCGGGTCGTGCAGCACGATGCGGGAGTCCTTGTCGATGTCGTCGAGCACCACCACCGAGGTTGTCGGCGCGAAGGTGCCGGGCTGGGTGACGACGAGCACGGGCACATTCGAGACGATGGCGCGCCGCAGCGTCTGCGCGTCAACTTCCACCGGCTCGACGGCCAGGCCGAACGCGGAGCCGGCCTGTTGCAGGAACGAGGCGACGGTGTCGGTGCCGGCGGCGGTCAGGTCGTGATCGGTGGCCCATTGGGCGAACGCGACGGGGGTGTACTCGGTGTCACCGGTCGCGGCCACGTAAGCCATGGCCAGCGCCACGGGAGCAGCCCCGGTGGAAGCCAACGTGGCCTGGCCGTAGGGGACGTCGGCCCAAGAGGCGTCGTTCTGGTACAGGGAGGGCACCGTGCCCTGCCCCCACCGGTCCACGGCCGTGCTCTGGGCCGCGCCGGCATCGGCGGTGGCGTAAGGGGAGTCGGCGGCGGCGGGAGCCGGAAGGAGCCACCAGTAGACCAGAAGCGCTACGAGAAGCAGCACCAAGGCGGCGGTGACGCCGAAGATGGCCAGGCGCAATCCTTGGTGGGCCCGCATCATGGGAAGGAGGCCCCGGGCCTTCAGCTCGGAGAACTCCGGATGGTTCGAGGCGTAGGCGCGGAAGGCGTGCAACGAAGGTGCGAGCATGGGGTGCTCGGCGCGCTCGGTCAGCCCGAGGGTGACCGGATCGGGCACGAAGTTGCCCGCGGCAGCGGGGCGCGGGTGCAGGGAAGCGGCGCGGACGGCCCGTGTCGGTTGCTCGGCACCTTGCGACCGAACGGGAACGGTGCTTCGGGGGCCGCCGATGATGGAAGGGCGGCGGGAGCGAGACCTCGGCTTTGCTGCGGAGGCGCCCGAGGGGACGGCCCCGGTAGTTGCCAGCTTGCGACGATGGACGGTAGCGGTGCTCATGGCCGTATCCTCTCCTGAATAGACGTTTCCCTTTCCTGAACAGTCTACGGAATGGCCGGTCAGCTTCCATGACGGACCGTCAAACGTCACAGCGGCGCGGCCCATTTGTCACCGCCCGTGCCCGTTTCGTCAGATTCCCGTAGAAATATGAGCGAAAAGCCTTGCGATTGATCGCAGGAGTGCTAAACTCCCGAGCCAAGTTAATACCGATGAAATGCGTTGACGAGGAAAAGTAGGGGCGAACCCATCTGAAGAGAGCCTGCGGTTGGTGCGAGCAGGCGGTGGGCGACCCGAAAAGCCACCTCTGAGCAGTTCGGTGCGAACGACCTTTCGGTTGACAGGCTTACCGCCGGGCCGAAGGGGGCAAGTAGCGTCGGACCGGCGACACCGTTATCTGTCGTAGAGCCTCCCTGTGCGCGTCGTCGCACGGCTGTCTCGTTTTCCGGCCCGGTGCATCTTGCAGCGGGTTTTTGTGTATTTGGAGACGCAGCGCGAGAGGAAGCGAGGCCTATGGAACTGAGGAGCGACCAGATCAAGCGAGGGGTGGCGCGCGCGCCGCACCGCAGCCTGCTCAAAGCGGACGGCATCACCGACGAGGAGATGGACCGCCCCTTCATCGCGGTGCTGAGCTCGCGCAACGACGTCATTCCCGGGCACACCCACTTGGACAAGATCGCCGAGGCCGTGAAGGCCGGCATCTATATGGCCGGTGGCGTCCCCTTCGAAATTTCCACCATCGGCGTGTGCGACGGTATCGCCATGAACCATGAGGGCATGCACTACTCGCTCGTATCGCGCGAGGTCATCGCCGATTCCGTGGAATGCGCCGTCATGGGGCACGCCTTCGATGGCCTGGTGTGCATCCCGAACTGCGACAAGATCGTTCCCGGCATGATCTTGGGCGCGCTGCGGGCGAACGTGCCGACGGTGTTCGTCTCCGGCGGCCCCATGCTTCCCGGCACGGGCCCGGACGGGGAGGGCTCCACCGATCTGAACACGCTCTTCGACGGGGCAGGGAAGGTGGCGGCCGGCACCATGACCGAAGAGGAGCTCGCCTACTTCGAGGACACGGCCTGCCCCACCTGCGGCAGCTGCTCGGGCATGTTCACGGCGAACTCCATGAACTGCCTGTGCGAGGCGCTCGGCATCGCGCTTCCGGGCAACGGCACCGTGCCGGCCGTCTACTCCGAGCGGATTCGTCTGGCCAAGCGCGCGGGCATGAAGGTGATGGAACTGCTCCGCGATAACGTGCGCATCAAGGACATTCTGAATGCGGCGGCCGTGCGCAACGCCATGGAATGCGACATGGCCTTCGGCGGCTCCACGAACACGGTGCTGCACCTGACGGCCATCGCGAACGCAGCGGGGTGCCCCATCACCATGGCCGACTGGGATGCGGCCAGCGCGCGCACGCCGCACTTGGTGAAGCTCGCGCCCTCCGGCCCGCGCCCGCTCATCGACCTGTACCGTGCCGGCGGCGTGCCGGCGGTCATGGGGGAGCTGGGGCGGTTGGGGCTGCTGGACGAGAGCGCGCTCACCTGCATGGGGCCTCTGCCCGAGTACCTGGCGAGATGCTGCCCCCCGGCCGACGGCGAGGTGTGCCGCACGGGCGAGAACCCCTATTCCGCCCAGGGCGCCCTCAAGGTGCTCTACGGCAACCTGGCGCCCGACGGCTCGGTGGTGAAGAAGGCGGCGGTGGATCCGTCCATGTTATGCCACACCGGGCCGGCCCGCGTGTTCGATTCGGAAGAGGCGGCCTGCGCGGCCATCAACGGCGGCGCGATCGCCCCGGGAGATGTGGTGGTCATCCGCTACGAGGGGCCGGCCGGAGGCCCGGGCATGCGCGAGATGCTCGCGCCCACCTCGGCCATCTGCGGCATGGGGCTTTCCACCTCGGTGGCCCTGATCACCGACGGGCGCTTCTCCGGCGCCACCAAGGGGCCGGCCGTGGGGCACGTGAGCCCCGAGGCGGCGGCCGGCGGCCCCATCGCCCTCATCTGCGAGGGCGATTCCGTCACCGTGGACATCGAGGGCGGCGCGCTGACGCTGAACGTGAGCGACGAGGAGCTCGCGCGCCGGCGCGCGGCGTGGGAGCCACCGGCGCCCAAGCACGATGCGGGCGTGTTGGCCAAGTACGCGAAACTGGTAACTTCTGCCGACAAGGGGGCGATCATCCTGTGAGCGATATCAACGACAGCACTGCAGCCGCAAGCGCGGCAACGCCGGCCGAGGGCAAGCCGACAACGCCGGTCCGGCGCAACGCCGCCACCCAAGGCGCGCCCCGGGGTGCGGGCTCGCGCACGGCCAAGCAGGGCCGCACCATGCTTGGCGCCGAGGCCGTCGTCGCCAGCCTCGAGGCCGAGGGGGTGACGACGGTGTTCGGCTACCCGGGCGGCCAGGCCATCAAGCTCTACGACGCGCTGTACGACTCCGACCAGATCACCCACGTGCTCGCCCGCCACGAGCAGGGGGCCGTGCACATGGCCGACGGCTACGCCCGCTCCACCGGGCGCGCCGGCGTGGCCATCGTCACCTCGGGGCCGGGCGCCACGAACACGGTGACCGGCATCGCCACGGCCTACATGGACTCCGTGCCCCTCGTCGTCATCACCGGCCAGGTGGGCCGGGGGGTCATCGGCACCGACTCGTTCCAAGAATCCGACATCGTGGGCATCACGATGCCCGTGGTCAAGCACTCCTACCTGCTGCAATCCACCGACGAGCTCACCCGCACCATCCGCGAGGCCTTCCACATCGCCGTCACGGGGCGCCCCGGTCCCGTGCTCATAGATATCCCGAGCGACGTGGCCGGCGAGACCATGGTCTTCGAGTACCCAGATGCGGTGAACCTGCCCTCCTACAAGCCCACCTATCGCGGCAACGCCAAGCAGATTCGCGCCGCCTGCCGCCTTCTGGAAGAAGCAGAACAACCTTTGCTCTACGTCGGCGGCGGCGTCATCTCGTCGGAGGCAACCGACGAGATTGTGGCCCTCATGGACAAGATGCGCATTCCCTCCGTCGTCACCCTCATGGGCAAGGGCGGCGTGCCCGCGAGCCATCCGCTGAACTTGGGGCCGGTGGGCATGCACGGGGCGAAGTACTCGAACATGGCCATGACCGAGGCCGACCTCATCATCGCCGCCGGCGCGCGCTTCTCCGACCGGGTCACCGGACGCGTCACCGAGTTCGCCCCCAACGCGAAGATCGTGCACATCGACATCGACCCGGCGGAGATCGGGAAGATCCGCGATGCCGATGTGCCCATTGTGGGCGATCTGAAGGGTATCATCGCCGGCATGCTCGAGGTGCTCGAGAAGGACGGCGCCGCCCCGCGAGACGACCAGTGGATCGCCGACATCGACGCGTGGCGCGCCCGCTACCCGTTCTACCACCCGAACATGGCCGAGAACGAGGAGAGCGACGAGATCGTCCCCGAGCTCGCCATTGCCGAGCTAGGACGCCAGCTGGATCCGGCGGCCTCCATCGTCACCACCGAGGTGGGCCAGCACCAGATGTGGGCGCACCAGTTCCTGCCCCGGGAGTTCCCGCGCACCTTCCTCTCCTCCGGGGGTCTGGGCACCATGGGCTTCGGCTTCCCGGCCGCCATCGGAGCGGCGGTGGCCAACCCGGACGCCACGGTGGTCTGCATCGCCGGCGACGGGTCGTTCCAGATGAACTCCCAGGAAATGGCCACGGCCGCCATCAACGGCGTGCCCGTGAAGGTCATGATCCTGGACAACCGCTGCCTCGGCATGGTCCACCAGTGGCAGAAGCTGTTCTACGACAAGCGCTATTCTCAGACGCTGCTTGCGCCCGTGCCCGACTTCGTGAAGCTGGCGGAGGCCTACGGCTGGGAGGGCGAACGCGTGGAGGCGCCCGGCGAGGTCACTGCTGCTATCGAGCGCATGCTGGCCGCGGAGGGGCCCTACCTCTTGGATGTGGCCATCTCTCCCGAGCAGAACGTCTATCCCATGGTGGCGCCGGGGGCGGCTTTGGGCGATGTCATGGGGGCGATCGACGTGGCCGTGGGCGCCGTGCGCACCGATGTGCCCGCCGCCCCGGGTTCTCTGCGGGCCCGGGCGGCCGCGGCCGGCGCGGCGGCCGCCACCTCTCCCTGCGCCAAGCTGGACGCCCAGTTCGGCGGCCGCTGGGAGATAGACCCCGAGGACACAGGCGCCCGTTTGGGCCAGGACGGCTCCACCGTGGACGTGCGCCCCGAAGACTGGAAGACGCTGTTCCGCGACGGCGACGAAGAGAAGGGGGGCGCGCGATGAAGCACGTTCTGTCCGTCCTGGTTGAGAACCGCCCCGGCGTGCTGTCCCGTGTGACAGGCCTCATCTCCCGGCGCGGCTTCAACATCGAGTCGCTGTCCGTGGGCCCTACCGAAGACCCCACCCTCTCGCGCGTCACCGCCATCGTGCTCGCCGACGACGTGGCCTACGAGCAAATCACCAAGCAGCTGCACAAGCTCATCAGCGTGCACAAGATCACCGACCTCACCGATGAGGGCGCCATCGAGCGCGAGCTGGTGCTGTTCAAGGTGAACGCCGCGTCCGAGCGCCGCAGCGAGATCATCGAGATCGCCAACATCTTCCGCGCGAAGATCGTGGACGTGGGCAAAAGCTCGCTGACCATCGAGGCCACCGGCGACGACGCGAAGCTTCGGGGCCTGGAGGATCTGCTGCGCGCCTACGGCATCAAGGAAACTGTCCGCACCGGCAAAGTGGCCCTCTCCCGCAGCTCGCGAGATTAGGAAATAGAAAAGGCAACAAGAGAAAGGAACCAAAACTCATGGCCGTCACCATCTACTACGAACAGGACTGCAACCCCGACATCATCAAGGACAAGAAGATCGCCATCATCGGCTACGGATCCCAGGGTCATGCCCACGCGCTGAACCTCAAGGACTCCGGCTGCGACGTGCGCGTGGGCCTGCGCGAGGGCTCGCACTCCATCGAGGCCGCCGAGGAGGCCGGCCTGCGCGTGACCGACATGGCCACGGCCGCCGAAGAGGCCGACCTCATCATGGTGCTCGTGCCCGACGAGCTGCAGCCCGAGGTATACGAGACCTACATCGCGCCGCACTTGAAGGCCGGCGACACCCTCGCTTTCGCCCACGGCTTCAACGTCCACTACGGCTACATCACCCCGCCTGAGGACGTGAACGTCATTATGTGCGCGCCGAAGGGCCCCGGCCACATCGTGCGCCGCCAGTACACCGAGGGCTCCGGCGTGCCGGACCTCATCTGCGTGGCCCAGGACGCCACCGGGGACGCCTGGGACATCGCGCTATCCTACGCCTGGGGCGTGGGCGGTGCGCGTGCCGGCGTCATCAAGGCCACCTTCGCCCAGGAGACCGAGGAGGACCTCTTTGGCGAGCAGGCCGTGCTCTGCGGCGGTTTGGTGGAGCTGGTGAAGGCCGGCTTCGAGACCTTGGTGGACGCGGGCTACCCGCCGGAGCTCGCCTACTTCGAGTGCTACCACGAGATGAAGATGATCGTCGACCTCATGTACGAGAGCGGCATCCACTTCATGAACTACTCCATCTCCAACACCGCCGAGTACGGCGAGTACTACGCGGGCCCGAAGGTCATCAACGAGCAGAGCCGCGAGGCCATGCGAGAGATTCTGGCCCGCATCCAGGACGGCGCTTTCGCCGAGGAATTCGTCGCCGATTGCAAGAACGGGCACGCGTGGCTCCTCGAGCAGCGCGAGGCCATCAACACCCACGAGATCGAAAAGACCGGCGAGCGCATCCGCGGCATGTTCAGCTGGATCCACGAGTAGGAAAAATCTCCCATAGTTGTTCTGTAGGGGCTGACCTCGGTCAGCCCTTTTTTGCGTAAGCTTCTGACCAGCGAAAACGAGCTTTGTCACGTAAAGGTGTGACAGGGAAATTTCTTCGCCACGTGACAAAATCACGGGTCTGCGTGATAGGCAGGAGGCTTGGAAGGGGGCATAGTGGGCGGCGTCGAAACGCAAAAAACGGTGAAGCGCGGCGCAAGGAGTGTCCCGGCCGGCTTCGAAGCAAAGAAGGAGATTACCCACTATGAAGATTCTCGGACTGGGCGTGCCTGAGCTCGTTATCATCCTCGTCGTCGTGCTGCTCATCTTCGGGCCGAAGAACCTCCCCAAACTCGGCGCCTCCCTCGGCAAGACCGTGAAGAGCCTGCGCGAGGGCATGGCCTTCGATAAGAAGGACGACGAAGAGGTCGAGGAGATCATCGAGATCGTCGAGGACGAGCCCGAGGTCGCCTACGCCACTGCCGGCGAGCCAGAGACCAAGGTGGTCAAGAAGGTCGTTCGCAAGAAGGCCGAGTAACATCCGTGAACCGTCCCTGCGCCCTCGGGTGCGGGGTTCGTTTCAACCCTCCCTCCCAAGAGAAGCGGCAGCTGCCAGATACGGCCAGCGCCGCTTCTCTTCGTTTTACCAGATGCGGTTCATTTCGTCGGATGTTCCCGTCGGTGAGAGCCGATTCGTTTCATTGCGATAGAATACACCGTTGTCAATGCGAGAGAGAAAGGGAGGTTCATGGCGACGATGACGCTTTCGCGTTTGCGCCAAGCGCGCTACGCCATCCTCGGTTTCGGTTGCAACCAGGCCTTTCTCTTCGCCATGCTGTATCTGGGCTCCTATAACGAGAGCAGCCAGCACGGGTTCCTCATCGATCGGGCCGACCTGCTCTGCGTGCTCCTCGTCATGGCCGCCACCTTCGCGCTCATGACCCGCGAGCGCCGGCGTCGGCATCTCATGGTCGTGGCCGAGGGTCTCGTTCGCTGCTACGCGCTGCCGTTGGTGGGAGCGCTGTACCTCATCGTCGCGCTGCACAGCCTTGCGCCTGGCATTCCGTGGCTCGCGCTCGCCGCCGTGGAGGGGCTCGCCGCCGGTATCCCTCTCGCGCTGCTTCTGTGCCGGTGGGGCCGGGTGCTGGGGAAGGCTTCCATCGACCAGTCCGTGCCCGAGGTGTTCATCGGAAGCGCCCTGGGCGCCGCGGTGTGCTTCTTCGTCGTCGCCATTCCCGTGGAGGGCGCCTACATCCTGTTGTACGTGCTGCCCGTGGGAAGCGCCTGGGCTCTGCGTGCGCTCGGCGAGCCTGCTGACCGCGACGCCGAGACCGCGACTACCGACGATCCAACCGAGGAGGCCGCCAAGCTCTCCGGTCGCATTATCGCCGGCACGGTGGTCTACGGCCTGGCCACCGGTGCCGTGGAGGCCCTTGCCACCAGCGCCGAGGGGGGAGCCGCGTCATCGCTTTCCGTCACCTTCGTGCTCTTCGTGCTGTATTGCGCCGCTGCGCTGCAGCTCTACGGGGGTCGTCCGCTCTCGGTGGGCGTGCGCGCCGTGCTGCCCACGGGGCCCGATCAGGAGGTGGGGCCGCTCGGCGGCGCGTACCGGCTCGCCATCCTGCTCATGGTGGGCGGTTTCGTGGCGGTGCCGCTGCTGGAGAGCGTGAACGTCTCCGGCGTGGCCGTGGTGCTCGCCGGCTATCTGGGGGTCTTCTCGGTGCTCGTCTCGCTGTTCCTCATCATGGGCCGCATTGGCGGCGGGGACGCGGCGCGCTCCTTCGCCCGGGGCTTCGCGGCGCTGTTCGCGGGCGAGATCACCGGCGTGCTCGTCGGCGGCGTGCTCGGGGCGCTTCCCGGCGCCTTCGACGTGTCGGCGGCGCTCGTGGCCCTGGCCGGCGTGGCGGTGCTGTACGCGTATCTGTTCCTGTTCACTGACCGCGACATGGCAGCGCTCTCGGTGGTCATCGCCCAGAGCGACCGTTTCGAGGAGGCCTGCGATCTCATCGCGCGCACGGCGAAGCTCTCGAAGCGCGAAGCGGAGATCTTGCCGCTCGCCCTGCGCGGCCGCACCGCCGAGCGCATCGCCGGCGAGTTCTTCATCTCGAAGAACACCGTTGATACGCACCTGCGCCGCATATACGTCAAGTGTGACGTGCACACCCGCCAGGAGCTCATCGACCTGGGTGAGCGCACGGAAGCGGAGCTGTAGCCCATGACCGCGCAATCCGGCTTCTCTTTCAACGACTTCGCCGCCGCGGGACACGTGGCGGCATCTTCCAACCACCAAGGAGCTCCCATGGAAGTGACCCTGTACTCCGACGGCTCGTCCCGGGGCAACCCCGGGCCGGGCGGCTACGGCACCATTCTGCGCTACACGGCGCCCTCGGGCGCGGTGCACGAGAAGGAGTTCTCCGCCGGTTTTTCCTGCACCACCAACAACCGCATGGAGCTGCTCGGCTGCATCGTGGGCCTGGAGGCCTTGAAGCGCCCCTGCACGGTGACGGTGTACTCCGATTCGCAGTACCTCGTGAACGCCTTCAACCAGAACTGGGTGGCCGGCTGGCTGAAGCGAGGATGGAAGAACTCCCAGAAGCAGCCCGTGAAGAACGTCGATCTGTGGAAGCGGCTGCTTGCGGCCAAAGAGCCCCACACCGTGAAGTTCGTCTGGGTGAAGGGCCACGCGGGCCACGCCGAGAACGAGCGCTGCGACGAGCTCGCCACCACCGCCGCCGACAACCCCGCCTGCCATCAGCAAGACACTGGTTTTTGGGGGGATCTGTGAAGATGACCTTCTCGGGAGACTCTGTGTTTGGAAAGATGCAAAAGTAGTCTTTATGGATCGAGTCTCATTTCGCATCAAGGCATGTATAAAGCGCGAGGATTTGGAAAATGTGTTTAAATGGACGGTATTCTAAGATCCGGACAAACTGAAGAGCAAAAAAGCACATTTTCCAAATCTGAATGTTTAATATGCGGAGGGTAGAATTACAGACTTCGAGAAAAGCCTGGTAGAGCGATTGCAAAAAATTTGCACTCGCATAATTGCATCGCCGTGATTTGGAAAATGTGTAATTTTGGAAAGAGCAATTTGGAAAATGTGCTTTTCTGGAGTCCGTTATCGTGGGAATCTTGTGGAAGCTCCAAAATAGCATATTTTCCAAATCGTGCAGAAAACAAAGAGTGCGACGTGCGTTCGGGTTTGCAAGCTAGCGAATCTGATTAGTAAGGGTTAGATGAGATCCGCGCAATAGCCGCGGGTTTGGATCTTGCGGCGGCTTGTCGGGAACAGGTGGCGGTAGATGGCCATGAAGTAGCTGTCGGTCATGGAGGCCATGTAGTCCACCACGATCTGGTTCGGCTCGCCGGCCAGGTACTCCCCGGGCACGATGGACCGCGATGCCGCGGCGAGGCGCCGCACGTGGTGCTGGAAGATGGGGCTTTCCCGCCGCTCTTCCAGAAGGTCGGCCAGAAGCCGCGCGTACATCTCCTCGAACATCTCCTCCACGAGGTTCTCGGCGTCGTCCACCATGCCCTCTTTCAAGTAGATGACCTCGTAGTTCTGCCGCTTCGCCAGCTTAAGATCGCGGAAGACCTCCTCGCTCATGGCAATCTCCGGCTTGCCGTAGGAGTTGTTCACGATATCGACGGTGAGGTTGTTGATGATCTTCGCGTTGGTCACGCCGATCGCCTCGGAATCGAAGGGGGAAAGCGAATCGATGACCCCCATGGCGAGCGCGTCCTGGCGGTCCT
Organism: Adlercreutzia rubneri; assembly: GCF_009755265.1. Lineage (NCBI taxonomy): Bacteria > Bacillati > Actinomycetota > Coriobacteriia > Eggerthellales > Eggerthellaceae > Adlercreutzia > Adlercreutzia rubneri. The sequence goes on along the minus strand of NZ_WPOO01000001.1, from coordinate 291,352 downwards.
TGCCGATGTAGGCGATCATGTCGGCCACGCGCACGACGCAGCCCTCCAGCGTGGAGGGGCGCAGGGTCTTGATGGTGGACTCGTCGGCCGTGCAGGCCTCCACCAAGTTGTCCAGCTGCTCGAACGTGGTCGTCTCTCCCAGGCGCAGCACCTGCTGGGCGAACTCGCCGTTGTGGCAGAGCACCCCATCGAGCGTCTGTAGCGAGATGTTGCGACGGTACAGGTTGTCGAGCACCCGCACCGAGTGCACATTATGGTTGAAGGTACGACCGGTGCGCGCGCGGTAGCAGGCCGATAGGAACCGCTCTCCTGCGTGGCCGAAGGGGGTGTGCCCCGTGTCGTGGCCGAGCGCGATGGCCTCGATGAGGTCGCAGTTCAGCCCGAGCAGGCTACCGATGCCCCGAGCCACGCGGCTTACGAGCTGCACGTGCAGCCCGCGCCGCGAGATCTCGTCGTTCTCGGCGAAGGAGAACACCTGGGTCTTGTCGGCGTAACGGTTATAGGCGGGCAGGTTCAGCACCTTCTCTGTGTCGCGCACAAAGGCCGGGCGTGTGAGCGTGGCCCGGTCGTGGGCGAAGTCCTCGCGGCGCACCACGTCCGCGTCATCGGTGCGGTAGGGACTCACGCGGCCGGCGGCGCGGTCGGCCCGAATGGCCTCTTCCACGTCGGGGCTCAGGGTAAGGTAGGGGACGTTGTTCTCTGCCATGGCTCGCTCGCTTTCGCTGGTCGTTAGTTTTGCCGCTATTGTAGCTGCGGAACATCTGTTTGCACGTGGCGGTGCTATACTTTCCAGAAAACGACGAAGAGCGACGAGAAGAAAGCGGAGGGACGCGTGGCCGGCATCAGCGACGAGGATATCCAGAAAGTTCGCGACGCGAGCGATCTCGTGGCGGTCATCGGCGAGCGCACCCCCGTCAAGCAGAAGGGCCGCGACTTCTGGTGCTGCTGCCCGCTGCATCAGGAGAAGACCCCCTCGTTCAAGATCGACCCGGCGACCCAGCTGTGGCACTGCTTCGGCTGCGGGGAGGGGGGCGATGTCTTCTCGTTCATCATGAAGACCGAGGATTTCAACTTCCCCGAAGCCGTGCGCTATCTGGCCGACCGCGCCCACATCGACATCGCGGAGGATACGCGGGGCGGGGGCGTGTCGCGCTCGGTGAAGAGCCGTATGAAGGAGATCTGCGCGCGCACGGCCGAGTTCTACCACACCCAGCTCATGCGCGGGCGCGGCGAGGGGCCGGACGCCGCGCGGAAGTACCTGGCCTCCCGCGGCTTCGGCGGCGAGGTGCCGAAGAAGTGGATGCTCGGCTACGCCCCCGGGCGCGGGGCGCTCGTCCGGCATCTTTCGGCCTTGGGCTTCAAACCCGACGAGATGATCCGCGCCAACGTGGCCCTCGACGGGCGCGGGGGCCCGGTGCGCGACCGCTTCTACGAGCGCGTGATGTTCCCCATCTTCGACGCCCAGGGCGATTGCGTGGCCTTCGGCGGCCGCGTCATCGGCGCCGGCGAGCCGAAGTACCTGAACTCCCAGGAAACGCCGCTGTTCCACAAGTCCCAGGTGCTCTACGGGCTTGACCAGGCGAAGGCGCGCATGGCCTCTACCGGCTGCGCCATCGTAGTGGAAGGCTACACCGACGTCATTGCGCTGCACGAGGCGGGCGTCACCAACGTGGTGGCCACCCTGGGCACGGCGCTCACCATGCGACACATCCGGGTGCTCGCCAAGCACGCGCCCAAGAAGATCGTCTACCTGTTCGACGGCGACGCGGCGGGTCAGAAGGCGGCCGACCGCGCCCTGGCCTTCATCGGCGAGAGCATCTCCGACAAGAACCGCAACTCCGTGGAGCTTCTGGCCGTCACCCTGCCGAACAACCAGGATCCGGCCGAGTTCGTGCAGGCGGAGGGCGCGCAGGCTTTGGAGGCGGTGGTGGAAGGGGCGCTCCCGCTCATCGAGTTCGGCCTCGAACGGCGCCTCGACAGCTTCGACTTGGACACCGCCCCCGGCCGCGATCGCGCGCTGGACGCGTGCCTGGCGGTGCTCGCCCCCATCAAGGACACGCTGGTGGCGAAGGACTACGCCGTGCGCACCTGGTCGCGCCTGCGGGCCCACGGGCGCCTCGGCATCGAGGAGGCCGACGTGCTGGAGCGGCTGGCAGCCCTGGAGACGCCCCGTGGCGCCGCCGAGGAGGAGACCGGGCCCGAGGCCCCCGCGCCCCGACCTGTGCGCCGCGCGCTTTCCCAGGCCGAGCGCAACCGCCTGCGCTTCGAGCGGGAGTTTCTGGCGCTCGCTTGCCAGCATCCCCTTGTGGGGCTCGCCCATGCCGATGCGCTGGCCCAGGTGCAGTGGCACGAGGAGGTGCACCGCCTTCTGGCCGAGAGCGTGCTCGCGACCCTTTCCGAGAACCCGGGCGCCGCACCTGCCGACATCGTCACGAAGGCGACGCTCGCCACGCCCCATGCGGCGCGCGTGCTCACCGCCGGGTCGTCCTACCCGTCGAGCACCCCGGAGGCCATCGGCGCCTACCTGGCCGAGGAGCTTGCCCTGGGCGATGCCGAGGAGGCCATCGGTGCGCTCACGGCCCAGATGAACGCCGGGGCCGACGGCGAGGAGGCCGAGCTTCTGCACGCCGCCGTCACTACCTTGCAGATGGACGTCGCCGCCCGTCGCGTCGCCCACCGAGCGCTGCCCGCCAGCTAGGGCACCCGCCGCCGTCCGTCCGTAGATTTCGCGGGTCATCTGGACAGGAGGGGCCTCGCGCTTCACAATGTCCCAAGCAACTGATACGATCCCGGGCCATTTCAGAGCTGCCCGGGGTTGCCGCAGCGCATTGACACTTCACTATACAGAGTAAGGAATACCGTGCTTCCCATTGTTATTTCCCCCGATCCCATTCTCGCCACGGTCTGCGAGCCGTGCGAGCCCGGCGACAAGTCGCTTAAGCGTCTCTCCAAGCAGATGGTCCACGCCATGTACAAGAACTACGGTTGCGGCATCGCCGCCCCCCAGGTGGGCGTCACCAAGCGCCTGGTCGTCATCGACGTCGATTGGGACGGCGAGAAGGGGGAGAAGAACCCCATCGTGCTCGTGAACCCCGAGATCGTGGAATTGGCCGGCGAGCCGGAGGAGGGCGGCGAGGGCTGCCTTTCGTGCCCCGGCGTCACCGTGCCGGTGAAGCGCCAGCCGTGGGCCCGCGTCCAGTACTACGATTTGGACGGCGAGTTGTGGGAGATCGAGGGCGACGGCCTGCTCGGCCGCTGCCTGCAGCACGAGATCGACCACTTGAACGGCAAGACGCTCTTCGAGAGCTGCGATCCGGTGACTCGTATCGAGGCCCTGCGCGCCTACGAGGAGGCCAAGGCCGCCGGCGCCCGCCCGGGCGACACCGATATCGAGGTGAAGTAGCGTGCGCGTCGTCTTCATGGGAACGCCCCGCTTCGCAGCGGAAATCTTGGACGAGTTGGCGGAGTTCCACGAGATCGCGGCCGTCTACACGCGTCCCGACGCCGTGCGCGGCCGGGGAAAGGCGCTTGTGCCCTCTCCGGTGAAGGAGGTGGCCGAACGTCGCGGTTTTCCCGTGCGAACGCCGCGCACGCTGCGCGACGCCGCGGTGCTCTCGGAGCTCGCCGCGTTCGCGCCCGATGTCATCTGCGTGGCGGCCTACGGGGCGATTCTCCCCAAGGAGGTGCTCGACCTGCCGCCCTTCGGCTGCCTGAACGTGCACGGGTCCCTGCTTCCGCGCTGGCGCGGGGCGGCCCCCATCGAGCGGGCCATCCTCGCCGGCGACGAGGAGATCGGCGTGTGCATCATGGCCATGGAGGAGGGGCTCGACACCGGCGACTACTGCGTGTGCCGCTCGCTGCCCGCAGGTTCGCGCACAGCCGCCGAGCTCACCGAGGAGCTGGCAGCCCTGGGCGCCAGCGCGCTGCTCACGGCGCTGGCCCAGGCCGAGGGCGGCAACCTGCGCTGGGTGGCCCAGGACGAGGCGCTGGTCACCTACGCCGAGAAGATCGCCAAAGGCGAGCTGAACCTCGATCCTGCCGAGAGCGCCGTTGCGAACGATCGCCGCGTGCGTGCCTCGGGCGCCGCCCATCCCGCCCGGGCCGTCGTCGCCGGCCGGCCGCTGACGGTGCTGGCGGCCCGCGTGGCCGACGATGCTCCTGCCGACCGCCTGGGCTCCGGCGCGGCGGCCCTTATCGCGAACCGACTGCTTCTCGGCTGCGCCGAGGGGGTCTTGGAAGTAACCGAAGTAAAACCGGACGGCAAGCGCGCCATGGACGCGCGCTCGTTTGCCGCCGGCGTCCCCGCGCTGTGGGGCGAGGAAGGAACATGGTCCCGTGCATAACGATCATCGATCCCACAACCAGAGACGATCCTACGACCGAGCGAGCCAGGGCGATCGCAACGCCCAGGGCGGCGCGCGGCAGAACCGCGGGCCGCGCCCCGGCGGCAAGTCCGGCGACTTCCGCAAGGGAGGCAAGCCCGGTGGGTTCCGCAAAGACAGCAAGCCGGGTGGCTACCGCAAGGATGACCGGGGGCCTCGTGACGGGAAGCCGAGCGACTTCCGCAAAGGGGGCAAGCCCGGCGGGTTCCGCAAAGACGGGAAGCCGGGTAGCTTCCGCAAGGATGATCGCGGCCCCCGCGACGGGAAGCCCGGCGGCTACCGCAAGGACGGCAAGCCCGGCGGATTCCGCAAGGACGACCGGGGCCCGCGTGACGAGCAGCGATCCGACGCCGACCGGAAGGACTTCCGTGCCCGCGATGGCAAGCCAACTGGTGGGAGCGCCCCCCGCAAGGATTTCGGCCCGCGCACAGACCGCGGCCCTCGGCGCGATTCCCGCGAGGCGGGCCACCCGCGCGAGGTGTTCATCGACGGCAAGCTCATGGCGGCCCCCGACCAAGACGTCCCGCAGGATCGCGGCCCGCGCTTCGATGGGCCTCGCGACGGCGGCCGCGGAGGCGCGCCGCGCCGCGACCAGGTGCGCCGGCAGAAGGCCCACAAGGCCACGACGGCCCGCGAGCTTGCCCTGGCGGCCATCCACCAGCTGAGGGAGCGCGACGCGTTCGCCCAGGACATCATCGCCAAGACCATCGATATCTCGCCCCTGTCGCGGGAGGATCGGGCCTTCGCCACCCGGCTCGTGCTGGGCGTGGTCAGCACGCGCGGCACCCTGGAGGACATCATCACGGGCTGCATGGACTCGCCCGACGATGCGGCCCCGGCAGTGCGCGACGCGCTGTGCCTGTCGGCCTACGAGATCGTCTTTTTGCAGAAGAGCCCCCATGCCGCCGTCGATCAGGGCGTCGAGCTGGTGAAGTCGGTGGCGCCGCGCGCCGGCGGTCTCGCCAATGCGGTGCTGCGCCGCGTGGTGCGCGCCAAAGAGGTCTTCCCCTTCGGCGACCCGCGCACTGATATCGCCGCCTATGCGCGGCTGCACGGTTTCCCGGTGTGGCTCGCCAAGCGGCTCATCGCAGAGCTCGGGCCCGAGGGCGCCCGCGACTTCATGGTAGCCTCGAACGAGCCGGCTCCGGTCTACATCGCCGTCAACGCGCTGAAGGCCGCCACCGACGAGGAGGTCGTCTCGGTTCTCGCAGCGGCTCACGCTGGGCCTGAAGCCATGGCGCTGGGCGGCTGTGCCGTACCCGGCTGCTACAAAGTGGCGTCGGGCGTGCCCCTGCTCGATGGCCGTGTGCGCCGCATGATAAACCAGGGCTTGCTTCTCGTGTCCGACGCCACCTCCCAGGCAGTGGCGGATCTGGTGGTGGGAGATACGGCACCGGAGTCGTTCTTGGAGATCGGCGCCGGCCGCGCCACGAAGACCATCCTCGACCAGAGCATCGCCTACCGGCGATACGGCAAGCAGATCCCCGAGTACGTCACCGTTGACGTGCACGCCTTCAAGACCAAGCTGCTCCAAGAGCGCGCCGAGCAGTACGGGGCGCACGTGAGCGAGGCCATCATCGGCGACGCCACCGACTTGGACGCCCTGGTGGGCGAGCGCACTTTCGATCGCGTGTTCATCGACTCCCCGTGCACGGGGCTGGGCACGCTCCGGCGTCATGCGGACATCCGCTGGCGCCTGCGCCCCGAAACCATTGCCGAATCGGCCGAGCTGGACGCACGTCTCTTGGAATCGGCGGCATCCCATGTGGCTCCCGGCGGCATTCTGGCCTACGCCACCTGCACCGTCACCCACGAGGAGAACGCCGATGCCGTGGAGGCCTTCCTGGCCACCGAGGCCGGTGCCGCCTTCGAGGTGGTGCCCTGCCGAAACCCCGACCTCGACATCGAGCTGCCGTTCTTCTCCACCGTTTTAGAGCCCGGCGGCCCCGACGCCCACTTCCTCGCCCTTTTGCGTCGCAAAGCCTAGGCTCGCGCGCACCGCGATCTTAAGGCGCCCTTCGGGGCGCCTTCGTTTTCGCGTCTGGCGATGGCGAAGCTGCGGGAAAAACTATAGGCGCATCGCCGACTTTTTAACCGATTGGAAATGTTGACCGCCGAGATGCCAGTAAAATAGCGTGCTACAGTCATTTTCGAGAACCGATAAGGAGGTCGCAGGTCGTGGAGCCGAATATCAAAGAGGTGGCGGGGCGTATTCGCGCTCTGCGAGAGGACATGGACCTCACATTGCAGGAGATGGCCGAGGCCACGGGCCGGTCGACGGCGGAATACGCCGCACAAGAGTCCGGCGAGGAGGACCTCTCCTTCACCTTCCTGTACAAGTGCGCCGAGAAGTTCGGCGTCGACGTCATCGAGCTGCTCACCGGCGAGAACCCGCACCTGACGGGCTACTCGCTCACGCGCGAGGGCGCGGGCCTTTCCATCAAGCGCCGCGCTGGCTTCGAGTACCTGCACAAGGCGCCGCATTTCCGCCACAAGCTGGCCGAGCCCTTTGTGGTCACCGCCCCCTATTTGGAAGAGGAGCAGGACGTGCCCGTGCACCTGTCCCACCACGAGGGCCAGGAGCTCGACTTCATCATCTCCGGCCAGATGCGCTTCGCCTACGAGGATCACGAGGAGATCCTGAATCCGGGGGATGTAGTCATGTACGACTCCGGTCGCGGCCACGGCATGATTGCTACCGGAGGAGAGCCCTGCGTGTTCCTCGCCATTGTGATGAAGCCCGAGGGGGAGAAGATTATCTAGGCGGCCCGACTCGCGGGTGTGGCCGGCGTTCTTTGGCCCGGCCGCGCGCCCGCGCATCCGGCGTCGCCGAACCCAAGGTAATCGCCCGCCCTTTCAAGACTTCACCCAAGGATATCATCATGAGAAACATCAACTTGCGCTACGTGGACGAGGCCTACGACGAGAACGGTCTGCTCACGAGGTTCGACATCACCATGCCCGACAACTTCAACTTCGCCTACGACGTCGTGGACGACATCGCGATCAACGACCCCGAGCGCACCGCCATGGTCTGGTGCAATCCGGAAGGGGAGGAGCATGTCTTCACCTTCGCCGACATGAAGACGTGGTCGGACAAGACGGCGAACTTCCTGGCGGACTGCGGCATCGGGCGCGGCGACTTCGTCATGGTCATCCTGCGCCGCCACTACCAGTTCTGGTTCACGATGCTGGCCCTGGAGAAACTGGGGGCGGTGGCGGTACCGGCCACCTTCATGCTGAAGGAACACGACCTCACCTATCGCCTGAACGGGGCGGATATCAAGGCCATCATCGCCACCTCGGCCGGGGACATCGCCGACACCATCGACGCGGTGGTAGAGGAGTGCCCCAGCGTGGAGACGCTCATCCTCGTGAACCCTGCCGGCGCCGGGCTCACCCCTCGCGACGGGAACGGGAACTGGGTCGCTCCCGCCGGCGAGCTTGTCGGCGAGGCGCTCTCGGGCCCTGCTGGCATCTGCGCGGCCCCCGTCGCGCGCGAGGGCTGGCGCGACTTCAACAGCGAGGTGCGCGCCGCCTCGGCCGACTTCACCCGCCGCGAGACGGCGGGCGCCGATCCCATGCTCATGTACTTCTCCTCGGGCACTTCGGGCAATCCCAAGATGGTGCTCCACGATTCCGGCTACGCGCTGGCGCACCTCATCACGGCCAAGCACTGGCACAACGTGAACCCCGAGGGGCTGCACTTCACCATCGCCGACACCGGCTGGGGCAAGGCGGTCTGGGGCAAGTTCTTCGGCCAGTGGCTCATGGAGGCCGCAGTGCTCACCTACGACTTCGACCGCTACGATCCGGCCGAGATTCTCTCCCTCGTCGGTCGCTACGGCGTGACGACTCTCTGCTGCCCACCGACGATGTACCGCCTCATGACCGAGGTGGACGTGGACGCCTTCGACCTGTCCAGCTTGGAGTACTGCACCACGGCCGGCGAAGCGCTGAACCCCGATCTGTTCGACTTCTGGCGCGAGCATACCGGCCTTACCATCTACGAGGGCTTCGGCCAGACGGAGACCCCGCTCACCGTGGGCAACCTCACGAACTCCACGCCGCGCCCGGGCTCCATGGGCAAGCCGGTGCCGATGTACGTCATGAAGGTCCTCCGCGAGGACGGCACCGAGTGCGACACCGGCGAGACCGGCGAGATCTGCATCGCCATCGATCCGCATCCGGCCGGCATCATGATGGAGTACTACCGTAATCCCGAGAAGACCGCCGAGGCCATGCACGACGGCTGGTACCACACCGGCGACACCGCCTGGCGCGACGAGGAGGGCAACTACTGGTACGTGGGCCGCAACGACGACGTCATCAAGTCGAGCGGCTACCGCATCGGCCCCTTCGAGATCGAGTCGGTCATGCTCGAGCACGACGCCGTGCGCGAGGTGGCCGTCACCGGCGTGCCCGATCCGGTGCGCGGCTTCGCCGTGAAGGCGACGGTGGTGCTTGCCGACGGCTGGCAGGGAAGCGACGAGCTTACCGCCGAGCTGCAGAAGTGGGTGAAGCGCCAGACGGCCCCCTACAAGTACCCGCGCATCATCGAGTACGTCGACGAGCTGCCCCGCACCGTCAACGGCAAGATTCGCCGCGCCGCCATCCGCGAGCAGGACAAGACCCACCACGCCTCTCAGAAGACCCCCGAGGGGCTCATCTGATGACGGCGGGCGCATCTACTGGGCTCCCGTTCCCGTTGGAGCCGGTTGTGGTGGTGACGGGACATTACGGGGTGGGAAAGACCAACTTCGCCCTCAACCTCGCCCTGGACGCCGCGGCGGCCGGCTACCGCGCGACGCTCGCCGACATGGACGTCGTGAATCCGTACTTCCGCTCGAACGAGTACCGCGATCTTCTGGAAGGGGCCGGGGCTCGGCTCATCGCGCCGGTGTTCGGCCACACGGGCACGAGCCTCGACGTCCCGTCGGTCACCGGCGAGCTCGCCGTGGCCGCGGCGGAGGCCTATCGCGACGAGACGGGGCGCACAATCGTCATCGTGGATGCCGGCGGCGACGATGTGGGCGCCACGACGCTCGCGCGCTTCGCGCCGGCCCTCGCGGCGGGGCCCTATGCCATGCTCTACGTGGTGAACGCCTTCCGCAACCTCACGCAGACCTCCGCCGATGCGGTGGCGGTGCTGCGCGAGATAGAGGCCAAGAGCCATCTTGAGGCCACGGCCGTGGTGGGCAACTCCCACCTGCAGGGCGAGACAACTATGGGACACATCGCCGAAAGTGTCCCGTATACCCAGGCCGTGGCCTCGATGGCAGGCCTTCCCGTTGCCTGCATTACCGCCCCCATTCAGGCCATTCAGCGAGAAAACACGGGGTCAACAGCACTGTCGGGCATTCCCAATGGCTATGCTGTGAGCGTGTACGTCAAGCCTCCCTGGTCCTAAGGGCGGCCCATTCAGCATGAGAGAGAGGCGCGGGCGCAGCGGCCCGTGCGCGAGTTAAGCAAGGGAGGTTTCCATGGCGCGAGTCACCATCGACGATTTCTTCTGCAAGGGGTGCGGGCTGTGCACCGACGTCTGCCCGGTGGGCATCCTCGAGCTCGATCCGGATGTCATCACGGCCAAGGGCTATCACCCGGCCCATTGCACCGACGAGGACAAGTGCACCGGTTGCGCCACCTGCGCGACCATGTGCCCCGATGTGGCCATCACGGTTGAAAGGTAGTTCAATGGCTGAGAAAGTACTCATGAAGGGCAACGAGGCCATGGCCGAGGCGGCCATGCGCGCCGGCTGCCGCTTCTTCTTCGGTTACCCCATCACGCCCCAGACCGAGGTGGCCGCCTATATGGCGAAGATGATGCCGAAGGTGGGGGGCACCTACCTTCAGGCGGAGTCCGAAGTGGCGGCCATCAACATGGTCTACGGCGCGTCGGCGGCCGGTGCCCGCGTGATGACCTCCTCGTCGTCCCCGGGAATCTCGCTGAAGAGCGAGGGCATCTCGTATATGGCCGGCGCCGATCTGCCCGGCGTCATCGTCAACGTGCAGCGCGGCGGCCCGGGTCTGGGCTCCATCCAGCCCTCCCAGGCCGACTACTGGCAGGCCACCAAGGCCACCGGCCACGGCGACTTCCACATCGTCGTGTACGCGCCCTCCACGGTGCAGGAGATGGCCGACTACGCCTTCAAGGCCTTCGACACGGCCGACAAGTACCGCGTGCCGGTCATGATCATGGCCGACGGCATGCTCGGCCAGATGATGGAACCCGTGGTGCTGCCCGAGGCCCTCGCCTTAGAGGATCTGCCGGAGAAGCCCTGGGCCACCTGCGGCCACGGCCACAAACGCCCCCACAACGTGGCGAACTCGCTGTATCTGACCGCGTCCGATCTGGAGGACCTCGTTCGCGAGCGCTACGAGCGCTACGCCGTCATCGAAGAGACCGAGCAGGAGGCCGAAACCTACCTCACCGAGGACGCCGACATCGTGCTCGTGGCCTTCGGCGGTGCCGCCCGCGTGGCCCGCTCGGCGGTGAACGCCGCCCGCGAGCAGGGCATCAAGGCGGGGCTTGTGCGCCCCATCACGCTGTGGCCCTTCCCGACCCGCGCCATCGAGGCGGTCGTTCCCACGGCCAAGGCCTTCCTCGATGTGGAGATGAACATGGGTCAGATGGTGGAGGACGTCCGTCTGGCGGTGGCCGGCCGCGTGCCGGTGGAGTTCTACGGCCGCACCGGCGGCGTCATCCCGACCCCCGACGAGGTGCTGGCGGCCATTGTCGCTTTGAACGAGAAGGTAGGTGAGTAGCATGGCCGAGACGACTGAGAAGGAAATGAAGGTGGTCTTCGAGCGACCCCACTCCCTGTTGCCCGTGGTCACGAACTTCTGCCCCGGCTGCCCCCACGGCATCGTGGAGCGTCTGGTGTGCGAGGTCATGGACGAGCTGGACATCGAAGGCGAGACGATCGGCGTGGCGCCCGTGGGCTGTTCGGTCATCTCCTACGACTTCTTCGGCTGCGACATGATCGAGGCCGCCCACGGCCGAGCGCCCGCGGTGGCCACGGCGGTGAAGCGCGTGCATCCCGACAAGGTGGTCTTCGCCTATCAGGGCGACGGAGATCTGGCCTCCATCGGCATGGCCGAGACGGTCCATGCGGCCACCCGAGGCGAGAACATCACCATCATCTTCATCAACAACGCCATCTACGGCATGACCGGCGGCCAGATGGCCCCCACCTCGCTGCCGAACCAGGTGACCCAGACGAGCCCCTACGGGCGCGACGTGTCCACAGCCGGCAACCCCATCCGCGTGAGCGAGCTTCTGAACGCGCTGGACGGCCCGGCCTACATCGAGCGCGTCTGCGTCGATACGCCGAAGAACGTGCGCAAGGCCAAAAAGGCCATCAAGAAGGCCTTCCAGAACCAGATCGACGGCGTGGGCTACTCGTTCATCGAGGTGGTCTCCACCTGTCCCACCAACTGGGGCATGACGCCGCAGGACGCTTTCGAGTGGATGCGCGTGAACATGCTGCCGTACTACCCGCTCGGGGTGGTGCGCGATGTGACCGCCGACGGCTTCGCCAATGCTGCCGAGGCGGCGAGCGCCCGCAATGCCGCCTGCCCCATCGCCCATCCCGAGGCTGTGTCAGAAGGAGGCAACTAATGGGCAAGGATCTTACCTGTGTCGTCGCCGGCTTCGGCGGCCAAGGATCGCTGTTCGCCGGCAAGGTCATCGCCACGGCCGGCCTCATCGAGGACCGCGAGGTGTCGTGGATGCCCTCCTACGGCCCCGAGATGCGCGGCGGCACCGCCAACTGCTCGGTGACGCTGTCCGATGAGCCCATCGGCAGCCCGCTGATCACGCGCCCGCGCGCACTCATCGCCCTGAACCAGCCCTCCTTTGACAAGTTCATCGACAACGTGGAAGAGGGCGGCATCGTGGTGGTTGACACGGCCATGGTGCCGAGCCTCACCGAGCCTGAGGGCGTGACGGTCATCGGCATTCCCGCGACGAAGATGTGCGAGGAGGCCGGCCTCAAAGGCCTCGGCAACATCGTGCTCATCGGCAAGCTGTGGGCCGAGACCGGCTTTTGTTCCGAGGAGGCGCTCGACGGCGCCATCGCGAAGGTGGCCGGCAAAAAGCCCGAGAAGCTGGAGCAGAACCGCCAAGCCATCAAACTCGGCATCAACGCTTAGTATTCAATCACGGCGCAGCAGACGCGAGACGGGGCGGGCGTCCCCGCGCGCAGGTTGCGCAGCGAACGGAACAGCCCAGTGGGCTGTTCCGCCGAGCGAGCCATTGCTTGAGCACGGGGATGCCCGCCCCGTCTCGCGCCGGACAGGACAGAAGGACAAACATGGAAGAAGAGAACCTGAAAGACTTGGGCGAGCGCCTGCAGGGCCTGCGCGAGGCCTGCGACGTGTCGCGCCACACCATGGCCGAGGAGCTCGGCGTGGACATCGACACCTACCGCGCATGGGAGGAGACCGGCGAGGACATCCCGATCTCAGCCATCTACCACATGGCCCGCAAGTTCAGCGTCGACCTCACCGAGATCCTCACGGGCACCGCACCGAAGCTGGACACCTACCATTTGGTGCGCCGCGGCGAGACCGAGGAGGTCGAGCGCTTCCCGGGGTACCACTACGAGGACATGGCCAGCCGCTATGCCCGCAAGATCATGCAGCCGCTGCTGGTCATCTTGGATCCGTGTGACGAGCCGGCCGAGCTGGTGTGCCACGATGGCCAGGAGTTCAACTACGTGCTGGAAGGGTCGCTCATCCTCACCTTCGGCGACCGCGACATCCAGCTGAACGCCGGCGACAGCATCTATTTCAACCCCACCTACCCCCACGGCCAGCGCTGCAACGGCGACGTCCCCTGCAAGTTCATCACCATCATCGCGGAATAGCACTATCACGTTTTCGTAAGAGCAGCGTCGCGATTTCGGGTGCTTCGGCCGAGGGAGTTCCGCAGCGAACGAAACAGTCCAGTGGACTGTTTCGCAGAGCGAGGACTGTCTGAGCGAATCGAAGTACCCGGAAGCGCGGTGCGGAGGACAACAAATAGGAGAGCAGAGAGAAGCACCACTATGGATCATGTTCTGAAGAAGTACTGCCCGAGAATTGAGTTCGATTCCTACGAGGACTTCGCCGAGAACTTCACCATCGAGGTTCCCGAGGCCTTCAACTTCGGTTTCGACGTCGTCGACGAGTGGGCCGCCGTGGAGCCCGACAAGCGGGCGCTTCTGTGGACCAACGACGCCGGCGAGGAGCGTGTGTTCACGTTCACCGACATCAAGTGCCTGTCCAACCAGGCCGCCAACGCCTTTAAGGAGCTCGGCATCGGCAAGGGCGACGTGGTCATGTGCATCCTGCGCCGCCGCTGGGAGTACTGGGTGTGCGCCGTGGCCCTCTGCAAGTTGGGCGCCACCATCATCCCCGCGTCGCTGCAGCTCACGCGCAAGGATGTGGTCTACCGCGCCAACAGCGCCGACGTGAAGGCCATCGTCGCCGTGAACGACGAGTACGTCTGCACGCAGGTGGAAGAGGCCATGCCCGATTGCCCCACGGTGCGCGAGAAGTTCATCGTGGACGGCTCCCGCGAGGGCTGGGTCGATTTCGACGAGCTCATCGCCGGCTACCCCGATACCTTCGAGCGTCCGACCGGCGAGGCGGGCGTCACCTCCAAAGACATCATGCTCATGTACTTCACGAGCGGCACGACGGGCAACCCCAAGGCCGTGGAGCACAACTTCGCCCATCCGCTCGGCCACATCATAACGGCGAAGTACTGGCAGCAGGTGCAGGAGAACAAGCTGCACATGTCGGTGACCGACTCCGGTTGGGCCAAGTTCGGCTGGGGCAAGATCTACGGCCAGTGGATCGCCGGCGCCACCATCTTCGCTTACGACATGGACAAGTTCGTGCCCACCAAGCTTCTCCAGAAGATCCAGGACTACAAGCTCACCACCTTCTGCGCGCCGCCCACCATGTACCGCTTCATGCTGCAGGAGGATGTGGCCGCCTACGATCTGTCCAGCGTGGAGAACTTCGCCACGGCCGGCGAGCCGCTGAACGCGGAGGTGACCATTCAATGGGAGCGCCTCACCGGCAAGAAGATCCGCGAGGGCTTCGGCCAGACCGAGGGCCCGGTGCTTCTGGCCACCTTCCCGTGGATCGAGCCGAGGCCCGGCTCCATGGGCAAGCCGTCGCCCCTGCTCAACGTGAAGCTGCTCGACGACGACGGCCGCGAGGTCGATGACGGCGAGGAGGGCGCCATCTGCGTGACGGGCCTGAAAGAGGCCTACCCGCCGGGGTTGTTCGTGGGCTACTACGGCAACCCGGAGCGTACGGAGGAGGCCGTGGGAGGGGAGTATTACAACCTCCACGACATGGCTTGGCGCGATTCCGACGGCTATTGCTACTTCGTGGGTCGCAACGACGATGTCATCAAGTGCTCCGGCTACCGCATCGGCCCCTTCGAGGTGGAAAGTGCGCTGGTGGAGCATCCGGCCGTGGTGGAGTGCGCTGTTACGGCGGCGCCGGATCCCATCCGCGGCAAAGTGGTGAAGGCCACCATCGTGCTCGCGAAGGGCTACGAGGGCACCGACGCGCTCACCCGCGAGCTGCAGGACCACGTGAAGAAGACCACGGCTCCCTACAAGTACCCGCGCATCATCGAGTACGTGGACGAGCTGCCCAAGACCATCGGCGGCAAGATCAAGCGCAAGCTCATCCGCCAGACCGACGGTATTCAGGAGTAGTTCCGTTCGCCCTGACGGGACGAACGGGAACGCCGACGCTGCGGCTCCGACAGGCACCTGGCCTTGCCCCTTGTTTTCACCTCGGCGCGTACCGAAGTACGCTTGGGTGAAAGGCGGGGCAATTCCAGGCACCTGTCGGAGCCTCGCTGATTTCCTTGGTCCAATTTCTCTCTCTTTTCTTCTCGATGGGCTAAAAACACCATTGGCGAGAATTTCGCGGTGATCGGCGTTGTCAATTGCAGCCAAGTTCAGGTATCATGCACATCGAAGCGAAACCCCAAGGGGCGATGGCGTCGCGCTTCGAATGGCGCCGCCCTTGCCCCTCGAGGTTCAGAGGTCAGCTGGGGAGGGCAGATCGCTCGCTTCGAAGGAAGGAGATGCCATAAGGGCATCTCGAGGATCCCCAACTGGAAGGAAGAGGCATGACAGAAGAAGAGAAAAAGGTGGACGGGCAGACTGCCGAGCCTGCCGCCCAGAAGAAAAAGAAGAAGTGGCCCATCGTCGTGGGCGTCGTCGTCGCTGTGCTCGTCGTGGCCGGCGCCGGCTTCTGGGTATGGCACGAGCAGCCGAGCTTCTGCAACGCCATCTGCCACACCCCGATGGACGCCTACCTGCCCACCTATGAGGCCGAGCCTGGCCAGGCCGCCACTGACGTGTGGGGCAACGAGGTCGCCAACGCCTCCGGCATGATGGCCGCTGTGCATCGCGCCCAGAACGGCACCACCTGCCTCGGTTGCCACGTGCCCACCCTGTCCGAGCAGATCGGCGAGGGCATGAGCTGGATCACCGGCAGCTACGAGGTTCTGAACACCCAGACCGGCCAGCAGGTCGTGCCCGAGAAGTCCCTGGAGGATCTCGTGGCCGCCCGCGGCATCGAGCCCGATCAGTTCTGCCTGAACGAGTCCTGCCACAACATGACTCGCGACGACCTGATCCAGGCCACCGCCGATCTGGAGCGCAACCCGCACGTGGCCCAGCACGGTGAGAACCAGTGCAGCGACTGCCACAAGGCGCACCGCGCTTCCGTGAACATGTGCTCGCAGTGCCACAACGACGCCCCCATCCCCGAGGGCTGGATCTCCGCTGCGGACAACACCGCGCTGGAGAAGGAGCTGGACAGCCTGAACAAGGCCTAAGCTTCTCGCCACGCAGAGCATCATGGGGAAGGCCGCCTTCGGGCGGCCTTCCCTTTTTGTCGGGGGTGCAATGGCGAAGTTACGATTACCCAACTCCTTAAGGTTAGCCGCCGCAACTCGCGGCGCCGAGTCTCACTATAGGTAGGACGATACGGCGCCCGCGCGAGCGAGGCCGTGGTGAAAGGAGTTGGAACCCATGGAACTTGAGAAGTCCCAGACATGGAAGAACCTGGAGAGCGCGCTCTCCCAGGAGGCCGTGGCCTACTGCGAGTACACGTTCTACGGCCAGCAGGCCGCCAAGGACGGCTACAAGCAGATCTCCGACATCTTCAACGAGACCGCCGACAACGAGCTGCACCACGCGAAGCTGCACTACAAGAAGATGCACGGCGGGAAGGTACCCGGCACGCTCGACAACCTGAAGGCCGCCGCTGCTAGCGAGGACGAGGAGGTCGGCATCTACACCGACTATGCCAAAACCGCCCGCGAGGAGGGCTTCGCCGATCTGGCCGACTTCTTCGAGGGCCTGGCCGCCATCGAGAAGAGCCACGAGAACCGCTACCAGCTGCTCATCGAGCGCATCGAGAACGACGAGGTGTTCCGCCGCAAGGAAGTGAAGGTGTGGGTGTGCACCGTGTGCGGCCACATCGAGATCGGCACCGAGCCCCCCGAGAAGTGCCCCGTCTGCGAGCACCCGCAGGGCTACTTCGAGATCAAGGCCGAGAACTTTTAGATTCCGTCGTTGCTGACGCAACAACGGGAATTCTCGACGCTGCGGCTCCGACAGGCACCTGCCCTTCGCATTCAGCGCTTTCCCTCACGGCCCCAAGGCCGCTCGGCCGCGCTTCAAGCGAATTGCAGGCACCTGTCGGAGCCTCGCTGACTTCCTTGGGCGAACCTGTGGCCATCCCATTTTCGCCTTTTTAGAAAAAATTCAATACAAGGCTTGCAAGTCATCTTTCTGCGGTGTATGGTGCAACCGTCCTTTAAATGCGGTACAGAGAGGCCGACAAGGTAACCCCAATCAGCGCAGCGCCCGTCAAGCGGGCGGCAAGCGCAACGACGCAGGAAGCCTAGTCGCCAGACGGGCTTTTTCTTTTGCCCGCGCGGCGGCACGAAGCTCGCGGAAAACTCGGACGCGGGGCTTCGCGGACTCGTCTGTACGCACTGACCTTACGAAGGGAGTGTGTATGAACGACGAGAGCATGGTCAAGTCGGTCTGCATGGATGCAGACGACATCGAGCGAGCGGTGACGCGCATGGCGCACCAGATTCTCGAGGCCAACAAGGGCGCGGAAAACCTCGCGCTCGTGGGCATCGTCACGCGAGGCGACCTTCTCGCGAAGATGCTCGTTCACAAGATCGAGGAGATCGAGGGGGTCAAGGTTCCCCTGGGCAAGCTGGACATCAGCTTCTATCGCGACGACTTCGCGACCCATATGTCCCCCGAGGTCCATTCCACCGACATCCCGTTTAGCATCGACGGCATGACCATCGTGCTCGTGGACGACGTGCTGTACACGGGCCGCACTATCCGTGCGGCGCTGGACGCCCTCATGGACATCGGCCGCCCCGCCGCCGTGGAGCTGGCGGTCCTCGTCGACCGCGGCCATCGCGAGCTGCCCATCCGCGCCGACTTCGTGGGCAAGAACGTCCCCTCGTCCTCCAGCGAGAACGTGCGCCTGTTCTTGGAGGAAGTCGACGGCATCTCGGCCGTGGAGATTCTGGACATCGAGCCGGGCAAGCGCGCAGGCGCCGCTGCCCTGACGAAAAAGGAAGGTGAGTAGGTCCATGGCCTTCGATCACAAGCACCTCATCGACATCACGGAGTACTCCGCCGATGACATCATGACCATCCTGGAGACGGCCAAGACCTTCAAGCAGGTCAACGAGCGGCGCATCAAGAAGGTACCGACGCTGAAGGGCTTCACCGTCGTGAACATGTTCAACGAGCCCTCCACCCGCACCCGCTCCTCCTTCGAGATCGCCGAGAAGCGCCTTTCCGCCGACTCTCTGAACTTCGGCGGTTCCTCCACGGCCACGGTGAAGGGCGAGAGCCTCGTGGACACCGTGAAGACGCTCTGCTCCTACAAGATCGACTGCATCGTGGTGCGCGACCGCTGGGCCGGCGTGCCCCGCAAGATCGCGGATGTGTCCGGCGTGTCGGTCATCGACGCCGGCGACGGCAAGCACCAGCATCCCACCCAGGCGCTGCTCGATCTGTACTCCATCTGGGAGGAGAAGGGCTCCTTCGACAACCTGCACGTGGGCGTGGTGGGCGACATCTCGCACTCCCGCGTGTGCGGCTCGCTCATTCCGGCGCTCAAGATCATGGGCTGCGAGGTGACGGTCATCGCACCGCCGACGCTGCTGCCCGCGCGCCCCGACATCCTGGGCGCCGACCATGTGACGAGCAACCTGGACGAGGCGCTGCCCGAGCTGGACGTGGTGTACATGTTGCGCATCCAGCGCGAGCGCTTCGAGGGCGCGCCCTACCCGAACCTGCGCGAGTACAACCTGCTCTACGGCCTCACCGAGGAGCGCGACCGTCTTTTGAAGCCCGACGCGTGCGTGTGCCACCCGGGCCCCATCAACCGCGGCGTGGAGCTGGACAGCTTCATGGCCGACCATCCCAAGCGCTCCATCATCCTCGACCAAGTTTACGCCGGCGTCCTCGTGCGCATGGCCGCCCTGTACCTGCTCCTAGGAGGTAGCAACGATGGCATTGATGCTTAAGAACGCCCGTCTGATCGACCCCCAGATCGGCCTTGATGAAGTGGCCGACATCCTCATCCGCGACGGCAAGATCGTGGAGGTGGGCCACGACCTCACCATGGAGAAGGGCGTCGAGCGCGACCTGTCCGGCAAGATCGTCACCCCCGGCCTCGTGGACATGCACGTGCACTTCCGCGATCCGGGCCAGGAGCAGAAGGAGGACATCGCCTCCGGCTCCCGTGCGGCGGCCCACGGCGGCTTCACCGCGGTGTGCACCATGCCGAACACGAGCCCGGTGGTCGACGACGCCGTGGCCGTGGAATATGTGAAGGCCCGCGCCGCGGCCGTGGGGAAGTGCCGCGTCGTGGTGGCCGGCGCCTGCTCCAAGGATCTGAAGGGCGAGGTGCTCTCCGACATGGGCGACATGTACGCCCACGGCGCGCCGGTGTTCACCGACGACGGCCACGGCATCCAGGACGCCGGCATGATGCGTCGCGTCATGGACTACGCCAACCAGTTCGACACCGTCATCATGGCCCACTGCCAGGACGACTCGCTCGTGGCCGACAGTCAGGTGAACGAGGGCGTGGCGAGCACGCGCCTGGGCATGGTGGGCTGGCCGGCCGAGGGCGAGGAGCTCGAGATCGCTCGCGACATCGCGCTGTGCCGCCTGACGGGCTGCCCGCTGCACATCCAGCACATCACCACCAAGCGCGGGCTCGATCTGGTGGCCGCCGCCAAGGCCGAGGGCCTGCCGGTGACCTGCGAAGTGACGCCGCACCACATGTTCCTCACCGAGGACGCCATCACCGCCGAGTACCAGACCGCGCTGAAGGTGAACCCGCCGCTGCGCACCGCCGAGGATGCCGCCGCGCTCATCGAGGGCCTCGCGAATGGTACCATCGACGCCATCGTCACCGATCACGCGCCCCACACCGATTGGGAGAAGGACCGCGAGTTCGAGCTGGCGCCCTTCGGCATGACCGGTCTTGAGACCTCGCTCTCCCTCGTGCTCACGAACCTCGTGCGCGCCGGCGTCATCGACTACGGCCGCATGATTCAGGCCATGGCCGTCGCCCCGCGCGAGATCCTGCGCCAGGAGCCGGTGAAAATCGAGGCCGGCAGCGTGGCCGACCTCACGGTCATCGACCCGGAGGCCGCCTGGACCGTGGAGGTGGGCGACTTCTACTCCAAGGCCAACAACTCCGGCTTCATCGGAGCCGAGCTTACGGGCCGCGCCACCGACGTCTACGTCGGCGGCTACGCCACCATGGAGGACGGCAAGATCGTCGAGTAGGTACCTGCCGACAACCAATGTCTTGCCTGGAAGGGGCCGTCTTCGGACGGTCCCTTCTCGTTTTCCCGCCTCAAGGGTGCTTTACGGGAAAGCGTCGGCTGGGCAACAGGCGAGGGGTAGACGCGGGAGTGGGGGGAGCTCCTGCCTAGAATGAGGCTAGCCGGTTGTGGATGTTTCCCGAAGGACTTGCATAAAAGTAAGCCAGTGATAACATTTGGCGCCATAAGTTCGCTGAAACTAACTGATTGCTCAGCTTTAGGAAAGGATGTGCTCATGCCCCCGATTTCCCGTCGCACCTTCGCAGCCTTCCTCGCTACCGCTGCCTTGACCCCTGTGCTCGGCGGCTGCTCCTCTTCTGCCGGCTCCTCTGCGGAAGGGGAGGGCACCGCGACGACCGATGCCGGCGCTTCTAACGCCGATGCCGCCGCAAGCGCTGCCACCCGCACCGTGGACACCGACAAGGGCCCGGTGGAGATTCCGACCAACCCCCAGACCATCGTCAGCGACTACTACCTCGGCGAGTTTCTGGCCGTGGACGTGAAGCCCGTCGTCGCGAGCCCCTACGCCCTGAACAACCCCTTCCTCGCCGGGCTGTGCGACGACATCGAGGCGCTGAACACCACCTCGGCCGAGACCTCGCTCGAGATGATCGCCGAGAAGCAGCCGGATCTCATCGTCACCATCACCGAGGCCGACTACGACAAGTACGCCAAGATCGCGCCGACGGTCTACATCGCCGATGGCACGCGCTCCGACGAGGATCTGTTCCGCTACATCGCCGATTTGGTGGGCAAAAAGGATGCCGCCGAGGCGTACATCGCCGAGTTCAACGACAAGGTGGCCACGGTGAAGGACGAGATCACAGGTATCGTGGGCGACCGCACCGTGTCCATTCTGGAGGTGTGGCCCCAGGAGATCTACACCATGGGCAGCCACTTCGCCCGTGGCGGCTCCATTCTTTACGATATGTGGGGGCTGAAGGCGCCCGAGGCCATCCAGGGCCCCATGGTAGAGGGCGACGAGGCCTACAAGGTGATCTCCGTGGAGGCGCTGCCCGACTACGCCGGCGACTTCATCTGCTACGGCGTGCTGGACGGCGCGGACTCGGCCTACGTGGACGACTCGCAGCTATGGAAGAACCTGCCCGCCGTCAAGGCCGGTCGCCTCATGCCCTACGAGCAGGTGGCCTTCATGCACCGCGACCCCATCACGCTCACCAACCAGCTCGAGGCCTTCACCGACTTCTTCCGTGCCCATGCGGATGCGGCGGCCTAGCAGGGACGCTTCGTGTCGCGCCTCAGGACATCGATCTTCCTGATCGGGGGAGTCGTCGCGGTCGCGCTGGCCGCGGGGCTCTCCCTGTTCTTCGGCAGCACCCCCATTCCGCCCGACCAGGTGCTGGGGGCGCTCTTCTCGCCGGATATGGCGAATCAGGAGCACGTGGCCATCCTTGAGCTGCGCGGGCCCCGTACGGTGGGCTGCATCCTCGTGGGGGCGGCCTTCGCCGTGGCCGGCGCCGTCATGCAGGGCGTGACCCGCAACCCCCTGGCCGACTCGGGGCTTCTGGGCATCAACGCCGGGGCCGCCTTCGCGCTGGCGCTGTGCCTGGCGCTACTGCCGGGTATGAGCTTCGCTGGGGTGGTGGGGTGCTCGTTTGTAGGCGCCGCCTTCGCCCTGGCCGTGGTCTTCGGGGCCGTGAGCTTCCGCCGGCGCAACATGGATCCCGTCCTGCTGGTGCTGGCGGGCTGCGCAGTGGGGCTCTTCCTCACGGCGCTCGCCCAGGGCGTGGCCATCTTCTTCAATATCGGCTACTCGCTCACCTTCTGGACCGCCGGCGGCGTGGCCGGCATCCGCGCCGACACACTGGCCATGACCGCTCCGTTCATCGTGGCGGCGCTGGCGGCCTCCTGGGCGCTGGCGCGGCGGGTGACGGTGCTCTCGCTGGGCGAGGAGGCCGCCTCGGGGCTCGGCGTGAACGTGGGGAAATCCCGCACGCTGTGCTTGCTCGTGGTGCTCGTCCTGGCGGGAGCGGCCGTGGCCCTGGCCGGGCCGGTGGCCTTCGTGGGCCTCATGGTGCCGCACATGGTGCGCCGCTTCGTGGGATCGGACTACCGGGCCGTCATCCCCGCCTCCATGGTGGGAGGGGCCCTGTTCATGCTGCTGGCCGACGTGCTCGCCCGCACGCTCATGGCGCCGAGCGAGATTCCCATCGGCGCCATCTTCGCCATCGTCGGCGTGCCGTTCTTCATTTGGTGCGCGCGGAGGGAGGCGACCGGCCTTGACTGAGCGAAAGAAACGGCTGCGCACGGGCGCGGTGCTGGCGATCCTCGCCGTGTTGGCGCTTTTGGCCCTGTGGTGCGACATCAACGCCGGCTACCGCAGTATTTCCTTGGAAGAGCTGGGACAGATCCTCTCCGGCACGGCGAGCCGGAGCCTCACCTACACGCTGGTGGACCTGCGGCTGCCCCGGGTGCTCACCTCTCTTCTGGTGGGCGTGGGGCTGTCGCTTTCCGGGTGCCTTCTGCAGGGCGTCTCCCGCAACGACATGGCCGACCCGGGCGTGCTCGGCATCAATGCCGGCGCGGGGCTGCTCGTGGCCGCCTTCGTCGTCTTCGTGCCCGCGGGGCTTGTTCCCTCCGCCGTGGCCCTGCCCCTGCTCGCCTTCGCGGGCTCGGCGGCGGTGGCCTTCCTCGGCTGGAGGCTGTCGGTGGTGCGCGGCGCCTCCAGCCCGCGCCGGCTGCTGCTCATCGGCGTCGCTTTGGCCACGGGGCTCTCCAGCGCGACGTCGCTGCTCATGCTGCGCATGTCCGACGGCGACTACGCCTTCGTGCAGAACTGGATCGCCGGCAGCATCTGGGGTGCCAGTTGGGAGAATGTGGCCATCCTCGCCGTGGGGCTGGCACTGCTCACGGCCGGCGCCCTCTACGCCTCGCGCACACTGAACGTGCTGGGACTCGGCGAGGCAGCGGCCACGGGACTCGGCGTGAACGTGCCCCGGGCCCGCGCTGCCCTCACCGCCGTTGCCGTGGGGGCATCGGGGCTCGCCTGCGCCGTGGGCGGCGGCCTCACCTTCGTGGGGCTCGTGTGCCCGCATATGGCGCGGCGCCTCGTGGGGCCGAACTTCCGGACGCTCGTGCCGGCATGCGTGCTCGTGGGCGCGGTGCTCATGCTCCTGGCCGACATCATCTCGCGCACGCTGCTCGCCCCCAACGAGATTCCCGTCGGCATCGTGGCGGCCGTCATCGGCGCGCCCTATTTCCTGTACCTGTTGGCGAGATCCTAGGAGAAGGTGACGCTTGTGAAGAAGCCGAACGCAGCGGATTTCCGCGATTCCCCCCGCGAAGGCGCTTCCGGGGCATTCGAAATCGGCGGCGAGCCCTTGCTCTGCGAGACCTGCGACCGCACCTGCGAGCGCTTCTCGGACGCGGCCCTGCGCGGCGAGGCCGTGTCGGTGGGCTACGGCGACCGTGTCATCATCAAGCCCATGGACGTGGCCGTGCCCGCGGGAGAGATCACCTCCATCATCGGCCCGAACGGCTGCGGGAAATCCACGCTTCTAAAGGCGCTCTCGCGCACCATGCCCCTGCGCGGCGGGGCAGTGTACTTAAACGGGACGGCCATCGCCACCATGCCCACGGCCGAGGTCGCCCGCCAGATGGCGCTTCTGCCGCAATCGCCCCAGGCGCCGGCTGGGCTCACCGTGGGCGAGCTGGTAGCCCTTGGCCGCTACCCGCACCAGAGGGGCTTCGGACGCCTGACCGACGATGATCGGCGCATCATCGACTGGGCCCTTTCCATCACGCACTTGGACGGCCTGGCCGAGCGCCCCATCGACGCGCTTTCCGGCGGCCAGCGCCAGCGGGCCTGGATCGCCATGGCGCTCGCCCAGGACACGGGCCTCATCCTTCTGGACGAGCCCACCACCTACCTGGACATGGCCCACCAACTGGAGGTGCTGGAGCTTCTGCAGACGCTCAACCGCGACCAGGGCAAGACCATCGCGCTCGTCATCCACGAGCTGAACCTGGCCGCCCGCTTCTCCGACTGGATGATCGCCCTGAAATCCGGCGCCATCCGCGGCGCGGGCACGCCGGCCGAGGTGATGACCCCGGCCCTCCTACGCGAGGTCTTCGGCCTGGACGCCCTCATCGCCCCCGACCCCTGGACCGGCCGCCCCAGTCTTGTGAGTTACCGCCTGGCAGGGGAGGAATAAACCGTTGGATGCTCTGGAGCTTCGGGCGAACTTTCCGGCGTGCTCTCTATGCGTGTCCTAGGCGAACGCGAGAACCTTCTTCTCCTCGGCGCATTGCACCAGGTAGAGGTTTATCAGGTTCTGGTAAGGGATGCTGATTGACCGAACCCAGCGCAGCACAAACAAGCTCGTAGGTCGAAAGGGACAGTTGCCCGAGCGGTTCGTCCCTCAAAAGCTTGTCGCGACGCACCTCCACAAGGGGCTCGACTTGCACCCAGGAGGGCCGACGGAGTCCGCAGGATTCCCAGTCGGAGATCTCGACGAAATCGGACAGTCCGTAGTTTGCCGACGTCGTTACCTTCGCGGTAATGACGCTCGCCTTTCCCGAAGCGTCCAAGATGACAACGGGTCGCACCTTGCCCACGCCTTCGTGGTCGGCGAACTCGTCGTAGGCGAGCCAGATGTCGCGCGGCGCGGGATCACACGAGGTCATCGTAGAGCCCCTCGTCCTCTGGGGCGTCCATCCAGGCCGGAAGGACGGTGACGCCCGTGGCGGGATCCGGGCGCAGCGTCTCCCGGCCCGTCAGGACGGGGGAAGGCTCGGGGCGCAGGTCGAAGGGGAGGCCGCCCACCTCGACGGACTTGCGCATGAAGAGGTTGAAGGCCTCGCTTAAGGTGAGACCCCATCGGTCGTAGACGCGCCGGGTCTGCCGCTTCAGCTCGTCGCTCGTGCGGAACTTTATCTCGGCGTCCTTCGTTGCAGTTGGCATGATGCACCTCCTTGTTGTAGCCCCAATGTTACCACAAGAGGGCATGCGTCTGAAATGGGGGGCAGCAGGCGGTGCTCTGCTGTGGACATAGGCTTGTCGCGCATTCCGTTAGCGAAAAATTCCTGATGGCGTCGCCAAGCTGTGCTAAACTTGCCGACATGCTGTTAACGAAGCGCACATATACGTGCCTGGGGGGTCTCACCGCTAAGTCGGCCCGAACCTTCGCGCGCTAGCGTAGCATTCCCGCGGGACGCGTTCCCGCAGCAACCGAGTAGATACAACCGAATAGAGAGCTTCGAGGCCCAAGGGTTCTTGGGTTCTTTTGCGCTTTGGAGCGGGAAGGGGCCATGAGCGGGCTTTCCACGACTTTATCGATCTGATGGACTGAAGCAGATATCCGAGAAAGGAAGGTAGGCACGTATGTTCTGTCCTAAGTGCGGGAATGAGATCGCGGAGGGGTCGGCCTTCTGCGGGAAGTGCGGGGCGCCGGTGGGCGCTCAGGCGGGCGGTTCGGCCCCGGTCGGGGGCGCGCAGGGCGCGGCTTCAGGCAGCGCGGGGGCCGGGGCGCCGACGCCCAAGAGGAACGGCGCCAAGATCGGCGCCATCGCGGCCGTTGTCGTGGTTGCGTTGGTGCTCGTCGCCGGGTTCGCGACGAACTGGTTCGGGCTCGCAGGCGTGCAGCCCAAGGAGGCGGTGGAGGTTCCCGCCGCGAGCCAGGGCGCGGACGAGGCGCAGGGCGCGAACGCGGCCGACGGCCAGAGCGCCGATGCTAACGAGAGCGCGGGCGACGCCCAGGGCGGCTCCCAGGATGCGACCGGCGCGGCGGTGAAGTCGGCGGTGGAGGCCTACACGTGGGACGAGCTTTCCCGGATCTCGGCCGAGATCGGCGCGGCCGGCGACGAGGCGGCGGCCATCGAGGTGGCGAAGAAATACAACCTGTGCACGCCCGAGGGCAAGCTGGACGGCACCCAGGTGAAGTCGGTGGCGCTGGCCGACGGCACCCAGACCACCGTGCAGATCGTCGGGTTCGCCCACGACGACAAGACCGCGGGCGGCAAGGCCGGCATCACGTTCATCTTCGGGGATTGTGTAGGCGAGGCGCCCATGAACTCGACCGACACCAATGCCGGCGGTTGGGAGGCCTCCCAGATGCGCGCCTATCTCAACGGCGACTGGCGAACCCAGCTGCCCCAGGATCTGGACGCTGTTATCGTGCCAGTCGATAAGCTCTCCAACAACGTGGGCGAGACGGATGCAGTATCTGCGGTAACGACAACATCCGATGCCCTTTGGTTATTTTCGCTATCAGAGCTTGCAGGTGCCGTCCCCGCAGGTCGTACAGGGGAGGGCTATGGCCTTTTGAGGAGGGCTATGTGGACGTTCTGGATGCAGCGGGATCGCAATACGGGCTTTTCTGCGACATGGGCGTGGGCATGGGAAACAGCGAAAATGCCTGCCTCGTTAAGACGCGCACAGACACGTACGCTTTCTGGTGGCTACGTACCTCGGAGCCACGCGACGGGTACTGCTTTCTGCGTGTCGACCAACACGGATATACACCTTCGGGATCCGACGGTGCTAGCTGCGCAAATTACATGGTTCCTGGCTTTTGCATTTAAGCCCATCCAAGTATCCAAGAACCTGCACGCACGTGACGCGAACAGGCGGAAAGGGCTTCCAATGAGCAGCGCGTTTCTTATCGAAGCTGGAATCATCGGTGGGCCGGTGGGAAAGGAAAGGATTCGCATGGGATTTCTGGACAATGTGACCTCGGCGGTGAACCGGAGGACGGCGGCCGCGGGGCGCGGCGCCGACAAGATCAAGCTGAACGCCCGCATCGGCGAGCTAAACAAGCAGCGCCAGGGGCTGGCCGCCCAGCTGGGGACGAGCCTGTACGAGGCCGCGGCGAACGAGAAGGACGGGGAGTAGCCATGTTCTGCACCAATTGCGGCAACCAGATGCTGGACGGTTCCAAGTTCTGCACAAAGTGCGGCGCTCCGATGGGCGCCCTGGCGCCGGAGGTTCCGGCAGAGGGTGCGTCCGCGGGCGGCGCGGACGCCGGGGACGCTCCCGCCCATGGCGGCGCGACCCAGGGAGCGGCTGCTGCTGCCGGCCCTTCGCCGGCCCCTTCCAAGAAGAAGCGCACCGGTCTTGTTGTCGGCATAGCCGCGACGGTCGTGGTGGCGTTGGCGGCGGTGGGCATCGCGGTGGCGAACCCGTTCGCCGCGCCCGCCCCGGAGCCGGAGCTCGGGTCCGTGCAGGCGTCAGACCCGCAGCCTGCGCCTGAACCCGCGCCCGAGCCCGAGTCGGATCCCACGGCCGATCCCGCGGCCGAGCCGGCGCTCGCTATTCCGAACCGCTACTTCATCTCGAGCACCAACTTCCATCCAAGCGGCACTTACGACGTGTGCCTCACCGATCTCGAGGGCAACGAGGTCGTCTTCGAGAACCCCGACATGAGGCCCATGGGCGGCTTCTCGGAGGGCAAGGTGCTCGTCACGTGGGAGACGAGCGAGTACGACGAGGAATGGGACACCGAGTTCGACGAAATGATCCACTATGGCCTGGTGGACGATACGGGCGCCCTGGTCGTCGACCTTACCGATCTCGTCCACGGCTACGGATACACTTTCCAGGGCAATCTACAGGATGCATCGGTGACCAACTCTCCCACTTACGCCGACGGACGACTCGTTCTCTTCATCGAGTGGAGCGGCGGCAGCTACGGAGCCGTCGTCGTCCTGGACGAGCAGGGGAAGGTCGTGTTCACCGTCGGCGACGCAGAGGCCTTCCAGTTCGCCGACGAGGGCGCGGCCGGCCGGGAATTCACCTACAACCTCGCCATGATGAATGCCCCCGACTGCTATCGAGACGGCGTCCTCGCACTGCAGGGCATCGACGGAGCCATGTTCCTCGATGTTGACGGCAACGTCCTCTACCAGGCCGAGGGCTACCCGACTTCGATCGGCGGCGGCTGCGTCATTCCCGACGATTCTGGTACCGTGGTGACGGACTACGCGAGCAACGTGCTGTTGGACATCGCCTCGTTCAATGTGGAGGGCGACATCGACGGCGCGGCTTTCACGGGCGACCAGGTTTCGTCGGGCGGCGTGGTGTGCGTGCGCGCCGAGAAGGTGAACCCCCACGGAGGCGCCAACAAGAATCTCGTGGGGCTGTACAGCGTTTCCGCCAAGAAGTGGATCGTTCCTTTGGCCGAGGGTTCGCTGAGCTTCACTGCCGCCGACGGCCTCGTCTACGTCACCGCGGACTCGAAGGAGCGTCTGATCGAGGGCTACGGCGCCGAGGGTGACGGATCGTCCGATGCGTACAGCTGTCTGATGGACTTGCAAGGCGCCATCGTCGCTGACGCCGCTACGCTGGCCGCCTCGGGGGCTGACCTTTCCGCAGATTTCGACGGGCGTTACCTGCAGGATGGGTACTGGCTTCTCGGGGAAAGGGAAGGGGGCCTTGTGGCCTACGCCGAGAATGGTAAGGTCGCGGGCATCGCGCCGGCTCCGGAGCACGGCGTCGATGTAACGCTCTATCCGGATACCGAGCCTTGCTACACTTGATGGTTCTGCGGCATCGACGCACAATTCCCCGCGAAGGGCCGCATGCAGCGGCCCTTCGTTTATAATCGGGGAAACGCTACGAAGGAGAAAGGCCGCACCATGACGGGCACCTACGAGAACGGCATCTATCGCGAGGGCGACGTGCGCCTGTCCGACCTGTCCGGCCGTCGGCGTCTGCCCATCGGGCGCGACGGGTTCGCCACAGCAGTGCAGGAGTCGGTGGTCATCGACAAGTCTCTGCTCATCGCCGACGTTCTCAACAGTTCTGCCGCCGTCACGCTGTTCTGCCGCCCGCGCCGTTTCGGCAAGTCGCTGAACATGACCATGCTCAAGTCGTTCTTCGAGATTCCCCCGGCGAGCGACCCGAACGCCGAGGACGCCGCCTATCTCTTCGAGGGCCTTTCCATTTGGGACGCCGACGACGGTCGCTATCGCGAGCATCAGGGCGCTTATCCCGTTATCTACATCAGCTTCAATCCGGTGAAGAAACAGTGCTGGGAAGATGCTTGGGGCGCCCTGAACCAGCTGATCGTATGGGAATACATCCGTCACGGATACTTGTCCGACAGCGCCGAGCTGAACGAACAAGAGCGCGCCTACTTCGATCGTGTTGCGGGATGGGAGGCGGCGGACGGAGACATCGAGTCGTCCCTCATAAACCTCACTCGTCTGCTTTTCAAGCACCATGGGCGTCGCCCCGTCGTCCTCATTGACGAGTACGACGCGCCGGTCATGGCGGCTCGGGACAACGGGTACTACGACGAGATGGTCTCGTTTCTCAAAGGATGGCTTACGGCGGCCTTGAAGGACGGAGGGCAGGCCCTGGCCTTCGCGTGCCTCACGGGCGTGCAGCGCATCTCGAAAGAGTCCATTTTCTCTGATTTGAACAACTTGGTGGTGAACACCTCCCTCAACGCCAAGTACGACGAGCGCTACGGCTTCACGGAAGACGAGGTGCGCGCGCTCGCTAACTACCTGGGCCAGTCCGCTCACTTCCCCGAGATGCGCCAATGGTACGACGGCTACCGCTTCGGCTCGGTGGATGTGTACAACCCTTGGAGCGTGCTCAACTACTTCGACAACGATTGCGAGTGCGCGCCCTATTGGGGCAACACGTCTTCGAACGCGCCCATCGCCGCTATGGTGCGCGGGGGAGACGCGCGTCTGATGCGGAAGGTGTACGAGCTGCTTAAGGCGGGCGGGTCGGTGGAGGCCGCCCTCGATTTGTCGGTGGTGTTCGGCGATTTGGATGCCCGCCCCGAGGCCCTTTGGTCGCTTTTGTACCTTGCCGGCTATCTGACCACCGACGATACGGAGCAGCCCAATTCGAAGGACGTCGTGCGGCGGCTGCGCATTCCCAATTTGGAGATCGCGTCGTTGTACCGTAGCGAGATTATCGACCGTTTCGCGCAGATCGCCGGCGGTCGCGACTGCCTCATCGACCTTCACCGCGCGCTTGTCGACGGGGACGCCGGCCTGCTCGCCGAGGAGCTGGAGGACGTGCTGCTGAACTCGGCGAGCTTCTATGACCTTACGAGCGAAAACAGCTACCACATGCTTTTGGTGGGCCTTCTGTTCGGGGTACCCGGTTACGGGAACCCGGCCTCGAATCGCGAGGCGGGGCGCGGGCGCTTCGACATCCGGCTGGCTCCCGAGCGGGCGGGGCTACCGGCGGTCACCCTGGAGCTGAAGTTCGAGCACGGGGCCGACGCGTCCCGCCTTCAGGTGCTGGCCACCGAGGCCCTGGCCCAGATAGAGGCGCGGGCCTACGACGCGGACACGGCCAGGGGCGGCGCGGGCGCTCCGTCTACGGCGGGCAGCCTGCGCTACGGCATCGCCTTCTCCGGAAAATCTCTGGCTGTGGTCGTCGACCGCAGGCCTTCATAGGCCACGACGTTTCGGAGTCCTCGCGGTGCCATTCGGCTGTCGTCTTCGGCCGCTTATTTTTGTGCAGATGCATACCTAGCAAGGTGCCTTATGCTCAAAAACGACCTTTAACGGACGGTACCGAGAGACCGGCAAGGTGCGATGAGCGAACTTCATCTTGTGTGCTTGTAAGCGCTCCCGTCCAAGGCGGGAGCGCTTTTTTTGCGGGCGCTGCCGAGGGGCGGACCGTGCTTTCGCGAGAGTGCGGAGACGCAGGGACGGCAAGGAGCCGGGAGCACGTGAGACGAAAATGAGCGAGTCGCGGAAAGGACGGATGCTTTGAGCAAGATTGCGGAGAAGATGCGGGCGGCCACGTCGAAACCGGCGGCCGTGCCGGCGCTGCTCGTGCTGGAGGACGGCGCGGTGTTCGCCGGCACCTCCTGCGGCGCGCCCGGCGAGGCGTTTGGGGAGATCTGCTTCAACACCTCTCTGGAGAGCTATCTGGAAATCGTCACCGACCCCTCCTACGCGGGGCAGATCGTGGCGCTGACCTACCCGCAGGTGGGCAACTACGGAGTGAACGCCGACGACGCCCAGGCGGAGAGGCCGGCCCTGCGGGCGCTCGTGGTGCGCGACCTGTGCCCCACGCCTTCCAGCTGGCGCAGCCAGGAGAGCCTCGGCGACTATCTGACGCGCGAGGGCGTCGTGGCCATCGAGGGCATCGACACCCGTGCGCTCGTGCGCCACATCCGCGACCATGGCGCCCAGCGGGCCGTCGTTTCCACCACGGACGCGGATGTCGCCTCGCTGCTCGAGAAGGTGCGCCGAAGCCCGTCGCTAGTAGGCGTGAACCTGGCCGCCGACGTGTCCTGCGACGGCGCCTACTCCTACACCGCCGCGAACCTGCCCGCTTCCCATGGCTTCGCCCTGGCCGCCCCGGCCGAGCCCCGCTTCAAGGTGGTCGTCTACCACTGCGGCGTGAAGCGCTCCATCTTAGACGGTCTGGTGGCGAGTGGCTGCGAGCTCACCGTCGTGCCCTGGGACACTCCGGCCGAAGAGGTGCTGGCGATGGGCCCCGACGGCGTGTTCCTCTCCAACGGCCCGGGCGACCCGGAGGCGGTGGGGGAGACCTATCGCCAGGCCGAGAAGCTGCTGGGCCGCGTGCCGCTGTTCGGCATCTGCCTGGGGCACCAGATGATGGCCAAGGCCGCGGGCGCGGAAATCGACAAGCTGAAGTTCGGCCATCACGGCGGCAACCACCCGGTGCAGAACCTGCTGACCGGCCGCGTGGAGGTAACGGCCCAGAACCACGGCTTCTGCCCCTGCTTCCAGAGCCTCGGCGCGCTTGTGCCCGAGCTCTCCGGAGGTGCGACCGAGCACGTGGAAGACCTGCGCGAATGGGGCCGGCGCGGCATTGCCCCCGTTGTGGCCAACGAGCGCTTCGGGCGCATCCGGCTGACGCACGTGAACCTCGACGACGGCACCGCCGAGGGCTTCGCCTTCCTGGACGTGCCGGCCTTCAGCGTGCAGTACCACCCGGAGGCGGCCCCCGGTCCCACCGACGCCCACTACCTGTTCACCGCCTTCGCGCGCCTTATGGAGGGGCGCGATGACTACCTGGATATCGACATCGCAACCGACCGCCTGTCCGGTTGGAAGTTCGGAAGCACCGCGGAAGGGGAGGTGGCGTAAATGCCCAAGCGCGAGGACATCAAGAGCATTCTCGTTATCGGAAGCGGCCCCATCGTCATCGGCCAGGCCTGCGAGTTCGACTACTCCGGCGCCCAGGCCTGCAAGGTGCTGCGCGAGGAGGGCTACCGGGTCATTCTCGTGAACTCGAACCCGGCCACCATCATGACCGACCCGGAGCTGGCCGACGCCACCTATGTGGAGCCCATCACGCCGGCCTTCGTGGAAAAGGTCATCGCGAAGGAGCGGCCCGATGCGTGCCTGCCCACCCTCGGCGGCCAGACGGGCCTGAACACGGCCGTGGAACTGGCCAAGTCCGGCGTGCTGGAACGCTACGGCGTGGAGCTCATCGGCTGCGACGTGGACGTCATCGAGCGCGGCGAGGACCGCAAGCTCTTCAACGAGTGCATGGCCGACCTCGGCATCGAGGTCTCGCGGGCCGGCTACGCCTACTCCGTGGAAGACGCGCTCGCCATCGCCGAGGAGCTCGGGTACCCCGTGGTGCTGCGCCCGTCGTTCACCATGGGCGGCGCCGGCGGCGGCATCGCGCGCGATGTGGACGAGCTCGTGCGCATCGTCTCCCAGGGCCTGGAGCTCTCGCCGGCCAGCGAGGTGCTGGTGGAGGAGTCCATCGAGGGCTGGAAGGAATACGAGATGGAGGTCATGCGCGACGCGGCCGGCAACGGCATCATCGTCTGCTCCATCGAGAATTTGGACCCCATGGGCGTGCACACCGGCGACTCCATCACCGTGGCCCCGGCCCAGACCTTGACCGACCTGGAATACCAGCGCATGCGCGCCGCGTCGCTCGCAGTACTCGAGCGCGTGGGCGTTGCCACGGGCGGCTCCAACGTGCAGTTCGCCGTGCACCCTGAGACGGGCCGCATGGTAATCATCGAGATGAATCCCCGCGTGTCGCGCTCCTCGGCCCTGGCCAGCAAGGCCACGGGATTTCCCATCGCGAAGGCGGCGGCGCGCCTGGCCGTGGGCTACACCTTGGACGAGATCGTGAACGACATGACCGGCACCACGCCGGCCTGCTTCGAGCCGACCATCGACTACTGCGTCGTGAAGGCCCCGCGCTTCGCCTTCGAGAAGTTCCAAGGCGCCGACGACACGCTCACGACCCGTATGAAGGCCGTGGGCGAGGTCATGGCCGTCGGCCGCACTTTCGAGGAGTCCCTCGGCAAGGCCCTGCGTTCCCTGGAGACGGGCCGCGCCGGCTTCGGGGCCGACGGGAAGGGGGAGGAGACGGCGTTGACCGACGAGGAACTCTTCGCCGCGCTCTCGCGCCCCACGGCCGAGCGCATCTTCTTGGCGGCCGAGGCCCTGCGCCGCGGCATGAGCGCGGAAGAGCTGCACGAGCGCACGGCTATCGACATGTTCTTCTGCAATCGCATGGCCGACATGGTCGCCGTGCAGGAGGCCCTGCACGGGTGCGCCCTGGAGGATATGGACGCCGAGGCCTTCCAAATAGCGAAGCGCTACGGGCTCTCCGACGCCGAGATCGCCGTGCTCACCGGCTCCGACGAGCGCACGGTGCGCGCCTGCCGCAAGATTCTTGGCGTGCGCCCGGCCTTCAAGACCGTGGACACCTGCGCGGCGGAGTTCCCCACGAAGACCGCCTACCATTACAAGATCTACGACGCTGACGAGTCGGAGGTGGCGGAGAAGACGCGTCCGCGGGCGCTCATCCTGGGCGCCGGCCCCAACCGCATCGGCCAGGGCATTGAGTTCGACTACTGCTGCGTGCACGCCAGCTACGCGCTGGCCGACGCCGGGTACGAGACCATCATGGTGAACTGCAACCCCGAGACGGTCTCCACCGACTACGACACCTCCGACATGCTGTTCTTCGAGCCGCTCACCTACGAGGACGTCATGGATGTGGTGGACGCGACCGACCCCGACGGCGTGGTGGTCACCCTCGGTGGCCAGACGCCGCTGAAGCTGGCCCGCGCTTTGGAAGAGGCCGGAGTGCCCATCATGGGCACGAGCCCGGATGCCATCGATCTGGCCGAGGATCGCGACCGGTTCGCCGCGCTGCTCGACTCGCTCGACATCGCCTACCCACGCTCGGCCATGGCCTCGGGGCTGGAAGAGGCCCGCTCTGCTGCCCGCGAGATCGGCTATCCCTTGCTCGTGCGCCCCAGCTACGTGCTCGGCGGCCGGGGCATGGGCATCGTCTACGACGACGCGGGGCTCGCGCGCTACGTGGCCGAGGCGACCGCCGTTTCCCCGGACCACCCCGTGTATCTGGACAAGTTCCTGGAAGGCGCCGTGGAATGCGACCTGGACGCCCTGTGCGACGGCGAGGACGTGTACATCGGCGGCATCCTGGAGCACATCGAGATGGCCGGCATCCACTCGGGCGACTCGGCCTGCTGCCTGCCGCCCTTCTCGCTGTCGGCGAAGGTGCAGGACGAGATGGCGAGCGTCGCCCGCAAGATCGCCCTGGCCCTGGGCGTGCGCGGTCTGGTGAACATCCAGTTCGCCGTGAAGGACGGGGTCGTCTACGTCATCGAGGCCAACCCGCGGGCGAGCCGCACGGTGCCCTTCATCTCGAAGGCCACGGGCGTGCCCTTAGCGAAGCTCGCGAGCCGCATCATGGCGGGGGAGAAGCTGGCCGCGCTGAAGCTTCCCGAGCATTTCGCGAAGCCGGGCCGCTACTTCGTGAAGGAGGCTGTCATGCCCTTCGGCCGCTTCCCGGGGGCCGATGCGCTCTTGGGGCCGGAAATGCGCTCCACCGGCGAGGTAATGGGCATCGCGGAAAGTTTCCCGGCGGCCTATACGAAGACCCAGATGGCCATCGACTACGCCGAGCCTGAGGGCGGCATGGCCTTCATCTCCGTGAACGACCAGGACAAGCGCGCCGTGGCCTTCATCGCCCGGGAACTTGTGCGCCTCGGCTTCTCGCTTCTAGCTACCGAGGGCACCTCGGCCGTGCTGCGCGCCTCAGGCGTGCCCTGCGAGGTGACCGGCAAGATCCACGAGGGGAAAAGCTCGGTGGTGGACGCCATTGCCGCCGGGGAGATCTCGCTCATGATCAACACCCCGCTCGGCGTGGCCACCCGCGACGACGGCTACGAGCTGCGCCGCGCCGCCGTGCGCCACGGCATCACCTACGCTACCACCCTGGCCGCCGCCCAGGCCCTCATAGCCGGCATGCAAGCCGCCCGTGCCGGCGAGCTGGATGTGGCGCCTTTGCAAGAGCTGTAGTTCTAAGCTTATCGGAGGAGTAGCAAAGCAAGAGGCTGCTCCTCCATGCAAATCTCCTAGGATTTCTGCTCGTTGCGACGTAGCGAATTCGATAATCGATTTACCATGCGTTAGAATATCACCAAATGCACTTTTCCGCCGACGCGACAGGAGAGCCTATGACGCTTTGTAACGAGAACGCGCCCATTCTGGTGAACGAAGAGATGGGGTGCAACATCTGGCTCATGACCGTGCGCGCGCCGGAAATCGCGTCGACGGCGCGGCCGGGGCAGTTCGTGCACGTGAAGGTGCCGGGCATGGAGGCCCACATCCTGCGGCGCCCTTTCGGCGTGTACGCGGCCGATGCGGAGGCGGGCACGGTGGACATGATGTACCAGGTGCTCGGCTTCGGCACTGAACACATGACAGAGCTCGCGATCGTCGACACGGTGGAGATGATAGGTCCCATCGGTCGCGGCTGGCAGCCGCCCGAGGGCTGCAAGCGCGCGCTCATTGTGGCCGGCGGCGTGGGAAGCGCGCCGTTGTATCCCTTGGTCGAGGAGCTGACAGCGGCGGGCGTTGCCACCGACGCCATCCTCGGCGCCTCCACCATCGACGCGCTGGTGGCCCGCGAGCGCTACGGGGCCGTGCTCGGGTGCGAGCCGGCCTGTTCCACCGATGACGGCACCTACGGCCGCGCCGGCTTCTGTACGCCGCTCGTGGAAGAGGCCCTGGCGGCGGCCGCGGCGGAGGGCGCGCCCTACGACTACGTGGCCTGCTGCGGCCCGGAGCCCCTCATGAAGATCGTGGCCGGCATGGCGGATGCGGCCGGCGTGTTCTGCGAGGTGTCCATGGAAAGACGCATGGCCTGCGGCGTGGGGGCGTGCCTGTCCTGCGTGGTCGATACGGTGGACGGCAAACGCCGCGCCTGCGTGGACGGCCCGGTGTTTCCTGCGAGCGAGGTGGTGTGGTAATGCAGCGCAAACCGAAAGAGACGAGCGTCAACCTGTCCGTGAACCTCGGCGGCATGGCCATGAAGAACCCGGTCACCGTGGCTTCGGGCACCTTCGGAGCCGGCATGGAGTACCACGACTTCGTGGACGTGGCGGCCCTCGGCGCCGTCACCACCAAGGGCGTGTCCTTGAACGGTTGGGAGGGCAACGCGAGCCCCCGTATTGCCGAGACGGCTTCGGGCATGTTGAACTCCATCGGCCTCCAGAACCCCGGCGTCGCGCACTTGAAGGACATCGAGCTGCCGTGGCTCGCTGAGATCGGCGCCACGGCCATGGTGAACGTCTCCGGCCACAGCTTCGACGAGTACGTGGCCGTCATCGGGGCGCTGGAGGAGGCCCCCGTGGCCGCCTACGAGGTGAATATCTCGTGCCCCAACGTGGACGCCGGCGGCATGACCATGGGCTGCCATGTGCCCAGCGTTGAGAAGGTGGTGTCACTGTGCCGCGCCGCCACGAAGCGCCCGCTCATCGTGAAGCTCACGCCGAACGTCACCGATATCACCGAGATCGCGAAGGCCGCCGAGGCCGCTGGAGCCGACGGCATCTCGCTCATCAACACGCTGCTCGGCATGGCCGTGGACGCCCGCACCCGCCGCCCGAAGCTGGCGCGCGTGGTGGGCGGCTACTCGGGGCCGGCCGTGAAGCCCGTGGCCCTGCGCATGGTGTGGCAGGTGTCTCAGGCCGTTTCCGTGCCGGTGCTCGGCATGGGCGGCATCGCGACCGGTGAGGACGCCGTGGAGTTCATGCTGGCCGGCGCCACCGCCGTGGCCGTGGGCACGGCGAACTTCGTCAATCCCACCGCCACCGTGGATGTCATCGACGGCATCATCGACTACTGCGAATCCCAGGGCGTCAAAGACGTCAACGAGCTGATAGGAGCCCTGCAATGCTAACCGCCTTCGATTCCGTTCCCGCTCGCGACCGCGTCATCGTGGCGCTCGACTGCGACGCCTGGGAGGCCATAGCCCTGGCCGACAAGCTGGAGGGCCACGCGAAGTGGCTCAAGATCGGCATGACGCTGTACTACGCGGAGGGCCCGGCCATCGTGAAGATGTTCAAGCGCCGCGGCTTCAACGTGTTCCTCGACCTGAAGTTCCACGACATCCCGCATCAGGTACAGGGCGCGGCGCGCTCGGCAGCGGCCAGCGGGGCCGATATGCTCACCATGCACACCGTGGGCGGCACCGCCATGATGGAAGCGGGTCAGCGCGGCGCCGAGGAGGGCGCGGCGGAGTATGGCGGGGACGTGCCGGCGACCCTCGGCATCACGGTGCTCACCTCCATGAGCCCCGAGGCTCTTGCGGCCACGGGCGTCGCCCGGCCCCTGCCCGAGCAGGTGGCGGCCCTCGCGGCCCAAGCCAAGGAGGCGGGCATCTCCGGCGTGGTGGCCTCGCCCCAGGAGGCGGCTGCCTTGCGCGAGATCTTGGGGCCCGACGCCTTCATCGTCACTCCCGGCGTGCGCCCGGCCGGCGCCGCCCTGGGAGACCAGAGCCGCGTGGCAACGCCCGCCCAGGCCTTCGCGAACGGTGCCTCCCACATCGTGGTGGGCCGGCCCATCACCGAGGCGCCCGATCCCGTGGCGGCCTTCGAGGCCATCGCCGCGGAACTGGAGTAGCTCCAAAGCGTTTTATCCCTGAATAAGGCCCGTGTATAGCCGATAATTAGGAAAAAATGCCGCATTTATTGATTCCGAGTAAATTAGGTGTTGATTCCTCATCAATGCGTGGTACTATGCCCTCAGCCCGAACTGGAAGGAGAACAGAAATGGCAATTCCCCAACTCAGCCCCGAGGCCCGCGCTGAAGCGCTTGAAAAGGCAAAGGCCGCACGCATCAAGCGGGCGGAGGTACGAGAAGAGCTGAAGACGGGCAAGCTCACCGTCGCTCAGGTTCTCGATATGCGCGACGACCCTGTCGTGGGCCGTATGAAGATTTCCACGCTCATCGAGACGCTGCCAGGCTACGGCAAGGCCAAGGCCGAGCGCATCATGAGGGAGCTGCAGATCGCCGAGAGCCGCCGCATTCGCGGTATCGGCGAGCGTCAGCGCGAGGCTCTGCTTGCGCGCCTGTCCAAGTAGAACGTCAACGTCACAAAGGAATTCATGAGACACGGAAACCTCTTCGTCGTAAGCGGTCCGTCCGGGACCGGCAAGGGAACGCTCATCGCGCGTCTTCTCGAGGAAGTGCCCGACGCTTGGTTGTCCGTCTCCGCCACCACAAGGCGCCCTCGTCCCGGTGAGGAGGAGGGCGTCAGCTATTACTTCCTCACGAAGGAGGAGTTCTTGAGCCTGGCGGAGGAGGGCGGCTTTCTGGAATGGGCCGAGTACTCCGGCAACTGCTACGGCACTCCGCGCGCCTCGGTGGAGCGCGAGATGGCGGCGGGACGCCAGGTCATTCTGGAGATCGAGGTTCAAGGAGCGCTCCAGGTGCGCGAGAAGATGCCCGAGGCGCACCTCGTGTTCATCGAGCCTCCCTCGCTCGAGGAGCTGGAGCGGCGCCTGCGCGGGCGCGGCACCGAGACCGATGACGTGGTGGATATGCGCATGCGCACCGCTCTGGTGGAACTTTCCCAGAAAATGGAGTATGATTATCGGCTTGTGAACGACGATTTGGACGAGGCCACTCGCCAGCTCGTCGCTTACGTCAACGAAATCGCCGAGCAACAGTAAGAGGATATCCGCCCTATGAGCATTATCGAACCGAAGATCGACGTCCTGCTTGACCGCACCGACAACGACCGTTTCCTTCTGTGCGCGCTGGCTTCCAAG
This sequence comes from Adlercreutzia rubneri, assembly GCF_009755265.1. NCBI lineage: Bacteria > Bacillati > Actinomycetota > Coriobacteriia > Eggerthellales > Eggerthellaceae > Adlercreutzia > Adlercreutzia rubneri. The sequence goes on along the minus strand of NZ_WPOO01000001.1, from coordinate 252,032 downwards.
CGCGCCCACGACATCAACGACATGATGCGCGGCCAGCGCGATCGCGCCATCCAGCTGCAGACGGCCGTGGAAATCGCCCGTGCCGCCGACACGAAGCCCCTGTCCATGGCCTTCAACGAGATCGCCCGTGGCGAGGTTTCGTACGATCCTGAGTCGATCGACGTGAAAAACCACTAAATGGAAGAGTTCCAGAGAATCATTCTCGTGCACTATCACGAGATCGGGCTCAAGGGACGCAACCGCGGAGTATTCGAGAAGCGCCTTCAGAAGAACCTGGAGGCGCTTCTTGGCGCGTATCCCGTTGTCACCATCCACCGCATCTCCGGCCGCCTGCTCGTTATTTTGCGGGAGGGAACCACGCTTGAGGTGGCCAACCAGTGTACCGATGCCATTCTGGGCGTGCCCGGCGTGGCCCGCGCATCCTGCGGCTTCAAGTGCGACCTGGACATCGAGGTCATGGGGCGCGCTGCCTGCATCGCCCTGGCCGAGGCGGAGCCCTTCTCCTCCTTCAAGGTGTCCGCGCGGCGCAACCACACGGTGTTCCCCATCGACTCCATGCAGATGAACCGAGACATCGGGGAGGTGCTCTGCGAGCGGTTCCCCGAGAAGCGGGTGCAGATGAAGGGCCAGGACGTCACCGTGGGCGTCGAGGCAGTGGAGGGCACCGCCTACGTGTACGCGCGATCCGTCCGCGGGATCGGCGGCCTACCCGTGGGATCCTCGGGGAAGGTGGTGTGCCTTCTGTCCTCGGGCATCGACTCGCCTGTGGCCACCTGGCGCATGGCCCGCCGCGGCGCCGTGCCCATCGGCGTCCATTTCTCGGGACGCCCCCAGACTTCCGATGCCTCGGAGTACCTGGTGGACGACATCGCGCACGTGCTCGAGCGCACCGGCTGCATCGGGCGCGTCTACGTGGTGCCCTTCGGCGACTACCAGCGCGAGATATCCCTCTCCTGTCCGCCGTCTCTGCGGGTCATCCTGTACCGGCGCCTCATGTTCCGCGTGGCCGAGGAGCTGGCGCGGCGGGAAGGGGCTGGCGCGCTGGTGACCGGGGAGAGCCTAGGGCAGGTGGCCTCGCAGACCTTGGACAACATCCGCGCCACGAACGACGCGGTGGAACTGCCGGTGCTGCGGCCGCTCATCGGCTCGGACAAGCTGGAGATCATCGAGGCGGCCCAGGAGCTGGGCACCTTCGAGATCTCGTCCATGGACGCTCCGGACTGCTGCACGCTGTTCATGCCGCGCAATCCCGAGACCCACGCGAAACTGGAGGCGGTGCGCGAGGCCGAGGCGGCTTTTCCGGTTGACGAGTGGGTGCGCGCCCTCGCCGATGCGGCCGAGCCCCACGACTACGCCTGCCCGGCCTACAAGCCGCCAAAGAAGCGCGAGTAGAGCCGTTCCCGTAAGCTCTTCAGCTGCAAATCCTTCGTAGGGGGCGACCTTGGTCGCCCCTTTTTGTCATGCGCGACTTTCTCCCTTGCGAGGGCAGACCTCGGTCTGCCCCTGCGGATGGCGCCGAGGAGCGCGGAGGGGACGGAAGTGGGATGTGATGGGGGTCGGCGCGGGGAACGAATCGGGACATTCCCGCGTCATTTTTACGGTCGTGCGCGCGTATCCTCTTCCCAACTCGGGAGAAGGAGGAGCCATGGCCTTTCAAGACAGCGCGGAATCGCTCGCGGAGAAACTGCACCTGAGCCGCGTCCCCCGGCCCGTCTTCGCCGCCATCGCCCTTGTCCTGGCGCTCGTGGTCGCGCTCGCCGTTTTCGCCTTCGCGACGTCGCCCGGCAGCGGCATCGAGGTGACGGCGGCGAGCGACGAGACGGCGGCGCAGTCGGCGGAAGATGCTGGAGAGGAGGAGGCGAGAGCCGATGGGGCCGGCGGCGGCAGCGACACCTCGCCGGCGCCGCCGGCCGCGGACGGGGAGGACGTGGTGCTCCCTGCGGGAGGCGATGCTACGGCGAGGCGCGTCTGCATCCATGTGGACGGCTGCGTGGCGGCGCCGGGCGTCTACTATTTGGAGGCGGGCAGTCGCGTCATAGACGCCGTGACGGCGGCAGGAGGAGCCACCGACGAGGCGCGGACCGACGCGGTGAACCTGGCCCAGGAGGTGCAGGACGGTCAGCAGATCGTCATCCCGTCGCGTGTCGACGATCAGGCGGCATCCTCGGGCGCGGCCGATCGGACGGCATCCTCCAGCTCGCAGGCTTCCGGCGGCCTGTCTCCTTCGGGAGACGACGGCCTCGTCAACATCAATACGGCCACGGCGGAGGAGCTTGAGACCCTGAAGGGCGTCGGGGCGGCAACGGCGGAGAAGATCATCGCTGATCGCGAGGCGAACGGGCCGTTTAAGTCCATCGACGATTTGACGCGGGTGTCCGGGATCGGCGAGAAGAAGCTTTCGGCCATGCGAGATCGGCTGTGCCTGTGAGGGGCGAGACCGACAGCCGGCCGCCGCGCCCCTCCCTGCCGCCTTTGCTCGTGGCGGGGCTCGTTCTGTGGGCGACGACGGCGCTGCTCTGGCCGCCCTTGCGCCTTGTTCCTGCTCAAATTCTCCCTGTCGCGGGAACGACCGCCCTCGGCCTTGCGACACTGCTCGCCCCTCGCATCTTGCGAGGGGTCCGAGCCGGCGGTGTCCCGCTCGGGGTTCTGGCAGCGCTCGCCGTGCTGGCCTCCGTGGCTCTCTGCGCTTTCTGGGGCGGTGCCCTTCGCGGCTCCATGGCGCTCGCGGATGCCGAAGGGCGCAGTTCGGATTCGGCGGCCTGGCGCGTCGAGCTCACCGAGGATGCCCGTCGGGGGGACTTCGGCTGGCACGCCGAGGCTCGGCTCTCCTGCGAGGATGGTCGCACGCTGCGGGCGCGGCTCAACTTGCCCGAGGATGCGGCGCTGCTCCAAGGACAATCGCTGACGGTAGCCGGAGCGCTTCGTCCGCCCTCGGAGACTGCGGCGGAATACTATTGGGGCGCTGGGCTGGCGGCCTCTCTCACCGTGAGCGGAAGCGATTTCCCCTCAGAGGAGAGATCGCTTGACAGCACCCCTTTCGTCTCCCTGAGGCAACGCGCCTTGGATCTCATCGACGCGCACGGGGGAGGCAACGCACCGCTTCTTCAGGCTCTTGTGTGCGGTTGGCGGCCGGCCATCGAGGAATCGGGGCTCTACGATTGCTTCAAGGCCGTGGGGCTGGCCCATCTCGTGGCGGTATCGGGGGCGCACCTCTCCATCGTGTCCCTGTTCGTAGCGGGAGGACTGAGGCTGCTGAGATGCGGACGCCGGGCAACTGCGCTGACGAGCGCCCTGTTCCTCATTGGCTATGTCGCCTTCACCGGGATGCCCGTCTCAGCGCTGCGGGCCGCGATCATGGCTGCGACGGGGTTGTTCTCCCTCTGGACCGATCGCCGCAATTCAGCCCTGAGCGCGCTGGGACTGTGCCTTTTGCTCTTCGTCGGGATCGACCCGTCTGCCGCACTCTCGGTCTCCTTGGCCCTATCGGCCGGATCTACCTTGGGGATCGTTCTGTTCGCCCCGCTGCTGTCCTCGGCCTTCGCAGGGCATCCGCGTTTGAAGAGGGTCGTGGGCGACCCCATCGCTCTCACCGGCGCCTCAGCCTTGGCGACCCAGCCCTATGCGGCGGCGCTCTTCTCCCAGCTGCCGCTGCTGTCGCCGCTGGCCAATCTGGTCGCAAGTCCTCTGTTCGCCCTGGCATGCCTTGTCGGATTCGTCGCCGTGCTCGCCGCCTGCCTCGTTCCCGTCGCCGCGCCGTGGCTCATCGGCGTTGCCAGCACAGCCTGCGCGCCGCTGTCCCTCGTCGTGGATGCCCTCGCGTCGCTTTCGGGCACGTGCCTTCCCATCGACGCCGTCCCTTTGGCGGCCGCAGCACTCTCCTGCGGGCTCTGCCTCGCACTGTGGGCCTGGTGGCCGCGAGTGAGCATCAGGGGCCTGACGGCGGCGGTAACCGGCGCCGCCCTAATCCTCGGTCTGCTTCGTTTTCCCTTCGGCATGGCCCCCGACGCCATCGTCATGCTCGATGTGGGCCAAGGCGATGCCTTTATCGTGCGCAGCGGCGAAAACGTGCTGCTCATAGACACGGGCAACCAGGATGCCCTGTTGAAGGCCGCCTTGGCCCGCCAGCGGGTGGGGCGCCTCGACGCCGTGGCCGTCACCCACAGCGACGACGACCACTGCGGCTCGCTCCCGGTGCTCGGGGATGTGGCGCCGGCTGCGGCGCTCTTGGTGCCCGAGGGCCTTCCCGCTTGCGGTTGCCGGGCTTGCGCCGAGCTGATGGAGGCAGCGGAGGCGGAGGGACTGGCCGACGACCTCGTCGAGCTCTCCTTGGGTGACACGGTGCGCTGTGGCCGGTTCTCGCTGACGGTGCTGTGGCCGGAACGTTTGGCCGACGATGGAGGTAACGCCGACAGTCTCTGCCTGCTCGCCTTCTGGGACGGCGATGGCGACGGCGCGGCGGAGTGGACGGCCCTGTTCACGGGCGATGCCGAGGCCGAGCAGCTGGGTCAGCTGTCCGACAGGCTGCCAGCCGGCGGTGTGGACGTGCTGAAAGTGGGGCACCACGGCTCGAAGAAGAGCCTCGATGCCTCTTTGGCCGAGCGGCTCTCGCCCGCTGTGGCGCTCATCGGCGTCGGGGAGCACAACCGCTACGGGCATCCGTCCCGGGAGGTGCTCGACCTGCTGGACGCGTCGGGATGCGCCACCTACTGCAGCGACGAGGCGGGGGATGTGGTCGTGGCGTTTTCCGAAGATACGCTCACGGTTTCCGCGCAAAGGCAGGGGTAGTGCGGGCGATGGGGTACAATGGGGTTATGAGCGACAGCCAACATACCGATCTCCTTCCCGCCTATTTGGCCGTGGGAGAGGACGCCCTCAAGCGCGAGGCGGTCATCGCCCGTCTCAAGGCGCGCCTGGGCACGATGGGCGATATGGCCTTCAACTCCGACGAGTTCGACGGGGAGTCGGCCGAGGGCGCCGCCATCGCCGCGGCCTGCAACACCATGCCCTTCGCCAGCCCCGTGCGCCTCGTCTACGTGCGCAACGTCGACAAGCTGAAGAAGGCCGACGCCGAGGAGCTCGTCAACTACCTGAAGGCTCCCAGCGCCACCACGGTGCTCGCCTGCGAGGCGGAGAAGCTCGCCCGGAACACGCGGCTGTACAAGGCCCTCGCCGCCGCTGGCCCCAAGGCCGTCATCGACTGTGCCCCGCCCAAGAGCTGGGAGCTGCCCAAGCGCGTCCGCGCCATGGCCTGCACCCACGGCATCACGCTTACCGAGGGGGCGGCCTCGGCTCTGGTGGAGCTCGTGGGTGAGAACACCGTGCACCTCGACAACGAGCTGAAGAAGATCGCCCTGGCCCACGGCACCGGCGAGGGGGTGGGGGAGCGCGAGGTGCGCGCGCTGGTAGCCCGCACTTCCGAGGTGAAGCCGTGGGATTTCACAGCCGCCTTCGCCGAGCGAAACCTCGGAAAGTGTCTCGCCCTCAGATCCAAGATGGAGAGCACCTCGCCCCATGTGCTCATAGCTCTGTGCACCACGCGGCTGCGCGAGCTCATGGCGGCCCAGTCCATGGCCCGTCGCGGCAACCCGCGCGGTCTCGCCAAGGCCCTCGGCGCGCCCGACTGGCGCGTGAAGAACCACGGCGCGTGGGCGCGCCAATGGCGTCCCGAGGAGCTGCGCCGGGCGCTCGCCTCTTCTCGCGACGCCGAGCAGGCCATGAAGAGCGGCAGCGATCCCGACGAGGTCTTCTACCGCTGGCTCGTGGAAACCCTCAAGCGCTAGCTAGCCGCCCCGGCGCCAAGGCCAGGTTCTTGCGGTCGTAGGGCATGCGGAAGTAGTACTCATGCCCGCAGATTCCCTGCAGGATGCGGCCCTCGCGCACAAGGTAGATGAGATGCGCCAGCGTCTCGCCCATGGAGAAGTACTTCTGATCGAGCGGCCAGCTCTTCCAATCGGGGTAGCGCCACGTGGCATGCTGGGAAATCTGAACGATGTCGTCGTGACCGCCGGCCACCAGCTCGTAGATCTCCTCCAAGCGCTTGCGGTGGTGCTCGATGAGGAAGTCGACCCGCTCGCCCATGCCGGTGAAGGGCTTGCCGTGGGCCGGCAGTACCAGATCGACATCGTAGCCCCTCACTTTCTCAAGGCTATCCAGGAACTCCGCCAATGCGTTGTAGGCAGAAAACCACGACGATACCGACGGCGTGATGCGCTCCAGAACATGATCGCCGGACAGGAGGATCTTGTGGGCGGCCTCGTAGAGGCAGATGTGCCAGGGATCGTGGCCCGGCGTCTCGATCACCTCGAACTCGAACTCGCCGAGACTCAGGCAGTCGCCATCGGCCAGATACGTCATGATCGGGTAGGTGGAAAGCGGCAGAAGCTCCGCCGACACGTGCAAACGCGGCCCCTCCTCGCCGAAGGTCATGTCTTGCTGCTGCTCGGAAGTGGCCGCTTGAAGGAGCAGCGGACCATAGACGTTGCCCTCCATCTCCATGAGGTTCTTCACCTCTTGGAAGGAGTGCAGGTTCGCGAGCACCGGCATGCCCTCGCGCCAAATGCGGTCGAGGTTGCCCGTGTGGTCGGGATGCGAATGGGTGAGCACCACCTGCACCTTGTCCCAGGAGCGCCCGAGGGCGGCCAGGGCATCGCTTAGGGCCTGCTCGCAATCCGGATGGTTGAAGCCCACGTCCACGATGGTGGTGGTGCCGTCGTCGTCCAAAATGAAATAGGAGTTGAGGGCGTGCAGCGGGTTGTGGGGAAGGGGCACGCGCACCAGGTAGAGGTTGGGGTAGATGAGCACCGGCTTGCCGAATTCGGCGTTGCGGGCCGTCTCCGCCGCCAGCACTGCGCCCTCGTCGGGCGTGATGCGCCCCCGCTCGCGGGCTCCGACCGTCTCTGCCATGTTGGCTCCTTCCGCGCTGGGCCCTCATCGGGCGGTTTCGTGTCTCGTTTTCTATTGTAAATAAAGGGTTCGTTCCTGCAACGGAAAACCGCCGTCTTGTAGGCAGGTTGATCCCATGAAAAAGCGCCGCCCCAAACGGGACGGCGCTTCGGATCGCGAAGTCAGCGGAGCGCGCAGGCTACTCGGCGGCTTCCTCGGCCGGAGCCTCCTCAGCCTCGGCGGCAGCGGCCTCAGCCTCGGCCTTGGCGGCCTCCTCGGCCTCCTTGGCCTTGCGCTCGGCGGCCTTCTTCTCCTCCTTCAGCTGCTTCTCGCGGCGCTTCGCCTTCTCCTCGGAAGCGGCGGCCATGGCGGCCTTGCGGGCGGCCTTGGCCTCGGCCTTCTTGGAGCCGGTCTTCTGCGGCTTCGGCGCCGGCTTCTCGTAAGCGGCGATATCCTCGGCGGTCACCACGGTGTTGGCCAGGCGCATGATGCCGCTCTTGCGGTTGGCGGCCTGGTTCTTGTGGATGACGCCCTTGGAGGCGGCCTTGTCCATCAGACGGCAGGCCTCGCAGGCGAAGGCGTAGGCGTCCTTGCCGTTGCCCTCGGCCACGGCGTCCTTGACGTGACGGACGGCGGTCTTCAGCTCGCTCTTGACGGCGCGGTTGCGCATACGACGCTTCTCGTTGGTAATGATGCGCTTCTTCTGGGACTTGATGTTAGCCATGAATGCTAGCCCTTTCTGGTTCGGTCGTTTCCCATCTTCGGTGGTATCCAACGACACGAACGCGCGGCGGTATACCCCGCTGCGGGCCATCGTGCGAATCGGAAAGCGGCGGGATTTCTCCGCTTCCTCAGCCCCGAGACCGAATGCCTCGGAAAGCCGCCAGCAATCGTAATCTTAAAGCGCAGCCACGTCTGCAGATTTGGCGGTGGAATCACCGCGTGCACGTATCGCTGGATACACAATGCGGTAGAATACCAAAGATTCCCGTGAGCGCGGCGAAGAAAGTGGTCTTGCGGCCCCGAATCTTCGCGAGACGCACACATTGGGAGGGGAGAGGGGCCTCGCGGGCCCGCTCGCCCGGTAAGACCGCCGCCGATAAGAAAGACATTATGACCCACGAGCTTTCCCATATCCGCAACTTCTCGATCATCGCGCACATCGACCACGGCAAGTCCACGCTCTCCGACCGCATCCTGGAGCTCACGGGCACGGTGGCCAAGCGCGACATGCAGGCCCAGCTACTCGACTCCATGGATATCGAGCGCGAGCGCGGCATCACCATCAAGAGCCAGGCCGTGCGCGTCAGCTACACCGCAGACGACGGCGAGACCTACCAGTTGAACCTCATCGACACGCCGGGCCACGTGGACTTCACCTACGAGGTCTCCCGCAGCTTGGCCGCCTGCGACGGAGCCGTGCTCGTGGTGGACGCCACCCAAGGCGTGGAAGCGCAGACGGTGGCCAACGCGATGCTCGCCATGAACGCCGATTTGGAGATCATCCCGCTCATCAACAAGATCGACCTGCCGGCCGCGGAGCCCGAGCGCGTGAAGGCCGAGATCGAAGATGGCCTGGCCATTCCCGCCGACGACGCGGTGCTCGCCTCGGGCAAGACCGGCGAGGGCGTCCACGATCTTCTGGAAGCCGTGGTCTACAATATCCCTGCCCCCACGGGCAACGGGGAGGCGCCCCTGCGCGCGCTCATCTTCGACAGCTACTTCGACGCCTACCGCGGCGTGGTGGCCCTCATCCGTGTGGTCGACGGGCACATCAAGAAGGGCGACAAGATCCGCATGATGGCCACGGGCACGGAAACGCTCGTGGAAGAGGTTGGCGCGCGGCACCCCCAGGAGGTGCCCGAGGAGGCGCTTTATGTGGGCGAGGTGGGCTACCTCGTCACGGGCCTCAAGGACGTGAGCCAGGTGAAGGTGGGCGACACCATCACCGTGGCCGACGGCGGCGTGAACGAGCCGCTTCCCGGCTACCGTGAGGCGAAGCCCATGGTGTTCACAGGTCTCTTTCCCATCGACGGCGACCAGTACGAGCCTTTGAAGGAGGCGCTGGAGAAGCTGTCGCTGAACGACCCGGCGCTCGTGTGGGAGCCCGAGACCTCCCACGCCCTCGGCTTCGGCTTCCGCGTGGGCTTCCTGGGACTTCTGCACATGGAGGTCATCAAGGAGCGGTTGGAGCGCGAGTTCGGGCTGGACCTTCTGGCCACGGCGCCCTCGGTGGAGTACCACGTGTACCTCAAGGGCGGCGAGATGGTGTCGCTCCACTCGCCCCAGGAGATGCCCGACCCCGGCTCCATCGATCACGTGGAAGAGCCCTATCTGAAGGCGAAGATCCTCATCCCGCCCGACTACGTGGGCGCTGTGATGGATCTGGCCGTGGGTCGGCGCGGCAACTTCGTCACCATGAACTACCTCTCCCAGACCACCGTCGAGATGCTCTGGGAGATCCCCTTATCCGAGCTCATCCTGGACTTCTTCGACAAGCTGAAGTCGAACACCAAAGGTTACGCGTCCCTCGACTACGAGATGGACGGCTACAAGCCCTCGCAGCTCGTGAAGTTGGACATCCTGCTGTCGGGCAAGCCCATCGACGCCCTGTCGTTCATCGTGCACAAGGACAAGGCCTACGACCGCGGGCGCGTGCTCTGCGACAAGCTGAAGGAGATCATCCCGCGCCAGATGTTCGAGGTGCCCATCCAGGCGGCCATCGGAGGTAGGGTGCTCGCGCGCCAGACCGTGAAGGCCAAGCGCAAGGACGTGCTCGCCAAGTGCTACGGCGGCGACATCACCCGCAAGCGCAAGCTTCTGGAGAAGCAGAAGGCCGGCAAGAAGCGCATGAAGGCCATCGGCAACGTGGAAGTGCCCCAGGAGGCCTTCATGGCCATTTTGAAGGTGGATGAGTAGGGGAAAAGCCTATCCCTCCAGCAGGTCCTCGCGGACGACGTTGGTCATCACCTTGGGCTCAAGCTCGGGCGGGTTGATGCCGGCGGCGCGGCCCGCTTCGATGCACTTGAGCATCCAGGCCATGTTGCGGCCGAGCACGCGCATGGTGTGCAGGCCCTCGCCGTCGCCCTGCGCCTCGCCGGGGTTGCGCCCGTAGGCAATGTTCCAGTAGGAGCTGGACACAATGGGCTGGCAGTTGATCTGGAAGTACTTGTTGATCTGGTCGGCCGCCTCGATGGCCCCGGCCCGGCGCGCCACAGCGACGCCGGCGGCCGGCTTCATGCGGAAGTTCGTGCCGCCGGCGTAGAACATGCGGTCCATGAGCGCCCGCAGCGATCCGGCCATACCGGCGTAGTATACCGGCGACCCCACGATGAAGCCATCGCACTCGGCGGCCTTGGCGATGAGCTCGTTGCAGCAGTCCTCGGCGAACACGCAGTGCTTATCGCCGGTCTTGCCGCAAATGCCGCAGGCGATGCACCCGCGGATCTCCTTGTTGCCGATCCAGACGAGCTCGGTTTCCACGCCCTCGGCCTCAAGGGCGGCGGCCGCTTCCTCCAGCGCCCGGTTCGTGTTGCCCTTCCAGCGCGGGCTCCCGTTGATGAGCAGTACCTTCACGATCGTCTCCTCTTCTTGTGATCTTGCCGCGACCGCGGCGCGCATCCATTAAACTATGCTCATTCTACACCGTTAAACGCAGCAGTCGAAAGAAGCACCGATGGCCAAGGAACAAGAAGACTACGACTGGATCAACGACCCCTTCGACGAGAAGAAGATCACCGAGGAGCGGGAGCGCATGGGCATGAGCGGCACGTCCAAGACCTTCGTGGGCGTCGGGTGCCTTCTGTTCGTGCTCGGTTTCATCGTGCTCATCGGGCTTTTGCTGTTCGGGATTCTGTAGCTGTGGAGGGACTCTTCGGGAAATACCGGGTGCTGCTGGCGCCCATGGCCGGTGTGTCCGACATCGCTTTCCGGACGCTGTGCCGCGAGGCGGGGGCCGACATGGCCTTCACGGAGATGGTGTCAGCCAAGGGGCTCTCCTTTGCCAACGAGAAGACGCGGCATCTGCTGGCGCTCGCCGGCGGCGAGTCCCAGGTGGCCGTGCAGCTGTTCGGCCACGAGCCGGAGGTGATGGCCTCCCAGGCCGCCTGGATCGAGGACGAAATGGGGGAGAGCCTGGCCTACCTGGACATTAACATGGGGTGTCCCGCCCGTAAGATCGTGTCGAAGGGGGACGGCTCGGCTCTTATGAAGGAGCCCGATCTGGCCGCCTCCGTCGTGCGGGCCGTGAAGGGCGTCGTGGAGCATCCGGTCACGGTGAAGTTCCGCCGGGGCTGGGCGGAAGGCGACGAGACGGCGCCGGCCTTCGCGCGCCGTATGGAGGAGGCCGGGGCCGACGGGGTCACGGTGCACGGGCGGTTCGCCGAGCAGCTGTACCGGGGGAGTGCCGACTGGGGCGTCATCGCTCGCGTGCGCGAGGCGGTGTCCGTGCCCGTCGTGGGCAACGGCGACATCCGCAGCGGAGCCGACGCCATGCGCATGGCGGTCGAGACCGGCTGCGACGCGGTGATGATCGCCCGGGGCGCCGAGGGCAACCCATGGCTGTTCTCCCAGGTTCAGGCCGCTCTTGCCGGCGAACCCGAACCTGCGCCGCCCACGGTTGAGGAACGCATTGCCATGGCGCGCCGCCATGCGGAGCTGCTCACCCATCGCGAGGGGCGCAACATCGTGCGCATGCGCAAGCACGCCATGTGGTACATGGCGGGTCTCCCCGGCGCCGCCCAAGCCCGCGGCCGCATCAACTACTGCACAACGCTTTCGGACTTCGACGCGGTGTTCGACGAGCTTCTGGAGATTGCCCGGGAGCGTTCGTGATTTGTCCGTCTCGCGCCAATATCGCTCCGATTTCCTGCTGTCCATCTCGCATCAGGGTTGTCCGTCCGACGCTAGGAGGCATTGCAATTCGCTCAGACAGTCTTCGCCGGTATCGAAGGCGACAGGGTTCAATTTCCCGCATATCGCCGCGCCTTCGACACCGTCTGCGGAACTCGCTCGGTTGCAACGCCTCCTATCGTCGGACTACCCAGCCGGAAAGAGAGGTCTGTCGTGGCTTATGACCCTTATAAAGCACTGTACCTGCATATTCCGTTCTGCGTGAAGCGGTGCGGGTACTGCGATTTCGCCACTTCGGCGGTAGAACGGGACTCGCCGATTATTGACGAGTACGTGGAATCGCTCGTGATGGATATTCGCCGAGCCTCGAGGGAGGGGAAGCTCGGAGCCATTGAGACGGTGTATCTGGGCGGGGGGACGCCGAGCTATATCGGCATGAGACGACTTTCGATGCTTCTTTATGCGCTGTCGATGTCGATGCATCTCGAACCCGAGGTCGAGTGCACGATGGAGGCGAACCCCGAAAGTCTTACGGCGCCCATGGTGCGGGATATCTGGGCGCTCGGGGTGAACCGGCTCTCCCTTGGCGTGCAGTCCTTCGACGACGAGGGGCTGCGCATCCTGGGCCGCGCCCACGACGCCGAGGCTGCCCGGGCGGCGGTGCGCGCGGCCCAGGAGCGCTTCGAGAACGTATCGGTGGATCTGATGTGCGGCATCCCGGGTCAGAGCGAGGAGTCCTTCGCGGAAAGCGTGCGGGAGGCGGTGGCGCTCGGCGCGAACCATGTGTCGGTGTACCCGCTGACCATTGAACCCCATACGCCCTTCGATGCCGCCATTATGCGGGGCGAGATGCTCGAGCCCGACGAGGATGCGGAAGCGGCGGCCATGGAGGAGGCTCAGCGCATCCTGGAGGACGCGGGCTTTCACCGCTACGAGGTGGCAAGCTACGCGAGGCCCGGGTTCGAGAGCCGCCACAACACGGCCTACTGGACGGGCAAGCCCTACCTGGGGCTGGGGCGCTCGGCCGTCACCATGACCCAGAACGCCGAGCGTCGCATGCGGGTGCAGGACGGACAGGTGGTGGATGACCTGGACGCGCGGCAGATGGCCGCCGAAGACCTCATGCTGGGCATGCGCATGGCCCGCGGCGTCTCCGACGAGCGGGTGGCGCGGGCGGCGGCGGTCATCGACGGCACCGAAACGGGTGGGGGCACGCGGTTGGCCGCAGCGGCCTTTGAGACCGAGGGCGGCTCGGTCCTCGTCGCCTTCGATGAACTGGCCGACCTGGGCCTGGTCGAACACGCGGACGGCCGTTGGCGCCCCACCGACGCCGGCTGGCTCTGTGGCAATGAGCTCTACGGCCGCCTCCTCGACCTCGCCCCGTAAGCCAACCCATCGTCCCTGCTTCGCATACCACCTCCGTAGGGGGCGACCTTGGTCGCCCCTTCTCAACGCCGAAAATCTTTCTTTCTCGGGAGGGCGGTGCAAGCACCGCCGCTCGAGAACGGGCGATCCTCTCGAAGAGGGCAGACCGAGGTCTGCCCCTACAGAAGCAGTGCACCAGGGGCACAGCCGCCTTCTGTCGGCGGTTGTGTGTCGCTTGCGTCGAGATGGGCGCTTCCATTAGCACTCTCGCCTTGCGGTTGCTAAAATGGCGTCAACAACGGAAGGTTCCGCGCCCGACGCGCGGGACGAGGCGGGAAGGCGAGAGGAGCGGATATGCTGTCGGAGAGGCGCCAGAGAGTGCTGCGCGCGCTGATCGAGGACTACATCGAGTACGCGCTCCCCGTGGGCTCGCGTACCCTGACCGAGCGGCACCGCCTGGGCGTGAGCCCCGCCACGGTGCGCAACGACCTCTCTGCTCTGGAAGACGCCGGCTTCATCCAGCAGCCGCACACCTCTGCCGGGCGCGTGCCCACCGACGCCGGCTACCGCACCTTCGTCGACGAGCTGCTCTCGTCGGGATTGGCCGAGGAGGAGCGCCCGCACCAGGCCATGGTTGACGAGCTGCGCGCCTCGGCCTCGGAGCTGGACGCGCTCATGGAACGCACCTCGGCGGCCCTCGCGCGGCTCACCAACTGCCTGTCCATTGTCATGGCGCCCTCGGTGCTCGCGGGCCGCATTCGTCAGATCACGCTGGTGTCGCTTTCGCCCTGGCAGGCCATCGTCATCGTGGTGGCCGAGGACGGCCAGGTGGTCAACCGCACGGTCACCTTCGCCGACGAGGTCTCCGCCGACGAGCTGGCAGGTGCCCAGAACCTGCTGAACCGGGTGCTCGCCGGGCACTCGGCCCGCGACGTGCGCCGCTCCATGGACGCCGGCACCGTAGAGGCCCTCAGCGACCCGCTCGTGCAGCTCATCATCGACGAGGTCATAGAATGCTTGGGCGAGTCCGAAAGCGCTCGTGCCCACAGCCTCGGTGTCTCGGCGCTTCTGCGCCAGCCGGAGTTCAGCGATTCGAAGGCCCTGCTGCCGGTCATAGAAGTGCTGGAGGACGACCGCGTGCTGCTGAACACCTTCGACGAGGCCGCCGCGGAAGGGGGGCCGGTCATGGTGCGCATCGGGCACGAGAACCCCGCCTCGGAGCTCGCCGGTGTCTCTATCGTGGCCTGCCCCTATGGGCGCGGCGAGTCCGAGGGCGTCGTCGCCGTCATCGGCCCCACCCGCATGAACTACGAGCGCGCCATCCGCGCCGTCCGCGCCGCCCAGTGCGCGCTGCACGGCGAGTAGACGTGCGTTACCCAAGAATACGGAAGAACGAACGAAGAAAGGCAAGATTCACCTATCATGGCCGCAACTAAGGACCTCTACGAAATCCTCGGCGTCTCCCGCGACGCCTCCGAAGCCGAGATCAAGAAAGCATTTCGCCATAGGGCGCGGGAGCTGCACCCGGACGTGAACAAGGCACCGGATGCCGAAGACCAGTTCAAGGAGCTGAACGAGGCCTACGACGTGCTGTCCGACCCCCAGAAGAAGGCCCAGTACGACCGCTTTGGCACGATTCCCGGCGCGGCGAGTGGCGGCGGCCCCTACGGCGGCGTCGGCATCGATTTCGAGGACTTGTTCGGTGGCGGCTTCGGCGGCATGGGTGATATCTTCTCCACCTTCTTCGGCGGCGCGGCCGCAGGCGGCCGCCAGGTGCGCAAGGACGGCCGCGACATGGGCGTGGGCATCCGCATCACGCTGAAAGAGGCGGCGACCGGCGAGAAGAAGGAGATCGTGTACGACCGCCTGGCGCCGTGTCCCGATTGCGACGGCACGGGCCTGGGCGAGGACGGCAAGGAAGTGACCTGCGAGGAATGTCACGGTACCGGTCGGGTCGTCACCGTGCAGCACACCTTCTTGGGCGACATGCAATCGGCCACCACGTGCCCCGCCTGCCACGGCACCGGCACGGTCATCGACAACCCGTGCCCCGAGTGCGAGGGCCAGGGGCGCGTGCCCGACCGCCAGCGCGTCTCGGTGGAGATCCCCAAGGGCATCCGCGACGGCCAGCAGCTGCGCATCCACGGCTTCGGCGAAGCGGGCATGCAGGGTGCGCCGGCCGGCGACCTCATCGTCACCGTGCGCATCGCCCCCGACGAGTTCTTCGAGCGCGACGGCGACAACCTGCACTGCAAGCTCGTGGTTCCCATGGTGCAGGCGGCGCTCGGCGCCGATATCGAAATCGACGGCATCTACGAGGACGAGAAGGTCACGGTTGCCATCCCCGAGGGCTGTCAGAACGACCAGATCGTGCGCGTGAAGGGCTTCGGCATGCCGCGCCTGAAAAGCGACGCTCGCGGCGATTTGTTCGCGCACATCGCCGTGGAGGTGCCGAAGAAGCTCTCCAAGCGCGAGCGCGAGCTTTTGGAGGAGCTGGCCGAGGAGATGGGCGAGGACGTGAACGAGGAGAAGCGCTCGCCCTTGCAGAAGCTCCGCGACATTTTCGAGTAGGACTACTGATCATGTCGTTGCCGCGCTTCTTCCTGGAAAACCAAGTGCTCGCTGCCGAAACGGAGGCAGTGTTCCCGCTGCGCCTGGCACTCGACGACGCGAAGCACGCGCGGGTGCTCCGGCTGGCGGCGGGGGAGCACATCGCCGTGATCGACGCCGACCAGGATTACTTCGAATGCGAGATCGTCGATTTTGCGGACGAGCTGCCGCTCGTGTCCATTGCGCGTCATGAAGACGCGAGCGAGGCCGGCCCGCAAGTGATTCTGCTGCAGGGCCTGGCCAAGGGCGACAAGATGGAGACCGTCATCCGCCATGCCACCGAGGTAGGCGTGGCGGCCTTCGTCCCCCTTGCCTGCGCCCGCTCCATCGTGAAGCTGGACGGCAAGAAGGCGGCTGCGAAGACGGAGCGGTGGCGGGCCATCGCCAAAAACGCAGCCATGCAATCGGGGCAGGCCCGGGTGCCGGAGGTCGTCGAGCCCGTCTCCGTGCGCGAGGCGGCCGCGATGCTCGGCCAGGCGACGGCCGTGCTCGTGTGCTGGGAAGAGGCGCCCGAGACAGCGAGTCTGAGCGAAGCCGTGCACGATGCGCTCCTCGCGACGTGCACGCCGGCCGCTGACGCCCGCATCGCCGTGGTCGTGGGCCCTGAGGGGGGCCTCGCCGAGGAGGAGGTGCGCTGCTTTCTCGGCTGCAACGCCCGCGCGCGCCTCGTGACCCTGGGCCCGTCCATCCTGCGCACCGAGACCGCCGGCATCGTGGCCCCGGCGCTGGTGCTCTACGAGCTGGGCGGCATGGGGAATCGGCCCTCTCCCACTTACGAGGGCAACCGTGGGTAGGGTCCTCTTCGGCTACACGGTCGTGAACTTGGGCTGCAAGGTGAACCGCGTGGAGGCCGACGGTTTCGAGCGGCTGCTCGCGGAACGCGGGGGAGTGCCCGTTGGAGAGGCGGCGGCCGATCTCATCGTCGTGAACACCTGCACGGTCACCGGCGAGGCCGAGAAGAAGACCCGCAAGGCCGTGCGCCATGCCCTGTCGACCAACGACGGCGCACGCGTCGTCGTCACGGGATGCGCGAGCGAGCTCTCGTCGGAGACCTTCGCCGCTATGGATGATCGCGTCGTTGTCGTACCCAAGGCAGGCGCGGATCTCTATCTCAGCGAGTTGGAAATGAGCGGCACAGCTCCTTGCGAAACGCCTGAATCTTTCCCGGCATCGCCCGCCGATGGCCGCACGCGCATCGGCATCAAAGTGCAGGACGGCTGCGACAACGCCTGCACCTACTGCATCGTGCACGTGGCCCGCGGCCGCGCGACGAGCCGACCGGCCGACGAGGTGGTGGCCGAGGCGGTGGCCCTCGCTGAATCCGGCGTCCGCGAGGTCGTACTCACCGGCATCAACCTGGGCTCTTACGACGACGGCGGGACGGATCTGACCGACCTATGTCGCCGCCTTCTAACGGCCACCGCCGATCTGCACGGCGCGGGCGAGCCTCCCTGCCGCTTCCGCATCGGCTCCATCGAGCCTATGGACGTGACCGGCGAGTTCGTCTCTCTCCTCGCCGAGGCTGAGGGCCGCATCTGCCGCCATCTTCATCTGCCCTTGCAGTCCGGCTCGTCCCGGGTGCTGCGCGAGATGGCGCGCCCCTACGACGCCCACGAGTTCCGCCAGCTGGCCGACTTCCTGCGGGCGAGCGTCCCCTCCATCGCGCTGACCACCGACATCATCGTGGGCTTCCCCGGCGAGACCGATGAGGACTTCGAGGACACCTGCGCGCTCGCTCGCCACGTCGGCTTCTCGAAGATCCACGTGTTTCCCTACTCCAAGCGAGAGGGAACGCCCGCGGCCGCCCGTGCAGACCAAGTGCCGCCCGAGGCGAAGGCCGCCCGCACCGCCCGCCTGCGCGCGCTTTCCGACGAGCTCGCCGCCGCCGACCGCGCCTCTCGCGTCGGCACCGTCGAACTTGCCCTCGTGGAAACCCCCGAGACGGCCACCGCCGAGAGCTACCACGAAGTGCCTGCTCCTGCAGGTGCCAAGATCGGCTCTCTCGTCCCGGCGAAAGTAGGATAGCCGCGCAGCAGGGACGACTCTTCTTCCCGAAACGCGCTCCAGATTAAGGCTCGCGCCGCACGAGTGACCTTTTCGGTCGACGAACACCTCTCCTTCTGCATGAGATCTCGAGTTGTAAGCGTCTGGGGGACGCACTGGACTCGGCTATTCAATAGCCTATTTGGAAAACACCTGGTCACAGCAGTGCTGGCAACAGCGACGCTTTCCACCCTGAACAACTGCGCACGCGTAGACGCTTACAACTCGATATCTCGTGCAATTTCGGGGCAGTTCGTCGACCGAAGCTTGGCCGGAAGTTGACTGAGGTTTAGTTTTGGTTGAAGCGCGCTAACGGTCGAGTGCCGATGGGGTTTGGCTGCGACATCGATGGGAGTTTTGGAGCAGGCGCACAACAGATCGCACAAGATAGGTTACAATAACCGGCATGACTGATTTGATGCAGACAACGCTCACGGTGCCCGGCGGGGTGGACATGGCCCTCGTCGTCGGTGCCTCCGACGAGATTCTCCACGTGCTGGAGGAGTCCTTCGACGCTCGGCTCACCGTGCGGGGCGATCGCATCGTCATCGAGGGGAACGCCGTGGAGGTGCAGCAGCTCACCGCGCTGTTCGCCGACCTGTTCAAAACGGTGGAGGAAGGGCAGGCCCCCGACACCGACTCGGTGCGCCGTTCCGTCGAGCTGCTCCGCCAGGCGGAGTTCGCCCCCGCCGCCCTGCGCGACGATGTGCTGCTCACCTACCGGGGCCGGGCCATTCGACCGAAGACCGCCGGTCAGAAGCACTACGTCGACGCCATCCGCGACAACACGGTCACTTTCGCCATAGGGCCGGCCGGCACGGGCAAGACCTACCTGGCCATGGCCATGGCGGTGGCGGCCTTGAAGCGCAAGGAAGTCGGCCGCATCGTGCTGTCGCGGCCCATCGTGGAGGCCGGCGAGAACCTCGGCTTTCTGCCGGGCACCCTCTTCGAGAAGGTGGATCCCTACATCCGACCGCTCTACGATGCGCTGTACTCCATGTTCGATCAGGAGCGAGCGAATGCCCTCATCGAGAACGGCACCATCGAGATCGCCCCTCTCGCCTTCATGCGCGGGCGCACCTTAAATGACGCCTTCATTATCTTGGACGAAGCCCAGAACACCACGCCCGAGCAGATGAAGATGGCACTGACGCGCTTGGGGTTCGGTTCGAAAATCGTCGTCACCGGCGACATCTCTCAAATCGATCTGCCCCGCGGGGAGAGCGGCCTTGTGCAAGTGCGCTCCGTCCTCGAGGGCATCGACGACATCGCGTTCTGCGATCTTTCCGGCAAAGACGTCGTGCGCCACTCTTTGGTGGCGACCATCGTGGCCGCCTACGAGCGCGCGGCGGGAAAGGCAAGATAGCCCATGGAAATCCTCATCACCTACGGACATCGCGAGGAAGACCTCGCCTCCCTTCCCATTCGCGACCTGGCCCTGTTCGTGCTCGAGCGCGAGGGGAAGCCCATCAACACGGAGGTCTCCATCAGCTTTGTGGACGATACGGCCATGGCCGAGCTGAACGAGCGCTTCCGCGGTATGGAAGGACCCACCGACGTGCTCTCCTTCGAATGCGACAACATCGACGACGACATCACCGCCGCCGACGGGCCGAGCTGCCCGGTCTACGAACTGGGCGACATCATCGTCGCGCCCGACGTCGCGGCGCGTCAGAGCACCGAGTTCGGCAACTCCTTCGAGCAGGAAGTGTCGCTGCTCATCGTTCACGGGCTTCTGCACCTGTGCGGCTACGATCACATCGTGGACGAGGAGGCCGAGGTCATGGAGGCCCGCGAGCGCGAGCTGCTCACGGCCTGGACCGAGCGCGACCTGCCCGCTGTCTCCGAGAACCGCTGAGCGCTTGAGGGGCAGCCCGTTGACCGGCGACGATAAGATGAGGCCGCTCGTGCGCAGAGCGGGGGAGAGCCGCCGGTGCGGGGAGGGGCGCTTCCCGCTTGTGTGCGCCTTTCGCTGCGCGGCCGCCGGCGTCGCCTACGCCTTTCGCTCTCAACGCAACCTGAAGATCCAGGTGGTCTTGGGTCTTGCCGCCGTCGCGGCCGGATTCGCCCTGGGCATCAGCCGCGTCGATTGGCTCGCCATCGTGCTCTGCATCATCGTCGTGTCCGTGGCCGAGGTGGTGAACACCGCCATCGAGTCGGCGGTCGATCTCGCCTCGCCCGAATGGCACGAGCTGGCCCGCGCGGCCAAGGACGCGGCGGCCGGGGCGGTGCTTTTGGCCTCAGCGGGCTCGGTAATTGTCGGGCTCATCGTCTTCTCGCCCTATGTGCTCGACCTCCTCTAACGCACGACGCCCCACCTCTTCGAAAGGAATTTCATGGATCTCGACGCCTACTTCGCTGAAAATCCCATGGGGGGCTCGTTTCCCACCAATCCCGACTTCAAGAGCGGGTTCGTGACGCTGGTCGGTCGCCCCAACGCCGGGAAGTCGACGCTTCTTAACGCCATCATGGGCAAGAAGATCGCCATCACATCGAACACGGCCCAGACGACGCGCCACCGCTTCCGTGCCGTGCACACCACCGACGACGTGCAGATGATCATCGTGGACACACCCGGTCTGCACAAGCCTCAGGACGCCCTCGGCGAGGAGCTGAACACGAGCGCCATCAAGGCTTTGGAGGATGTGGACGTCGTGGCCATGCTCATCGATGCGTCCAAGCCCATCGGGCGCGGCGACGAATGGGTGGCCGCCCAGGTGCGCGCTGCCAAGGGCTCGGCGAAGATCTGCGTGCTCTCCAAGACCGACCTGGCGAGCGATGCCGAGATCAGCGCCCAGCGCGAGGCGGCCGAGAAGCTCTGCGACTGGGACGCCATGGTGGCGCTCTCGGCCGAGACGGGCCGCAACGTGGACGCCTTCGTAGAGGAGGTGCAGTTTCTTCTGCCCGAGGGCCCGGCGTGGTTCCCGGCCGACATGGAGACCGACCAGCCGCTGGAGGTCATGGTGGCGGAGTTCATCCGCGAGAAGATCCTGCGCAACTTCTTCGACGAGGTGCCCCATGCCATCGGGGTCGCCGTGGAGGAGATGGAATTCGAGAAGCCGAACCTCTACCGCATCTACGCGGTCATCTATGTGGAGCGCGACAGCCAGAAGGGCATCATCATCGGCAAGCGCGGGGCAGCCATCAAGCGCATCGGCACCGAGGCCCGCAAGGACTTGGAGCTGCTGCTGGGGGCGAAGGTGTTTTTGGATCTGTCGGTGAAGGTGCGCAAGAACTGGCGCCGCGACGCCAACCAGATCCGTCGCTTCGGCTACGGGGAAGGGGCCTAGGCGCCTGTCGGACCCTCGCTGACTTCCTTGGGCGAACCAGTAACTTTGTTGTTGCTGGATATGGGGGCTATATTCAGAATAATCGGGTACAATTTTCCTTATCTGTGCAATCAATGAGGAGAACGTCGATGAAATGCCCTCACTGCTCATTCGATAATCGTGACGACGCCGCGTTCTGCGAGAACTGCGGCGAAGTGTTCGTGGCCGCCTCGGCGAAAGTGTCGGTGCCTCCCGTGGTGGAGGTGCCCCCGGTCGTGCGCGTGCCCGACGTCGCCCCGGCGCCTTCCAAACCGGCGCCGCGGGCCTCGGTGGCCGATCTGGTCGATCCAGTGCCCGACGGCCCCGATGTCCCCGACCTGTCCGGCTTCGAGCGGCTGGTCGACTCAAGTTACGTTCCGCCGGCGGCCACTCAGGCCGGTGACACGGCCGAGATCCCGCGCATCAACGAGGAGCACGTGCCACGCGCCCGCAGCTACGCCATGGGACCGACGGAGAAGGAGCTGCGGCGCCGCGACCGCCAACAGAAGAAGCTCGCGAAGAAGTTTTCGAAGATGCAGGAGAAGGAGGAGGCCCGCAAGGCCAAGGAGCTCCTGCGGGCCGAGAAGGAGCGCCTGCGCGCCGAAACGGCTGCGGAGAAGGAGCGTTTGCGCGCCGCCGAGGCCGAGGCCCGCGAGCAGCGGCGGATAGCCGAGGAGGAGGCCCGCGAGGCCCGGCGCGCTGCCGAGGCTGCCGAGCGGGAAGAACGCGAGCGGCTTGAGCAAGAGCGGGTGGCTGCCGCGACAGCAGCTGTGGCCGTGGCAGCCGAGACTGCCGAGATGGAAGAAACGCCTGAATTCACGACGCCCGGCGAGGATGCCCCTGTTGCTGAGAACGAGGCCTCCAAGGCTGGCGATGCGTCCGGTGTCGCCTTCGGTGCGATTCCTGGCGCCGTCGCCGGCTTCGCAGCTGCAGATGCAACCGCCAAGGACGACGATCTCGACGAAGTGCTGTCCAGCGGGGACGAGGTAGTGAGCCTGTTCGAGCGGTCGGGCAAGCGTCCGGCGCGCATGGGCTCCCATGCGGCGCGGCCCTCCGTGAATCGTCAGGGCCGCGGTCGCTCCCGTAAGAGCCAGGATGAGGCGGGGGCGACTCCGGAGACCCCGGTGGTGCAAGAGGCACCGCAAGCGTCGCCCAATGAGTCGGCCGACGCTTGCGCCGCCGAGGAAACGGCTCTCATGGAGGCCGCCTCCGCCATTGTCGTCGCCGACCAGGCGGCAGTCACGACTGCCGAGGCCGAGGAAGCGCTCACGCCCCGGGCCACCGGCGAGCTGGCCTTCCCCTCGACCATCGAGGAGGAAACCCCTGAGCTGGAATCTTCCATAGGTTTCTCGGCGCCCGAAGAGGCCGCGCCGGTTCGCGATGGCGCCGATGGGGAGGCTCCCTTCCCAGGGCCCTCCGCACGGCCCCCGCGCGCCAAGGGCCCGATCATCGCCGCCGCATGCATCGCCCTGGCCGTGGTGCTGGCGGCCGTAGCGGGTGGTACCTATATGGCCGAGCTGTGGGGCGGCAAGACCATCCCCGAGGTAGTGGGCCTCTCCCAGCCCGAGGCGGTCGACGCCTTGGCAGCCAAGGGGTTCGTTGCGCAGGCCGTCGAAGTGAAGTCCGACGATCCCCAGGGCACGGTGCTCTCGAGCGATCCCGAGCAGGGGCATCGCGCGGAAGAGGGCAGCACCGTGACGCTCTCCGTGGCCGTACCGCGCATCGTGCCGGCCATCGTGGGCGCCACCAGCGAAGAGGCCGCCCAGGCTCTGGAGGCCGAAGGGTTCACGGCGGTCACCTACACCGAGGAGAAGTCGAACGAGGCCGCGGGCACCGTGCTGGCCGTGAGCCCGGAAGCGGGCACGGAGGCGAAATCCGGCGACGCTATCACCGTCACCGTGGCCGTTCCCTACACCGTACCCGATGTGGAGGGCATGTCCGAAGCCGACGCCAAGGCCGCGCTTCAAGCCGAGGGCTACGAGGTGACGAGCGAGTGGTACACCACCGAGGACATCGAGGAGGGCACCGCCGTCTCCACCGACCCGGCCGCCGGCAGCGAGCTGAACTCCGGCTCCGAGGTCACGCTGTATGTCGCCCACTCCCGCGGCACCGAGCTGGTGGACCTCACCCGCGAGATCCTGCCCGGAGCCAACCTCACCAACGACGAGGGCAGCTTCAAGGTGGAGAACATCAAGAGCTGCACCTACCGCGGCGACGGCGAGGTGCTCTACACCGTGGAGGCGCGCCAGTACGAGGTGGTCACGATGCCCTTCGGCCTGGGCCAGGAAACGGTGTTCGCCAAGAAGCTCACCACCATCGAGGGCGGCATCGTGTGGAACGACGACAACGAGGTCTCCTACGCCAGCCCCTCCATCCGCTACTAGGCGCGGGGCGGCTTCGTGGCGCAACCGACCTACTCCCTGCGCGCTCTCGTGCTGCGCCGTACGAAGCTGGGGGAGAGCGACCTCATTCTCACGCTGCTTTCCGAGGACGGCAGCCAGAAGCGGGCCGTAGCCAAAGGGGCCCGGCGGCCCAAGAGCAGCTTCGCGGCGCGCACCGAGCCCTTTTGCGTCATCGACGCCCTGTGCGCGACGGGCCGAAGTCTCGACATTCTGAAGGAGGCGCGGCTCGTCGCGGCCCATGACGCCTTGCGCTGCAACCTCGAGGCCTCTGCGGCCGCCGCGCCCGTAGCGGAGCTGCTCGCCCGCATGAGCCAGCGCGACCTCGCCAACCCGCGCCTGTTCCAGTCGGCGATGCGCATGCTGGACGCCATGGACGGCGCCGATGACAGCCACCGTGCGGCGCTTTCGGCCGCCGAGCTGTTGAAGATCCTCGCGTTCTCGGGCCTGCGACCGAGCCTCGAGATCTGCGTTGGCTGTGGCGAGCCGGTGGCCCTCACCGAGGGCGCCCGCCTCCCGTTCTCGGCTGCAGGCGGCGGCGTGCTCTGCGAGAGCTGCCGGGGTTTGGACGAATCCGTGCTTGTGGATGCCGGCACCCTCTGCTGGGCGCAGTACTTCCTCACAACCCCCTTCGACGCCATTGCAGAAGGGCCGGCCGACCTTTCGGCCTCCTTCGCCGTGCTGCACCTCGTGCAGGATCTCGTCCGCGCCCATATCGGAAGCTCGCTGAAGTCCCTCGAGTTCCTCTTCACGAGCGGCTTGTTCTAGTGTCGCACCGCTTTTTCGCAGTGCTCATCCAGCCCCAATATGCAGAAACCGTGTCGCTCGCGGAAACCTTGGGCGAGGCGCGCCGCAAGTGCCCTATACTGGGCGGGCTGCCAAAACGGCGGCGCAATTCGCCTTTGGTTCCCACGGACCACTTCCATGGCTACCCAAGGCGGATGAAAACGGTATGCCGCCCACAGGCGGTGAAGACGGGGGAGACCCCCGGGAAAGAAAGGTGGACCAGTTATGGCCAGCAAGCTCAGCATCTCCAAGGAGCGCACCGCGGAACTCATCAAGGAGTTCGGCAAGAACGATCAGGACTCCGGTTCCGCCGAGGTTCAGGTCGCCATCCTCTCGGAGCGCATCCGCAACCTCACCGAGCACCTGAAGACGCACAAGAAGGACAACCACACCCGTCGCGGCCTCATGATGCTCATCGGTAAGCGCCGCGGTATGCTGAAGTACATCAAGGAGCGCAACATCGAGGAGTACCGCGAGCTCATCAAGAAGCTCGGTATCCGCGACAACATCTAGCTCGAGCATGTACGGGGCCCCGCCTGGGGCCCCGTTTTCTGCTATAAGCGGTCGGAAGCGCATGAGGTGCCGACGGTCGCGGGGGCGGCGAATGTAAGTAGCCGCGCCCGAAGAAGTCCTCCGCAATGAGGCGGGGGAGTTGAAGAGAAAGAAAAGCGTTATGACGAAAATTGTCGAAGAATTCGAGTTGTACGGCAAGCAGTACCGTCTCGAGACCGGCGAGCTGGCCAAGCAGGCCACCGGCGCTGTGCTCGCGACCTGCGGTGCCACGAGTGTGCTCGTGACCGCCGTCGTCTCCAGCCAGGAGAAGGACTACGACTTCTTCCCGCTCACGGTCGACTACATCGAGAAGATGTACGCTGTGGGCCGCATCCCCGGCGGCTACCTGAAGCGCGAGGCGAAGCCCTCCGACCACGGCACCCTCGTGGCCCGCATGGTGGACCGCCCCATCCGCCCCGGGTTCCCCGACGGCTACAAGAACGAGGTGCACATCGTGGCCACCCCGTTCGTCATCGACGGCGAGAACCTGCCCGACACCATCTGTGTGGCCGGCGCCTCTGCGGCGCTGCTCGTGGGCGGCGCCCCCTTCGACGGCCCGGCGGCCTGCGTACGCATCGGCCGCGACATCGAGACCGGCGAGTTCATCGTGAACCCCACCAACTCCGAGCAGGAGAACTCCGATCTGGAGCTCACCATCGCCGGTACCGCCGACTACATCTCCATGGTGGAGGCCGGCGCCGCTGAGATCTCCGAGGAGGACATGCTCGCCGCCATGACCTTCGGTCAGGAGGCCATCGCCGCCTTCTGCGAGAAGCAGGCTGCCTTCCTCGCCAAGGTGAACCCGACGCCCATGGACTACACCATCCACGCTGCCGACCCGTCCGTGGCCGAGCGCGTCGACGCCCACCTCGACGAGATGTCCGCGGCCCTGAAGGACGCCGACAAGGCCGCCCGTATGCAGAAGGTGGAAGAGCTCAAGTCCTCCATCATCGAGAATGACTTCACCGAGGAGGAGCGCACTACCTGGGGAAGCGACATCAAGGCGGCCCTCAAGGCCCTCGAGAAGCGGGCCATGCGCGCCATGATCCTCGAGACCGGCGAGCGCGTCGACGGCCGCACCCCCGAGGAGATCCGCCCGCTGTACATCGTGCCGGGATACCTGCCCCGCGTGCACGGCTCGGGCCTGTTCCAGCGCGGCCAGACCCAGGTCATGTCCGTGTGCACCTTGGGAATGCTCAACGAGTGGCAGCGCCTCGACACCATCTGGCCCGAAGAGGGCAAGCGCTACATGCACCAGTACAACTTCCCGCCCTACTGCACCGGCGAGACCGGACGGATGGGTGCGCCTAAGCGCCGTGAGGTGGGCCATGGTGCCCTGGCCGAGCGCGCGATTGCTCCCGTGCTGCCCGACACCGACACCTTCCCCTACGCCATCCGCGTGGTCTCCGAGGTGCTGGAGTCCAACGGTTCCTCCTCCATGGCCTCCACGTGCGGAAGCTGCCTGGCTCTGATGGACGCCGGCGTGCCGATCTCCGCGCCCGTCTCCGGTGTGGCCATGGGCCTCATCAAGGAGGGCGACGACGTGGTCATCCTCTCCGACATCCAGGGCATCGAGGACTTCCTCGGCGACATGGACTTCAAGGTCTGCGGCACCCCTAACGGCATCACCGCCCTGCAGATGGACAACAAGGCCAAGGGCCTGTCCGTCGAGATTTTGGCCCGCGCCCTGAAGCAGGCCCACGAGGGCCGCGCCTTCATCCTGGCCGCCATGCTTGAGACCATCGACGGCCCGCGTGCCGAGATGAAGGAGACCGCGCCGCGCATCGAGACCATCAAGATCCCCGTGGACAAGATCCGCGACGTCATCGGTTCCGGCGGCAAGGTGGTTCGCGGCATCCAGGAGGAGACCGGCGCCTCCATCGACATTCAGGAGGACGGCACCATCCACGTGGGCGCCGTCTCCGGCACCGCCATGCAGGCGGCCAAGGACATGATCCTCGGCATTGTGAAGGAGCCCGAGGTGGGCGAGGTCTTCGAGGGCGAGGTCGTCGGCATCAAGGACTTCGGCGCCTTCGTGAAGCTCACGCCGGGCAAGGACGGCCTGCTCCACATCTCGCGCGTGGCCAACGGCCGCGTCGGCAAGGTGGAGGACGTGCTGAGCCTGGGCGACATCGTGAAGGTGGAAGTGCTCGAGATCGACCCGAAGACGGGTAAGATTTCGCTGGACCGCCTGGACAAGCCGGACGCGCCGGCTTCCGCGTCCCCGGCTCCGCGCGACAAGGGCGAGCGTCACGAGCGCCGCGAGCGTCGGGAGGACAACCGTCCCGGCCGCGCCGGCCGCACGCCGCGTCGTCGCCACGAGAGCGGCAGCAGCAACTAGCGTTTTATGGAAAGGGTCGCGATTGCGGCCCTTTCTTGTTGCAATCGGAATCCGCTACGCCGGCACCGTCCTGTAGGGGCAGACCTTAGTCTCCCCTAACGCCCCAGCGAAAGAGAAACCGGGGATGCCTAGATGGTTCGGATTGCTTAGGTAGAAGTTCACGCCGCGACACTCCCGGAGAGGAGCCAGGGGGCACCTTGATTCGCTCAGACAGTCCTCGCCGGTATCGAAGGCGCGCTAGCTGCATTGCTCCCTGCATCATCGCGCCTTCGATACCGTCTGCGGAACTCGCTCGGTCAAGGCGCCCCCTGTCTCCTCTTCGCTCTCACGTTGTTGCTTTACAATAGCGTTCACGCTTCTTGTTGAATCTGACTGGTGTATGGGAGGTTTCCTATGATTAAGGTTGCGGTGGCGGGTTATGCGGGGCGCATGGGCTCGGCGGTGGTTGATGCGGTAACGGCTGCGGATAACATGAATGTGGTCTGCGGCATCGATCCCCATGCCAAGGAGGCGCCCTTCCCGGTGTTCGACACGCTGGCAGAGGCGCTGGATGCGACGGACGTCGATGTGCTCGTCGACTTCACGCAGCCGAACGTGGTGGCGGGCAATCTCTCGGTGGCGCTGCCGCGGGGGGTCGACTGCGTGGTGGGAACGACGGGGCTTTCCAACGAGACGCTGGAGGGGCTGGCCGCCTCGGCGGCGCCGGGGACGTGTTTGTTCTACGCGCCGAACTTCACCACCGGCGCCGTGCTCATGATGGAGTTCGCGAAGGCCGCCGCGCCCTATTTCCCCGAGGCCGAGGTCATCGAGTACCACCACTGCAACAAGAAGGACGCGCCCTCCGGCACCGCCGTGCGCACCGCCGAGATCATCGCAAAGGCGCGTGCCCCGCGCGTGAGCGAGGCCCCCGGCCGCGAGACCGAGATCGCCGGTGCCGAGGGTGCTCGCGGGGCGCTTATCGACGGCGTGCCCGTGCACTCCGTGCGCTCCATGGGCTTTGTGGCCAGCCAGGAGGTCATCTTCGGCTCGCTGGGCCAAACCCTCACCATCCGTCACGACTCGTGGGATCGCACTTCCTACATGCCCGGCGTCCTGCTGGGCATCCGCAGCGTGGGGGAGCGCGACGGCCTCATCGTCGGCCTTGAGAACTTTATGAATTAGACTCTCAGCCCCCATTCGTTCGCAGACGCCATCCGTAGGGGGCGGCCTTGGTCGCCCCTGTTTTGTCTCGCATGATCGTTCCGCTCGCCTGGGCTGACCAAGGTCAGCCCCTACGGAACAGACGCAAGGGCAGTGCCTGCTTGGGGCAGCACCTTATCCGCGCAGGTTGTGCGTTTGACGGACTTACGGGCGCTCGCGTTTCTCCGTCGAGCCAACCATGGCATAATAGAGCTGTGCTAGGGCAGCCACGCCCCCCGAGTTTGTTTAAGGAGATACTTCCATGGAGTTCAAGCGCGATCCTCGCTTCGGCCGCATGATTCCGGCCATGGTCACCCCGTTCAACGCCGACCTCGAACTCGATCTCGACCGGGCTCAGGAGCTGGCCGACCGACTCGTGCGCGGCGGTGCCGACGCCCTCATCGTCAACGGGACCACCGGCGAGAGTCCCACGGTGTTCTACCCCCAGAAGCTCGAGCTGTTCCGCGCCGTGGTGCGCGCCGTGAACGGCCGTATCCCCGTCATCGCGAACGTCGGCGACAACTGCACGGCCGACACGGTGTACTTCGCCCAGGATGCCGCCAAACAGGGCGTCGACGGCTTCATGTGCGTCGTGCCCTACTACAACAAGCCCCCGCAGGAGGGCCTGTACCGCCACTTCAAGACCATTGCGGATTCCACGGACATGCCCATCATCCTGTACAACATCCCCGGACGCTGCTCCATCAACATGGAGGGCGACACCACCCTGCGCTTGGCCCACAACTGCGACAACGTCGTGGCCATCAAGGAGGCCTCGGGGAACTTCGATCAGATCAAGTACATCATCGACAACGCTCCGGCCGGCTTCGACGTGTACTCCGGCGACGACTCGTCCACCCTCGACATCATGGAGCTGGGCGGCGTGGGCGTCATCTCCACCATCGGCAACGTCGCGCCCGACCGCATGAAGGCCATCGTCGATCTGGCCGCCAAGGGCGAGTGGGATGCGGCTCGTGAGGCCAACGAGGCCCTGATGCCGCTCATGAAGGGCCTGTTCGAGACCTCGAATCCCATCCTCGTGAAAGAGGCCCTGAGCCTTGTCGGCTTCCCCGTCGGCGGCGTGCGCCTGCCGCTCGTGGACGCCACGCCGGAGCAGTCGGCGCGCCTGGCCTCCATCATGCGCGAGGTCGGTGTTCTTGACTAGAATCGTCCACCATTGAAGATGCGACGCCGGCCCGATGCCCTCGGGTCGGCGTTTTTGCGCGTTACTACCTTTAGAAAGAGGCATTGAATGACCAAAGAAAACCAAGAGAAGCAGAACGGCCGCACGGAGGGCGGCAGCGGCAAGAACGCCAACCGGCGCAACAACGATCGCCGCAAGAACAACACCTCCTTCAAGCGTGTGAACCTGGAGCGCAAGCGCCCGCAGCTCTCGCGCGGCGAGACAGCGGCGGCCAAGGAAGTCCCCTCCGGCAGCCGAAAGCCGCGGCGCGGCTCGAAGGCGGGCAAGGACCCGAACGCGAAGCTCAAGATCATCCCGCTCGGCGGTCTTGACGCCATCGGCAAGAACATGACCGCCTTCGAGTGCAACGGCGACATGATCTTGGACGACGCGGGCCTGATGTTTCCCGACGACGACCATCCGGGCATCGACCTCATCCTGCCCGACTACACCTATGTGCTGGAGAACGCCGACAAGCTGCGCGGCATCGTCATCACCCACGGCCACGAGGACCACACGGGCACGCTGCCCTACCTTCTGAAGGATCTCGACCGCACGGTGAACATCTACGCCACGAAGCTCACGCTCGGCCTCATCGAGGGCAAGTTCGCCGAGCACCGCGTGAAGAACGCCAAGCTCATCGAGATCAAGCCCGGCGACGAGGTCAAGCTCGGCTGCTTCACGGTGGACTTCTTCGCCGTGAACCACTCCATCCCCGGCGCGGTGGGCCTGTTCATCCAGAGCCCGGCCGGCAACGTTTTGCACACCGGCGACTTCAAGCTGGACCAGACCCCCATCGACGGCATCACCACCGACTTCGGCGCCCTGGCGCGCTTCTCGGAGACGGGCGTGGATCTCATGATGAGCGACTCCACCAACGCCACGAACCCGAACTTCACCCCGTCGGAGGCCGAGGTGGGCAAGACCTTGGAGCAGATCATCTCCCAGGCCAAGGGCCGTGTCATCATCGCCAGCTTCGCGAGCCACATCCACCGCATGCAGCAGATCTGCGACGCGGCGGTGAAGAACGGCCGCAAGGTGGTCGTCACGGGCCGCTCCATGATCCAGAACACCGACATCGCGCGGCGGCTCGGGTACCTGAACATCTCCGACGAAAACCTCATCGACGCCTACGACCTGAAGGGCATCCCGCCGGAGCAGGTGGTCATCATGTGCACCGGCAGCCAGGGCGAGCCGCTTTCGGCTCTGGCCCGCATCGCCAACGGCGAGCACAAGACCATCGAGATCGAGGAGGGCGACACCGTCATCATCTCGGCCACGCCGGTTCCCGGCAACGAGAAGGCCGTCACCCGGGTCATCAACCAGCTGGCCAAGATCGGCGCCGACGTGTACGACAAGAGCCGGGCGCGGGTGCACGTGTCGGGCCATGCCGGGGCCGAGGAGCTGAAGATCATGCTCTCCATCGTGAAGCCGAAGAACTTCATGCCGGTTCACGGCGAGGCCACGCACCTGCGGGCCCACGCGAAGCTGGCCGAGGCCACCGGCGTCGACCCGGACAACATCTACGTGCTTGAAAACGGCGACTCCCTGGAGCTTTCCGCCCGGGGCGTCGAGCGCGGCGAGGGCGTGCCCTCGGGCATCGTCTATGTGGACGGCCTTTCGGTGGGCGATACCTCCCAGGACGTGCTGGACGAGCGCAACACGCTCGGCAACCAGGGCTTCGCCTCGGTGGCCGCGGCCGTGAACATGAAGGATCGCAAGCTCGTCGGCCAGGTGCAGGTGTCCATGCACGGCATTACCGGCGGCGACGACTACTATCTGGCCCACGAGGCCGAGAACACCGTGGCCAACGCCCTGCGCAAGTGCCTTTCCAAGGACGGAGGCGTGAAAGAACTGCGCAAGGCCGCCCGCGACGCGCTGCTCTCGCTTCTCTGGGAGCGCACCAAGCAGCGTCCCATGGTCGTCGTGAACCTGCTGGAGGTCTAGAGGCACCGTGGCGCGCAATACGAGCACCAACAAAGAGAAGGCGAGCGCCCAGAAGGCCTCGGGGAACCTGTCGAAGAGCGGCACGCGCAAATCCGCCGCGGCCCGCAGCCGCGCCGTTGAGGCCGAGCCCCGCATCTTGGACGACCGCACGCGCCGCGACATCGTGGGCGTCGGCTTCATCATTTTGGGCATTGTGCTGTTCATCGCGGCCGCGGCTCCGGCCGGGGCCATCGTGACCGACTTCCTTTCGGAGTCGCTCCATGTCGTCTTCGGCGTGGGCTGCTACATCATGCCCTTCTTCCTCGTCGCCATTGGCGGCGCCGTTCTGTACCGCATGCAGTCGGAGCGCATGTCGCTGCGCGTCACGTTGGGCCTCTCGCTCATCCTCGTGGCGCTGCTCGGCATCATCGCGCTGTTCACGCCGACGACCGGCACAGGCCCTGCTGCCCTGTTCGACCGCATTGCGCTCGTGACCCACGGCGGCTATGTGGGGGCGGCGCTCGCCTGGGTGGGGCTCACGCTCTTCGGGCCGGCCATCTCCGCCATCCTGCTCATCGGGGTGGCCATCGTCGGCGTCATCGTCATCGGATTCTCCATCTCCGCGTTTCTGGAGAAGGTGCGCGCCCGCTGCGACTTGGACGGCGAGGGTGCCGCCTCCCTCATTCCCGATGCCTTCGGATCTATGAGGCGGGGGAGGGGCAAGCCGCCGCTGACGACCATGGCCGAGTCCGCCGATCTGCCCCCGGCAGCCCATGGGGCGCCCACCGCTCGCATCTCCTTGGGCGAGCAACCGCGCCGGCGCTCCCGCGGGGCTACGGCCGACGCCGTGCCCGATGCGGCCGTCACGCGGCAGCTGGGCGCCCAGAAGACGGGTGGCCTCGTGCCCATTCAGGCTCCGGATCCGCGCGAGGTGGCCGAGGTGGAGGACATCTCCGCTGTGGAGCCGGCCGCCCCCATGACCCGCAAGCTCGGGCGGCGCCGCCAGGAGGCCGAGGCCGCCGAGCGCGAGGCCGCGAAGACGAAGCCCGTGAGCAAGAAGACGGCCCCCAAGAAAAAGAAGGAGGCTCCGGCCCAACCCATCTCCAAGGACGGCTTCCAGCTGCCTCCCATGAATCTCCTCGCCACCGGCGGTGCCCGCCGCGGCTCTACCGAGGAGGAGCTGCGGGAAGTGGCCGCCGAGCTGCAGGGGACCCTGGAGGACTTCGGCGTCATGGCGAGCGTGGTTGGCTGGGTGGAGGGCCCCACGGTGACGCTGTTCAAGGTGGACCTGCCCTCCGGCGTGCGCGTGAGCAAGGTCACCAACCTCACCGACGACATCGCGCTGGCGCTCGCCGCCCCCGGCGTGCGCATCTTCGCCCCCATTCCCGGCACCAACTACGTGGGCATTGAAGTGCCCAACCGCAACCGCCAGATGGTGTATCTCCCCGACGTGCTCGCCGCTGCGGGCCCCGGGCCTTTGCAGGTGGCCATCGGCGAGGACGTGGAGGGCCACGCCATTGTCCACGACCTGGCGAAGATGCCCCACGTGCTCATCGCCGGCACCACCGGCTCGGGCAAGTCGGTCGAGGTCAACTCGATGATCATGTCCATCCTCATGCGCGCGACCCCGGCTGAGGTGCGCTTCATCATGGTAGACCCCAAGCGCGTGGAGTTCGCCCCCTACGAGGGCATCCCGCACTTGTACGTCCCCGTGGTCACCGAGTGCCGCGAGGCCTCCAGCGCCCTTTCCTGGGCCGTGGCCGAGATGGAGCGGCGCCTGAAGATGTTCTCGAAGTGCGGCGTGCGCAACATCATCACCTTCAACGAGAAGGCCCGAGCGGCCCAGGCGGCCGACGAGGCTGCCGAAAAGAGGGGAGAGGAGCCGCCGGAGAACCTCTACGGCGAGCCCATCCCCTACATCGTCATCGTCATCGACGAGCTGGCCGACCTCATGATGAATGTGGGCAAGGAAGTCGAGTTCTCCATCAGCCGTATCGCGCAGCTCGCCCGCGCCGCCGGCATCCACCTCATCATCGCCACCCAGCGCCCCTCCACCAACGTGGTCACAGGCCTCATCAAGGCGAACATCACCTGCCGCATCGGGCTTACCGTGGCCTCGGGCATCGACTCCCGCGTCATCCTCGACTCCACGGGCGCCGAGAACCTCATCGGCATGGGGGACATGCTCTTGGCCAAGCCGGAGTACCCCAAGCCCATCCGCATCCAGGGCCCCTACATCCCCGACGACGAGATCGCCGCCGTGGTGGCGCACCTGAAGAGCCAGGGCGAGCCGGAGTACCACTCCGAGATCCTGAAGACCAACGTCGTGACCTTGGGCGACTCCTCGCCTTCGGGAGAGGGGGGCTCCGAGGCCGACGATCCGCTTCTGTGGGAGGCCGCCGATGTGGTGGTTTCAAGCGATTTGGGCTCCACGAGCAACCTTCAGCGTCGCTTGAAGGTCGGATACGCGCGAGCTGGACGTATAATGGATCAGTTGGAAGAAAAGGGCATCGTGGGCCCGGCCAACGGAAGCCGCCCGCGCGAGGTGCTCGTCGACCAAATGGAACTGGAAACACTGAAGGCCTTCGAGGCCGCTGACGAATAGGCCGGAACGGAATCGCACCGCAACGGCCAACGGAAAACACAGAGGAGACCATCGTGGCGAGACAGACATCATTCGGCGAGGCGCTTGCCCATGCCCGCGAGCGCAAGGGACTCGATTTGTCCACGGCCGCCCGCAAGCTGCGCATCCGCCCGGATATCCTGCGCGCCATCGAGGAGGGTGATTTCGCCCGCATGCCCCCGCGCGGCTACACGTCGAACATGGTGGGCGCCTACGCGCGCCTGGTGGGGCTGAACCCCACGGAGGTCACCCGCGCCTACCGGGAAGAGGTCTATCAGTTCGAGACGGGCCGCCGTCCGGCGAGCAACCGTCGCGAGCGCCCCCGCGATGCCGGGCGCACGGTCGCGCTGCCCTCCAGCCGCGATCGGGGATCCTCTCGGGGCTCCTACCGAGACGATTATACGGGCTCCACGCGCTCCGGTCGTTCCGGCTTGGGCGGTTCCTCGGCCCGCACGGGCAGAACGGCCCCGCAGCCCCAGTACACCAACCTCGTCCAGGGCCGGCAGGCCCCGGGCATCGCGGCGAACATCGGCTCGTACTTGCCGCTCATCATCGTGGGCGCCATCATCGTGGGCCTGCTCGTCCTCGTGATCGTCCTGGCCTTTGGAAACCGCGCAGCGCCGGAAAGCGATGTGCCCACGGTGCCTATCTCCGGCATGCAGAACCCCGCCGGCACCGATACCGGTGCCGCGAATGAGGGCGGCACCGACGCGACGGCGCCCACCCAGCAGCCCGTGGCGCCGACGAGCGCCAAGTTTAGCTACAACGTGCCCGAGGGCTCAAGCGTCTACATCGAGGTCGTCCAGGACGGCAAGACCGTGGAGGCGGGCGATGTCACCGGGCCCAAGACGGGCGATTTCGATGTGACCGGGACGCTGAAGTTCGTGCTTTCCGGTGATGACGAGGACATCGCCGCCGTCAAGCTCACCCTCGACGGTGAGGAGGTGAAGGCCGAGGATCAGAACGGCCGCGGCGTCTACACCTACACCGTCAACTTCGAGGACGTGCTCAACGACTGGAAGCGCGCCAACGGCGTGGCCGGCGCCTCCTCGGATAGCTCCGGCGACTCGGATTCCGGCTCCTCCTCCGGCTCGGATTCCTCGAGCGACGACTCCAGCACAAGCGATAGTTCCTCCGGCACCTCGGGAAGCGGCGACGCGTCCGATTCCGGCGAGGACTCCTCCGACAACGCGGCCTAGCGGGCCCATCGAGAAAGGCAATCAACCCATGGCTAAAGAATCCAGCTTCGATATCGTCTCCACGGTGGATATGCAGGAGGTGGACAACGCCTTCCAGCAGGCCCGAAAGGAGCTCGCCCAGCGCTACGATCTGAAGGACTCGGGCGCCGAGATCTCCCTGGACAAAAGCGCCGGCACCCTGACGGTGACCGCGCCGGCCGATTTCGTGGCCTCTCAGGTCATCGACGTCATCGGCAGCAAGCTCATCAAGCGCGGCATCGATCTTACCGCCGTGAAGTGGGGGGATTCCACGCCTTCCTCCGGCGGCGGGGTGCGCCGGTGCGCCACGGTGGTCAACGGCATCGACAAGGAGACCGCGGGCAAGATCAACAAGGACATCAAGGCCCAGAAGCTCAAGTGCAAGGTGACCATCGAGGGCGACAAGCTGCGGGTGAGCTCTCCCTCTCGCGACACGTTGCAGGAGGTCATCGCCTTCTTGCGCGGCCAGGACTACGGGCAGCCGCTGCAGTACGTCAACTATCGCTAGGACTACGGACGTGATCGATACGACGCGCGACAGCGCGGCGCCCTCCGTCTGCCTCATCACGATGGGGTGCGCGAAGAACGAGGTGGACTCGGCCGCCATGGCGCGGCGCTTGCGCGAAGCCGGCTTCTCCGTGACCGAGGAGGCGTCCAGCGCCGACGCCATCATCGTGAACACCTGCTCGTTCATCCAGGCGGCCACCGAGGAGAGCATCGATGCCATCTTCGAGGCCGCTTCCCTGCCCAAAGTGGATGAGGGCTCAGCCGTCCTCATCGTCGCCGGCTGTATGCCGGCCCGCTACGGGGACGACCTGGCCGCGGAGCTGACGGAGGCGTCGGCGTTTGTGCCCTGCAGTCGCGAGGACGATATCGCGGAAGTGGTGGCGCGCGCTTTGAGGATCTCCCTTCCCGTGGCGGCCGTTGGGGGCGAGCCGGCGGAAGGGGAGGGCCGGACGTTCGCCTACGTGAAGATATCCGATGGCTGCGACCGCTTCTGCTCCTATTGCACCATCCCCTACATTCGCGGGCGCTACCACAGCTTCCCGTACGAGCAGATCGCCGAGGACGTCGAGCGCGAGATCGCCTCCGGCGCCCGGGAGATCGTGCTCATCGCCCAGGACACCGGACGCTGGGGCGCCGACCTTCCCGACGGCCGCGACCTCGCGTGGCTCGTCGACACGCTGGCCGAGGCGCACCCCGACACGTGGTTCCGCATCATGTACCTGCAGCCCGAGGGCGCAACCGACGAGCTGCTCTCCGTCATGGCGGCCCGCGAGAACGTTTGCTCTTATCTGGACATTCCCCTGCAGCACGTGAGCAAACCGATCCTTCGGGCCATGAACCGCCGAGGGGATGCCGCGGCGTTTCGCGCCCTCATCGAGCGCATCGAGGCCGCGGTGCCCGACATCACCTTGCGCACAACGCTCATCGCGGGATTTCCCGGCGAAACCGACGAGCAGTTCGAGGAGCTCCTCGATTTCGTCTCCGAGGGGCTGTTCCATTACGTCGGCGTCTTTCCCTATTCCCGCGAGGAGGGCACCGCCGCCTTCGACCTGCCGAACCAGATCGACGAGGACGAGAAGGCCGAGCGGGCCCAGGTGCTGCGCGACGCCGCCGATGCCGCCTGCGGGCCCCGCATCGCCGAGCGCATCGGGAAGGGGGCGATCGTGCTCGTCGAGGGAACCGAGGAGGACGGCCAGCGCTTCGGTCGCGCCCAATGCCAGGCGCCCGAAGTGGACGGCGTCACCTACGTGTCCCGCGGCGAGATCGGCGCGTTCGTTCCCTGCACCATTGCGGATACCCTGCTTTACGAAATGGAAGGCGAGTAGGCCATGACCACCATCCAGCCCACGGCTCCGGACAAGCTCTGGACGCCGGCGAACATCGTCACGCTCATCCGCATCTGCCTGGTGCCGGTCTTCGTGCTGGCGATCCTGAGCCCCTGGCCCGAATGGGTGGGCCTGCCGGGCATCACCATGGAGGCGAAGTGCGTCATCGCCGCCGGCATCTTCATTCTCATCTCCTGCACCGATTGGATCGATGGATATCTCGCCCGCAGCCGCGGGGAAGTGACCGACTTCGGGAAGTTCATGGATCCTCTGGCCGACAAGATCCTCGTCACGGCGGCGCTCATCGCCTTAGTGGAGCTGGCCGTGCTGCCCGGTTGGCCCGTGCTCATCATCCTTGCCCGCGAGTTCATCGTCTCGGGCATCCGCATGGTGGCGGCGAGCAAGGGCACGGTCATCGCCGCCAGCTGGTACGGCAAGGCCAAGACGGTGTTCCAGATCATCGCCATCGTGCTGTTCCTTCTCAAGGACTCGCTCACGTTCACCACGGCGGCCGGCGCCTTCACCAACCCCATGTTCGTGCTGTCCTGGACCGTCATGGTCATCGCGCTCATCCTGACGGTCATGTCCATGCTCGACTATCTCGTCAAAGCACGCCATCTGTTGAAGGGGAGCGCGGGGGCCAAAACCGCAAAGGCGGCCGCCCCTTCTGCGGCACCCACCGAGATCGCGGCGCTGCAGAAGGCCATCGACGAGCAGGCGCGCATCGTCGTCGAGAAGGCGACGGCCGCAGGGGCCACGGTGGCCACGGCCGAGAGCCTCACCGGCGGCCTCATCGCGGCCATGCTCACTTCCGTGCCTGGGTCGTCGGCCTCGGTGCGCGGCGGCATCGTGAGCTACGTGAACGAGGTGAAGGCCGAACTTCTCGGCGTTTCCGAGGACGTGCTCGCGCGACAGGGGGCCGTCGACGAGTTGGTGGCCCTGCAGATGGCCCGTGGCGCCCTGCGCGAGCTGGGCAGCGATGTCTCGGTGGCGGTCACGGGCATCGCCGGACCGACGGGCGCCGAGCCCGGCAAGCCGGTGGGCACGGTGTGGATCGGCTGCGCCACGGCCAAAAAGACCCATGCAGCATGCCATCATTTCGAAGGCGGCCGCGAGGCCGTGCGCCTGCAGACGGTGCTGATCGCCCTGCGCACGATGGAAGAGGCGCTCGCGAGCTTCTGACAGCGCCGCGGTTTTGGCGAGAGCGCACGGGCGCTCTGCGACGAGAGTGCGACAGCGGTACGGTCGGCGCGAGGACTCAAATGAGACATTCCCGCGTCATTGCTGCGGTCGCGTAGCGTTATGCTGTTTTCGCGCACAGAGGGAACTGGTTTTTGAGAATCACCTCTTGACGTACATACGTTTGTTCGTATAATGATGAAAACAGGCCATTTGTTCGCCTGGCCCAGACAAGGAGAGGTCATGAACGAAGATAAAGAAAAGATGCTCAAACTCACCACCGATCAAATCGAGTCCAAGTTCGGCAAGGGCTCTATCATGACCCTCGGCGAGGGAGGCGCCGATCTCAACATCGGGGTCATCCCCACGGGCGCCCTGCCGCTCGATGCCGCGCTCGGCATCGGAGGCGTGCCCCGCGGCCGCATCATCGAAATCTACGGTCCGGAGTCAAGCGGCAAGACAACGCTCGCCTTGCAGATTCTCGCGGAGGCCCAGGCGCTGGGCGGCATCGTCGCCTTCATCGATGCCGAGCACGCCCTCGATCCCGTTTACGCCGCGCGCATCGGGGTCGATATCGACGAGGTGCTCATCTCCCAGCCCGACACCGGCGAGCAGGCGCTGGAAATCTGCGATATGCTCGTGCGCTCGGGCGCTATCGATTGCGTCATCGTCGACTCTGTGGCGGCGCTCGTCCCCCGTGCCGAAATCGAGGGCGAGATGGGGGATACCACCGTGGGTCTTCAGGCTCGGCTCATGTCCCAGGCCCTGCGCAAGCTGGCCGGGTCGCTGTCGAAATCGAACACCACCTGCATCTTCATCAACCAGCTGCGCGAGAAGATCGGAGTCATGTTCGGCAACCCGGAGACGACCACCGGCGGACGCGCCCTGAAGTTCTTCTCCTCGGTTCGCATCGACATTCGCCGCATCGACTCCATCAAGCAGAACGGCGATGTGGTCGGCAATCGCGTGAGGGCGAAGGTGGTCAAGAACAAGGTGGCTCCTCCTTTCCGCCAGGCGGAGTTCGATCTCATGTACGGCGAGGGCATCTCTCGGGAAGGCTGCATCGTCGATATGGCCGTGGAATGCGGCGTGGCCAAGAAGTCCGGCGCCTGGTACACCTACGGCGAGGAGCGCCTG
This sequence comes from Adlercreutzia rubneri, assembly GCF_009755265.1. Lineage (NCBI taxonomy): Bacteria > Bacillati > Actinomycetota > Coriobacteriia > Eggerthellales > Eggerthellaceae > Adlercreutzia > Adlercreutzia rubneri. Next base: position 212,619 of record NZ_WPOO01000001.1, on the reverse strand, counting down.
GGCCAGGGCCGCGAGGCAGCCAAGCAGACGCTCAAGGAGAATCCCGATCTGCGGGAGGAACTCGAGAACAAGGTCCGCGAGGCCTACGAGATCCCCGTCATCGAGCGCCCGGCCGAAAACGAGTCGTTCACGCCGGCGCCAAAGAGCGGCAAGAAGAAATAGCCTATCGTGGCGTCCAAGGCCGACATACTCGCAGCGCTCAGGGCGGATATCGCCGCCTTGGAAGCCGCCCCTTCCTCAGAGGAGCCGTGCGCGCAAGTCGCCGCCTGGCCGTGCCCTGCCGAGGACGACGCCGTCTGTGGCAGGGATACAGGGGCGTCTTGCGCGCAGGACCTCGTACATTCCTCTCGCGGGGAAGAGCGGGAGAGCGCTCTGAGCGACGAGGAGGGAAAGACGGCCCGAGACGCGTACCAGAAGATCCTCCGATGGGCCGCGGTTCGCGAACGCTCCACGGCCTACCTGCGCGAGCGCCTGCTGAAGGACGACTTTCCTTCATCAGTGGTGGAGGAGGCCCTTCAGCGCGCCGTGCGCGTACGGGCGGTGGACGATCGACGCTACGCCGACGCCCTCGTCCGCATGAAGCTTGCGGCCGGGCGGGGGCTTCGCGATGCCGAACGGGAGATCGAGGAGCTCGGCATCGACCCAGCTACTCTCGATTCCTGGGTCGAGCACGAGCGGAAGGGGAGGGACTTTGAAGTGGGCCGCGCCCTGGCCGCCCTGCGGCGTCGGCCGCCTAAAGCCAAGCGCGCCCGGGAGGCCGCCTTCCGCCGCCTCGTATCCCAAGGATTTTCCACCGACATCGCCGCTACCGCCTCTCGCACGTGGTCCGAGGAGCAAGAGCGCAGCCTGATGTGCGGTTCGATGGGCCATTCATGACACAAACCCACTAGAGTCTGTCTAAAGCCGCGGCCTTACGCTATACTGTGAACCGTGGCTTTAGAGCATACGTGCCCTCCCGGGCATTCAAGATAGAGAATTTCATATTCCTCGTATCTTCGCGCAGTTATGCTCATGCCCGGCCACGGGCATTTTTTATGACATGAAATGGGTATGAAAGCCCAGATGAAAGGAGGAAACAGCCATGGATCCCATCACGATCGTGCTTTTGATCGTCGCTATCGTCATCGGCCTGGTCCTCGGTTTCATCGTCAACCGACTCATTGCCAGCTCCTCATCCAAGAACGCTGCCCGCGAGGCCGCAAGCCTGGTCGAGGATGCCAAGAAGCAAGCCGAGACGCTCCGACGTGAAGCCGCCGTGGAAGCCAAGGACGAGGCCCTTCGCTACAAGCAGGAGATGGAGAAGGAGAACAAGGAGCGCATGCGCGAGGTGCGCTCTGCCGAGAACCGCATCGCCCAGCGCGAGGAATCCCTCGATCGCCGCGTCGAGTCGCTGGATGCCCGCGAGCACCAGCTCTCGTCTTTGCAGGGACAGGTCGAGCGCCGCGAGCGCGATGTCGAAGAGGCCGAGAATGCCATCGAGCGCCATCGCGAGGAGGCCCAGATCGAGATCAACCAGGCCCTCGAGCGCGCTGCGGGCATGAGCCCCCAGGAGGCCAAAGAGGAGCTGCTGGAGACTATCCACGACGAGGTCACCCGCGAATCGGCCGTCATCATTCGCGATGCCGAGACGCGTACCAAGGCCGAGGCGGACAAGAAGGCCCGTGAGATCTTGAGCCTCGCCATCCAGCGCGTGGCCGCCGACCACTCCGCCGAGAGCACGGTGTCCACCATCCATATCCCCTCCGACGATCTGAAGGGCCGCATCATCGGCCGCGAGGGCCGCAACATCCGCTCTTTCGAGCAGCTGACCGGCACGAACCTCATCATCGACGACACGCCGGAGTGCGTCACCATCTCCTGCTTCGACCCGGTGCGCCGCGAGATCGGCCGCGTCACCATGGAGAACCTCATCGCCGACGGGCGCATCCACCCCGCGCGCATCGAGGAGATGTACGACAAGGCCGTCAAGCTGGTGAACCAGCGGGTGCACGAGGCCGGCGAGCAGGCCACGTTCGATGCGGGCATCCACGATCTCCACCCGGAGCTCGTCAACACCCTGGGACGTTTGCGCTATCGCACCTCGTTCGGCCAGAACGTGCTGAACCATTCGCTCGAAGTGGCCTATCTGGCCTCGGTCATGGCCTCCGAGCTCGGGCTCGACCCCATTCCCGTCAAGCGGGCCGGCCTTTTGCACGACCTCGGCAAGGCCGTCGACCACGAGGTCGAGGGCAGCCACGCCGTCATCGGCGCCGATCTGGCCCGTCGCTTCGGCGAGCGCCCCGAGATCGTCCACGCTATCGAGGCCCATCACAACGATGTGGAGGCCAACTCCGTCGTCGATGTGCTCATTCAGGCCGCCGACGCCGTCTCCGCTGCCCGTCCCGGTGCCCGCAAGGAGACGCTGGACGCCTACGTGAAGCGCCTCGAGAAGCTCGAGGAGATCGCGAACTCGCACAAGGGCGTCGAGCGCACCTACGCCATCCAGGCAGGCCGCGAGGTTCGCGTCATGGTAGAGCCGGAAGTGGTGGACGAGGCCGAATCCGTCGTTTTGGCCCACGACATCGCCCAGCAGATCGAGAACGAGATGCAGTATCCGGGCCAGGTGAAAGTCGTCGTCATCCGCGAGAGCCGTGCGGTCGACTACGCCAAGTAGGCCATGGAAGGCGATACCCTCAGCGATTTCATAGACGATGTGTGCGGCGAGAGCCGTCTCCGGGTCGAGGATGACCTCGGAGACGGCTTCGTCCGCCTCCGGTCCTCCGAGGCCGAACGACGCCAGGCCGCCCAGGACATCCGCTCGAGCGAGGACGTTGTCATCGAGCTTCTGCGCAACGCCCGCGATGCCGGCGCCAGCCGCATCTTCCTCGCCACTCAGAAGACCGGCAACGAACGTCTGCTCACCGTCCTCGACGACGGACAGGGCATTCCCGCTGCCCAGCACGAGCGCATCTTCGAACCGCGCGTCACTTCGAAGCTCGATAGCGCGCATATGGACAAGTGGGGCATGCACGGGCGCGGCATGGCCCTTTACTCTATCTCCGTGAACGCCGAAGAAGCCCGGGTGCTGCAATCGGAGCCGGGGCTCGGCACCAGCCTCACGGTCGCCACCGACACCGAAAGCCTCGCCGAGAAGGCGGATCAGTCGACGTTTCCCCGTTTCGAGCAGGAGCCTTCCGGTTCGTGGGCGATGCGCGGCCCCAAGAACATCGTGCGCACGGCCGCGGAATTCGCCTTGGAGCACCGCGGCGACCTCTCCGTGTATCTCGGCACCCCGGTGGAGGTGGCAGCGACGCTGTACCAACTGGGCCTCGCCTCGCTCTCCCCGGCCGTGCGCGCCTTCGGGGGCGACGGCACGGGAATCCCCCTCGTCAAGCGCCTCGCCCTGGCCGCCGGCCCCGATGACCTCGCGGACCGCTGCGAGGCCCTGGGGCTGCCGCTCTCCGAGCGCTCGGCCCGACGCATTCTCGACGGGGCCATCGCTGCGCTCGACCCCTTAACCGAGCGTTTGGCCGCCGAATCGTTCCCGCGGCAGGCCCATCGCCCATCCGAGCGCCGGCGAAATTCTAAGAACGCCCGCTCCCTGCGTCTGGCTCCCGAGGACATCGATGCGCTGAAGCGCGGCATCGGCCGGCTCATGGAGCCCGTGGCGGAAACGTATTATCTGGAAGCGGTGGGCGAGGCGGAGGTCATCGTGGGCCAGGAAGCCATCCGCATCACCGTTCCCATCCGCACGTCGCTCTAAGGAAGCGCGCGGTTGCGCCACTCGGGTGCAACAGGTAGAATATTCGGGCTGAAGGCGCCACGGGCGCCCGCTAAACGAACCACATCCAGAGAAGAACCGCACCACAAACGACAAGGACCAGCTGTGTCTACCACTGAAACCAAGCCCTCCATCGGGTGCCTCAAAGTATCCTCCAAATCGTCTCCCGCCTCCGTTGCCGGCGCCATCGCCGGCATGATCAAAGACGGGGCGTCGGTGGAGATTCAAGCCGTGGGGGCCGGTGCGGTGAACCAGGCTGTGAAAGCCGTGGCCATCTCCCGCGGGTTCCTCTCGCCGGTGGGCATCGAGATCTGCTGCATCCCCTCCTTCGCGGACATCGTCATCGACGGCGAGTACCGCACGGCCATCCGCTTCGCCGTCGAGCCGCGGGGCGCCGCCGCGATCGCCCCCATCGTCGATGCGGCCGCGGTTCATTAGAGGGTTTTGCTATGAGCAACGTCTTCGAGGGAACTCGTTTCTGCATCCACACCTTCGGCTGCCAGATGAACAAGCACGATTCCGAGCGGGTCGCCGGCATGCTGGAGGGCCTGGGCTCGCTGCCCGTCGAAACCATCGAGGAGGCGGACATCGTCGTGTTCATGACGTGCTGCGTCCGCGAGGCTGCCGACACGAGGCTCTACGGGCAGGTCGCCTCCATGAAGAACATCCCCTTGCGCGACGGCACGCCCCTTGACAAGCGCTACATCGCCGTAGGCGGCTGCATCGGCCAGCGCGACGGCGACAAGCTGCTTGCGGCGCTTCCCCATCTCGATGTGGTTTTCGGCACTCACAATCTGGGCTCTTTGCCGGGGCTTCTCCGACGCGCCATCGAGCAGCACGGCCGCGCCGCCGAAGTGATTGAGGGGGGAGCGGAGTTCTCCTCCGCCCTGCCCACGGTGCGCGAGCACGACTGGGCGGCGTGGCTGCCCATCACCGTGGGATGCAACAATTTCTGCTCCTACTGCATCGTGCCCTACGTCCGCGGGCGCGAGAAGTCGCGGCCCCTGGACGACATCGCCGCCGAGGCGCGCTCCTATGCGGAAGCGGGCGTCAAGGAGATCACGCTGCTGGGGCAGAACGTGAACTCCTACGGGCGCGACCTCTACGGCGAGCCGCGGTTCGCGGATGTCCTTCGGGCCGTGGACGCCGCGGGCATCGAGCGGCTCCGCTTCGCGACGAGTCACCCGAAGGATCTCACCGACGAGGTCATCGGGCTGTTCGCCACGCTGCCCTCGCTCATGCCGGCGCTGCACCTTCCCGTGCAGTCGGGCTCGAACCGCATCCTCTCGGCCATGAACCGCCGCTACACCCGCGAGCACTACCTCGGCCTTATCGAGAAGCTTCGCCGCGCCCGTCCCGACATCGCCCTGTCCACGGACATCATCGTGGGATTTCCCGGCGAGACCGAAGAGAACTTCATGGACACCTATCGCCTCGTGGAGGAAGTCGGCTACAGCCAGGTGTTCACGTTCATTTACTCCAAGCGCGAGGGGACCCCTGCTGCGGAGATGGACGACGACACGCCCCGCGAGGTCATCCAGGAGCGCTTCGACCGGCTCGTGGATCTCGTCCAACGCAAGGCCTTCGAGGCGAACCAGGCAGAGCTCGGCGCCACGGTGCCCGTGCTGGTCGAGGGCACGTCCAAGCGCGACGATTCCATCTTGGCCGGCAAGAGCCCGAAGAACCAGACCGTTCACGCGCCGGTGCCCGCTGGTGCGGACGCGACGTCTTTGGTGGGGCGCATCGTGCCCGTGACCATCGAGGAAGCCCGCACCTGGTATCTCTCGGGCACGATCGTCCATGCTTGAGCTTTCCGCACCCGTCATCGCCATCGTGGGGCCCACGGCCTCGGGCAAGACCGACGCGGCCCAGATCGTCGCCGAGCGCCTCGGCGGGGAAGTGGTGAGCGCCGATTCCATGCAGATCTACCGGGGCATGGACATCGGCACGGGCAAGCTTCCCGCATCTGAGCGCCGCGTGCCCCATCACGGCTTCGATCTCGTTGATCCCGGCGAGCCCTACTCGGCGGCCCTGTTCCAGGCGTTCGCCCGGCACTGCATTCGCGATATTGACGCCCGCGGCAAGAGAGCGGTGCTCTGCGGCGGCACCGGCCAGTACGTGCAGGCGACCATCGACGACTTCGCCTTCCCCAAGGGCGACCAGGTGGAAAACCCCGTCCGCGAACGCTGGACCGCCTATGCGGAGGAACACGGCAACCAAGCCCTGCGGGAGGCGCTGGAGGCGCGCGATCCCGCAAGCGCCGCCGTCATCCACCCCAACAACGTGCGGCGCGTCGTGCGTGCCTTCGAGCTTTTGGAGGAGGGTGCCAGCTACGCCGAGCAGAAACAGCGGCTCGCCACCGTGGCGCCCTTCGTTCCAGCCGTGCAATTCGGGCTGGCCGCGGAGCCGGCTATCCTGAACGAGCGCATCGACGCCCGGGTCGATGCCATGGTGGCCGCAGGGCTCGTCGACGAGGTGCGGGGCCTGCTGGCCGCCGGATTCCGCGACGGCGTCACGGCGCCCCAGGCCATCGGATACAAGGAGATCGTCGAGGCGCTGGATGGGAACATCACGCTAGAGGAGGCCGTGCAGGCCATCAAGACGGCCACGCGCCGCTACGGCAAGCGCCAGCGTACGTGGTTCCGCCGCGATAAGCGCATCCGCTGGGTGAACGCCGATGTCGGCGATGCCGAAGCCGTGGCCGCCGAGATTCTTTCCCAGTTGGAAACATTGGACGCCTACCATGGTTGAAGCGGCCCTTCCGGGTCGTCGAGGAGAGCTTCCGCCCCCTCAATTGCCGCCTAAAAGGAGCGTCCCATGGAGTTGTCCTTCGCCAAATTGCACGGTCTCGGGAACGATTTCGTCTTCATCGACGATCGCGACTGCGCTCTTGATCTGACCGACGAGCAGGTGTCGTATCTGTGCGACCGCCACTTCGGCATCGGCGCCGACGGCGTCATCCTCGTGCGGCCGGCTCTCTCGGAAGAGGGAGACGGCTACATGCACTACATCAACGCCGACGGCACCTTGGCCCAAATGTGCGGCAACGGCGTGCGCTGCTTCGCCAAGTACCTCGTCGATCGCGAGCTGGCGGACGTTGCCTCGGGCAGCCTTGTGGCCGACACCCTGGCCGGCCCGCGCCCTATCGCCTTTTCCGTGGATGCGGAGGGGAAGATGACCGAGGCGACCGTGAACATGGGCGCGCCCATCTTGGATCCCGTGCTCGTGCCCGTCGATGCCGCGCCGGACTCCCGCGCGACCGATGGTGCGCCCTATGTGGGGCATCTGCGCCTCGATTCGCCGTGGGGAACCTTCGAATTCGTGTGCGTCTCCATGGGAAACCCCCACGCCGTCTGCCTCGTGGACGATTGGGCGGCATTGCCCGACGAGCTGTTCCCCGCTGGTGCTGAGAAATCCCTCTCGACCCTGCGCATCGATCTTCCCGGCCCCTTCTTCGAGACGCATCCCGTATTTCCCGAGAAAACCAACGTCGAGTTCGCCTCCGTCACCGATGAGGGCATCGCCATGCGCGTATGGGAGAGGGGCTGCGGCGAGACCTTGGCCTGTGGCACCGGCGCCTGCGCCACCAACACGGCCGCCTGCCTCACCGGTCGGGCCGGCAGGGAGAACGATCTCCTGTTGAGCGGCGGCCTACTGCACATCTGCTGGAACGAGGATGGCACGATATCCATGACGGGACCGGCAACGGAGAGCTTCTCGGGAACCATTGTGCTGCCGTGAGCTTCTCCGGCGCTGCTGTTGTGCTATGATAGCCCCCGTTTCACCGGCGCAACGCCGCGCCACGATTAAGGAGTGATGCTCATGCGCCTGTAACGACCACTTGCACCGCCTTCCCCTCATGGGATCCGTCGTTACTTGAAGCAAAGGAGCATGCTATGACCGAATACGAATCCGTCATCCAAAAGGGTCCGGCCACCAAGGCCGAGGAGCGCCGCGAGCGCGCCGTTCTCGTGGGCGTCGAGCGCCCGGGGCTGCCGTGGCCCTTGGAATCTTCCCTGGCCGAACTGGAACGTCTGGCCGATACGGCCGGAGCCGATGTGGTGGCCACGACGACCCAGCGCTTGGACGCGCCCAACCCGCGCACCTTCGTCGGCACGGGCAAGGCCGACGAAATCGCCGAGCTGGCACGGTCGCACGAGGCCGACCTCGTCATCTTCGACGATGAGCTGACACCTTCCCAGCAGGCCAATCTGGAGAAGGTCATGGACAAGTCCGTGAAGGTCATCGACCGTACGGCCCTCATTCTGGACATCTTCGCCCTGCACGCCACCTCCAAGGAGGGGCGTCTGCAGGTGCGTCTCGCCCAGAACCAGTACTTGTACCCGCGCCTGCGCGGCATGTGGGCCCACCTCGCTTCGAACCGCATGGGAGGCGGCGTGGGATCCCGCTTCGGTGAGGGCGAAAGCCAGCTGGAGGTGGACCGCCGCATGGTGCGCAAGCGCATCACGAGCATTCGCCGCGAGCTTGAGCGTCTGTCCGACGTGCGCTCGTTGCAGCGTGAGAGCCGGTACGGCAGCGGCATGTTCAAAGTGGCACTGGCCGGTTATACCAATGCCGGGAAAAGCTCGCTCATCAACCGGCTCACCGGAGCCGACGTGCTCAGCTACGACAAGCTCTTCGCCACGCTGGACTCCACCACCCGCAAGTTCGAACTGCCCGAGGGCCGCGAGGTCACCGTCACCGACACCGTCGGCTTCATCCAGAAGCTGCCCACCACCCTGGTCGAGGCCTTCAAGTCGACGCTCGACGAAATCACCGGAGCCGACCTCATCCTGCACGTGATCGACGCCTCCTCGCCGGAGTTCGAGGGGCAGATCGAGGCCGTGTGCGAGGTGCTCGACCAGATAGGGGCCCAGAGCATTCCCACGATCGCCACTTTCAACAAATGCGATCTGCTGGACGCCGAGACGCTGGCCGGCCTTAAAAGGCGTTATCCGAGCGCCCGGTTCGTGTCCGCCCGCTCTGGAGAGGGCATAGAGGAACTCGTGGGCGCCATCGCCCAGGCCGCCTCGTCCGCCGACGCCAAGCTGGACGTGCTCGTGCCGTACCAACGGGGGGATTTGGTATCGCTGGCCCACGAGCGCTGCCACATCATCTCCGAGAGCCACGAGGCCACGGGCACGCGCCTGCAGCTGCTCGCGGCCCCTGCCTTCGTCAGCGCGTTCTCCCCTTACCTTGTCTCGGACGTCGACGCTTGAGGAAACCACCGCTCCAGAAACGAAAGAGCGCCCCTGCTCCGGATCCTCGCATCCGGAGCAGGGGCGCTCTTGATTGACCGAAAGGGGAGGACTCGCGGCCTATCGGCGCGGCGAAGGCGCTACAGGCGCCGAAACACGGCCACCACCTTGCCGGCAATGGAGCAGTCCGTGGTGATGATGGGATCCATCGTCGAGTTCTCCGGTTGCAGGCGGATATGGTCGGCCTCGCGGAAGAAGCGCTTGACGGTGGCGCCGTCGTCGATGATGGCCACGACGATATCGCCGTTGTTGGCCACCGGCTGCTCCTTCACAACCACGTAGTCGCCATCGTTGATGCCGGCCTCGATCATGGACTCGCCGCGCACCGAGAGCATGAAGGAGGGGGCATCGCCGACGATATCGGTGGGCAGCGTGATGGTGTCGGTGATGTTCTCCTCGGCGAGAATAGGGGAGCCGGCAGCCACGTTGCCCACCAAGGGCACATTGACGAGCTTGCTGTAGGCGGCCGCGAAAGCCGTGACAGGGGAGGGAACCTCCTCGATGGGATAGGTAAGCGCGATGGAGCGGGATTTAAGGGGGTCGCGCTTGATGAAGCCCTTGTCTTCAAGTGCCTTCAAATGGACATGGACGGTGGAAGGGGAGGAGAGCCCCAAACTCTGGCACACCTCGCGCACCGTAGGGCCGTAGCCCTTCTCGCGAATGCACGCTTCGATGCAGTCGAGAACCGCCTGTTGCCGCTTGGTCACTTTCTGGGTCATAGCGCATCCTTTCACAAAAGCGTACATTTGTTTGAAAAATCTCTTGACGTGAACCTTTGTTCGCTCTATTATAACTGCGAACAAAGGTTCTACGCAAGAGGTCAGGAGTAAAAAATGGCACGCATCGAATTTTCCATAGCCTTCACGCTCAGCACCATCGCGTCATTCCTCATCTTCTTCGCCTAGAGCGTCGAGGGCGGGTGTCGTGAAGGTAGCAATGTTTTGAAGAGGGGAGCGCGCTAGGTCTGATAGGGTATGATAAGCAATCAACTTATCAAAGTGAGAAGGAGAACCTATGCGCTGTCCTTCCTGTGGCTACCAGGAATCGAAAGTCGTCGACTCGCGATCGGCCGACGACGGCGCCTCTATCCGGCGCCGTCGCGAATGCCTGCAGTGCGGCACGCGATTCACCACCTACGAGCGGCTCGCCGAAAATCCCATTCTCGTCATCAAGGCCGACGGTTCATCGGAGGTCTTCAACCGCGAGAAGCTCATGCGAGGATTGCTCATCGCCTGCGCGAAACGTCCCATCACGCCCGAGAAGATCGACGGACTCATCACGAGCATCGAGGCGGAATTGCGATCGAGTCAGCGCAACGAGATCAAATCGCGCGATTTGGGCGATTTGGTACTGGCCCGTCTGGCCACTCTGGATGACGTTGCCTATATTCGCTTCGCCAGCGTCTACAAGGATTTCCAGAATGTGGAGGAGTTCTCCGAGGCCCTGAAAGAGCTGGGCTGATCCATGGACGTTCTTTTCAAGCAGCTCGACGAGACCCTGGAAGCGCCCGCCTACGCCCGTCCGGGCGATGCGGGTCTCGATTTGCGCGCCGCCGAGGGCGGCACGCTTTTGCCCTTCGAGCGGGCACTCGTGCCCTGCGGTATCGCCTTGGCCGTTCCCGAGGGCTATGCGGGGCTCATCATTCCCCGAAGCGGCCTGGCGGCACGACAGGGCATCTCCATCGTGAACGCCCCGGGCCTCATAGACAGCGGCTACCGGGGGGAGATCAAGGTGCCGCTCATCAATCTCGATCCAACGGAGGTGTTCAATTACGAAAAGGGCGAGCGCATCGCCCAACTCGTGATCATCGCTACCCCCACCATTACTTTACATAACACTTATGAGCTTCCCGAGAGCTCGCGCGGAGCGCAGGGCTTCGGAAGCAGCGGCCTTTCCTAGAAAGAGTGTCCTTTATGACCGATCACCGCGATTCGAAACCCGAAGAAACGCCCGAGCCCCAGCAGCTGGGAGCTCCGGAGACGACTCCCGAAAATCCCCAGCGACCCGAGCCGTCGACGGAGCCCTCGCAGGATCAGAGACGGGCGCTCATCGACGCCGACCTGAAATCCGCCCGCACGCTCTCGACGGTAGCCGCCATTGCAGGTCCAGTCTCCTTCATCATCGGCGGCGTGATGCTGAGCACGGTGGGCCTCGTCTGCGCCATTGTCGGCTTCGTTAAGATCAAGCACGTGATAGACGATGTCGATGGTCGCCAGAAGGTCTATGCCGCCACGGTACGCCAGACGCTTATCTGGGGTCTCGCCATCAGCGCCATTGCGCTCATCGTCAACATCGTCGGCATCGCGCTCATGATGCCCGTGCTCATGGAGGCCATGCAAACGGGAGACTTCACCTCGATCCTCGGCGAGGGCGCCACCATCACCGCGCAGCCATCCGGCGGCAGCGGCAATGCCTGGGGCTAAACACCTTCCATATACGGTAAAATGTTTCAAGTTGGAGGGCTTCTGAAAAGATTGACAAGAAAGGCTGATAATATGGATTATGTAAAATCGAAATCACGATCAACTATACAGGGTTTTCTAGTGGTTCTCGCTGCTCTTTTGACGCTTTCCATTGGAATGGTCGGGTTGGCCGGTTGCTCGGGCGGCACGAGCGATGAAGACGCCATCCGCGCATCGCTCGCGTCCGAACTGGACAGCATTAAGAACATCGACGACGCGTTCGTCAACGAGTTCTCCGAGTCCATCGACATGAGCCAGCTTTCGGTCTACGGCATCGACGGCGTCGAGTTCATGAAGTCCTACCTGAGCGGCTTCGATTACGCGATCGACTCGATCAATGTCGACGGCGACAGCGCCACGGCCCAGATCACCCTTACTTGCAAGAGCTATACCGGCTACCTGCAGGCGCTGCAGACGGCCGTGGACGAGGTCACCGCCGATCCCGATGCTCTTGCCGCTCTCTCCAACGACGAGATCAACCAGAAGATCGGCGAGATCGTCATCGGCTCCCTCGACGGCGTCGAGCTGGCGGCCACCCAGCCCATCACCATCACCTACACCAAGGTCGACGGAACCTGGGAGCCGGCCTCGTCCACCTCGGGCGACATCGCGGCCGCGCTGATGACCAACTAAACGCGCCGTCAACGCGCAAACCCTTTGAAGGGCGCTCCATTGGGGCGCCCTTCTTCTATAATGCCAGGTAATCGACAATGCTTCTCGCGACGAAAAGAGAAATCGAACATGGGTTCCCATACAAAAACGAACAGCGGGGGAGCGACGACTCCCCTCTCCCCTCGCCTCGCTCTTCAACTGGCCGCGCCCCATACCTGGCCGGCGGCCATCATGCCCGTGCTCGTGGCCGCCGCCTGCGCCTTGGCCAACACCGGGTCGCTGGACGTGGGCATGGCGTGGCTTCTGCTCCTCATCTGCATCCTCATGCAGGCGTCCGTGAACACCTTCAACGACTACTTCGACTTCATCAAGGGAACCGATACAGCCGAGGACAACGTGGAGGCCTCAGACTCGGTGCTCGTCTACAACGACGTCAATCCGCGCTCGGCCCTCGGGCTGGCCATCGGCTTTCTGACCGTGGCCTTCCTGCTCGGCCTGTACGTTATTTGGAAAGCGGGTCCTGTCCCCCTCGTCATCGCGCTTATCGGAGCCGTCATCGTCGTGATGTACTCCGGAGGCAAGACGCCTCTCTCCTACCTTCCCGTCGGCGAGGCGGTGAGCGGCATCGTTATGGGCGGTCTTATTCCGCTGGCAAGCTACCAGGTACTCTCGGGCACGTTCACGTTCATGGCGCTCCTTTGGGCCACGCCCACGATCATCGGCGTGGGCCTCATCATGATGACGAACAACACCTGCGATATCGAAAAGGACATCGAGGCCTCCCGCCGCACGCTGCCGGTGCTGCTGGGCCGCGAAAGGGCGCGCGCCCTCTACCATGCCCTCATGGTCGTTTGGGTTCTCGCCATCCTCGCCATCGTCGCCATCTGGTTCCCCCGGGGCATCGTCGTGCTCCCCTTCTTGGCGCTCGGCTGCTACCCCCTCATGATGGGCCTGTGGAAAAATCCGCTCGCGGCGCCCACGCGTATCGGCGCCATGGGCCAGATCTGCAGCGTGAACGTGGCTCTGGGCGCATTCTACGCCGCCGCCCTCCTGCTTTAGGAGCGCCAGGGAATCTGCACGAGATCGGGCAGTCCGTCGCGAAAACCCTCCAGCGAGAAGTCCTTCAGCAGCTCTTCCGGCGTCGTCGGCGCCTCTTCGGGAACAAGTCCCGCCACCGCCGCGATATGTCCGATGACGGCTCGCGGACTTCCGAACCGGGCCAGCAGCTCGTCTAAGGCCGCGTCCCGATCGCGTTTCGAGAGGCGCCGGTTCTGCTCGGCCACAAGCAGCGGAACGTGCGCATAGGCGGGGTGCGGCAGCCCGAGAAGATCCTGGAGGTAGCGCTGCTGCGGCGTGGAGCAAAGCAGATCAACGCCGCGCACGACTGAATTGACGCCCTGGGCGGCATCGTCCACCACCACTGCCAGCTGGTAGGCGAACGCACCGTCGGAGCGGCGTATGAGGAAGTCGCCGCAGTCGCGGTCGAGCTTTTGCGCGTAGTATCCCTGAACGAGGTCTTCGAAGGCGATCGTGCGGCTGTCCACGGCAACTCTCCAGCCCGGCGTGCGTCCCGCTGCCCAGCGCGCCTCCACCTCCGCGTCCGACAGATGGCGGCAGGTGCCGGCATAGACGAGCTTCTCGCCCCGGTGGGGCGCCGAGGCGGCGTGAAGGTCGGCCCGCGTGCAGAAGCACGGGTACAAAAGCCCCCGGGCTTCAAGGCGCCCGAATGCCTCGGCATAGGCCTCGTCGCGATCATGCTGGAAGTACGGCCCCTCGTCCCAGAAGAGTCCCAGGGTCTCGAAATCACGCTGGATCTGGTCGATGTAGACGCTCTTCGAGCGCTCGCGGTCGAGATCCTCGATACGCAGTACCATGTGCCCGCCCTGGGACTTCGCCACGAGCCATGCGATGAGCGCTGCGTAGATGTTGCCCGCGTGCATGCGCCCGGTCGGCGACGGCGCGAAGCGGCCGACGACGGGTGTCGCCTCTGTCGCTCCGCTTTCCGTCATAGCCAATGAAACCTTTCCGGCGCAGTCTTAAAACCGGGCTACTTCTCGCGCCGGTCGTCGACGTGCTTGGCCTTGCCGATGGCGCGCTCGATGCCGCCGGGTTCCACCAGGCGCACCTCCGGCGCCACGAGCAGCGTGCCCTTGAGCTTCTCGGCGATACGGGCGCGCAGGGCGTCCATGGCCTCGAAGGAGTCGCGGAAGGCCTCGGGGCGCAGCTCGGTCTCCACGATGAGCGCGTCCATGCCGCCGCGGGTCTCCACGATGATATGGTAATGGGGCGTGACCTCCTCGATGCCCGTGAGCACGTCCTCGATCTGCGAGGGGAACACGTTGGTGCCGCGGATGATGAGCATGTCGTCGGAGCGGGAGCGCACCTTGTCCATGCGGGCCAGCGTACGGCCGCAGGCGCAGGGCTCGGTGTGCACGGCGGTCAAGTCGTGGGTGCGGTAGCGCAGCACCGGAATGCCCTGCTTGCAAAGGGGCGTGAGCACGAGCTCCCCCATCTCGCCCTCGCCCACCGGCTCGCCGGTTTCCGGATCGATGACCTCCCACAGGAAATGATCCTCGGCGATGTGCTGCTGGTAGCGCTCGGCCAGACACTCGCCGGACACCCCCGGCCCCATAACCTCGGTGAGGCCGTAGTTGTCGGTGCAGACGATGTGCATGCGCCGCTCGATCTCGGCTTTCAGGCCCGGCGGGCAGGGCTCGCCGCCGAAAAGGCCCACGCGCAAAGGCGACTTCTCCCAATCGTAGCCCATCTTCTCCCCCACCTCGCAGATGTGCATGGCGTAGGAAGGCGTGGCCACGAGCACGGTGGTGCCGTAGTCCTCGATCATCTGGATATGGCGCTCGGTGTTGCCCGAGCCGGCGGGAATCATGGCGCAGCCCAGACGCTGCAGCCCGTAGTGCAGGCCGAAGCCGCCGGTGAACATGCCGTAGCCGAAGGCCATCTGGGCGATGTCCCCGGGCACGACGCCGGCCATCTGCACGAGGCGGGCGATGCACTCGCTCCACATGTCCATGTCGTCGTCGGTGTAGCCCACCACCACCGGCTTTCCCGTGGTACCCGACGAGGAGTGCAGCTCGCGGATGTCGTCCAGCGGCACCGCGAACAGGCCAAAGGGGAAGGTCTCGCGCAGCACGGCCTTATCGGTGAAGGGGAGCTTGCGCACGTCCTCGAGCGTCTGGATGTCGCTCGGCGCCACGCCCATCTCGTCCAGCTTCTGACGGTAGTAGGGCACGCGCTCGTAGGCGTAGGCCACGGTCTCTTTCAGCTTCTCCAGCTGGAGGGCGCGGATGTCCTCGCGGGAGGCGCACTCGATCTCGGGCTTGTAAATGGGCAGGGCGTCGAACCGTCCCGCCTCGGCGGCGGCCAGCGCCGCGCCCTTCTTTGTCACGTCGATGGAATCCATTGCCTCGCTCATGCGCCCTTACGCCTCCTTCGCAGCGCGCTCGGCGACGATGCGCGCGATGTCCTCTTGGGAAATGAGCTCCACCGGCTCGTCGGCCAGAAGCGCCTGGGCGCGCTCCGGCTCGCTTGTGGAGAGCACGATGTAGGTGGAGATCATGGAATAGCTGTAGACCACGTTGATGCCGCATTTGGCGAGCACGCCCATGACCCGCGAGAGCTCGCCGGGCGTATCGACGAGCTTCAGGCAGATGACCGGGGATACGACGCAAGCGCAGCCGGCATCCTTAAGCGCCTCCATGGCCGCCTCGGGCCTATCGACGATGAAACGGAGAATGCCGTACTCCCCCGTGTCGGCGGCGGAGAAGCCGCGCACGGAAACGCCGGCGCCCTCGAAGAGGTCGAGCACCCGGTTCATGTGCCCCGGGCGGCTGTTGGCGAATACGCTGATCTGGGAAACGGTCATGCTATTCTCCCTCCTCGTTCTCGATGACGGCGCGGCCCGCGCGCAGGGCGGCGAGGTTCGCCTCGACGGTCTTCTGCGGCACGCGCTCGGCCACGGTCTCCTCCCATACCTCGACGGGAATATCGAGGCGTGCGGCCAAGGCCCCCACGAGCACCACGTTGGCGCATTTGGCATTGCCGGCCGCCCGCGCGATGGCGTCGGCGTCGATGAGCAGAGCCCCGGCCTCGCGCAGGCGCTCCCGGGCGTTCTCGGGCATCGAGGCGGCACCGGTGAGCACCGGCAGGGGCCGGATGGCCACATCGTTGACGATGAGCGAGCCGCCCTCCTTGAGCTGGGGCAGATTGCGCAGGGCCTCGGTGGTCTCGAAGGCGACGACGACATCGGCGCATCCCGCGTCCGATACCATGGACTTCACGTCCTCGCCCACGCGCACCACCGTGGTCACGGCGCCGCCGCGCTGGGCCATGCCGTGGATCTCCGACACCTTCACCTGAAGATTCGCCTTCATGCAGCTGAAGGCGAGCAGATCGGCGGCGAGGATGGTTCCCTGGCCGCCCACACCGCACAAAAGCACCGTCTTAGTGGCATTTTCCATGAACGGCCTCCTATTCCTGGACGATGGCGTCGAAGCGGCAGTACTGGGTGCAGTGGCCGCAGCCGATGCACAGCGCGGGATCGATGAGCGCACGTCCCGTCTCGTCGCGGCCGAGGGCCGGACAGCCCAGGGTCACGCAGGCGCCGCAGGCCGTGCAGGAGCCGCTCACGAACAGCGGCGGCTCTACGTGGCGCTCGAGCAGCACGCAGGGCGAGCGAAACACGATGACCGAGATGTCGTCGCTGCCCGTGGCCTCCTTGAGGGCCCGTCGCACGGCGGCGGCGTCGTTGGGATCGACCACGCGCACATCCTCGACGCCGAGGGCAGCCACCACGGCCTCGATGTTCAACTCGCGGCTGGGCCGGTTCTGCAGGGTCACGCCGTTGAAGGGGTTGCCCTGGCGCCCCGTCATGGCGGTGGTGCGGTTGTCGAGCACGCACACCGTGCCGGCGCCGCGGTTGTACACCGTGGAGATGAGCGAGCTCAACCCCGAATGGGCGAATGTGGAGTCCCCGATGACGGCGACGATGGGACGATGCTCCGTGCCGGCCAGCGCCAGCTCGAAGCCGTGGGCCATGGAGACCGAGGCTCCCATGTCCACCGTGGTGTCCATGGCCGAGAGCGGCGGCAGGGCGCCCAAGGTATAGCAGCCGATGTCGCCGGTCACGATGGCCCGCATCCTCGAGAGCTCCTTGAACACGAGGCGATGGGGGCATCCCGGGCACAGCGCCGGAGGACGTCCCGGCAGATCGGTCGCAGCCGGCGCATGGGACGGCTGCTCAAGGCCGAAGGCCGCGCGCACGAGCCCCGGCGACAGCTCGCCTGCCCGCGGCAGAGGGCACGGCGTATCGCTCACCGGCACCCCGCAGGCCCGCACGGCGTCTTTGAGGTACTCCGAGCCCTCCTCCACGACGTACACGGCTTCGACGGAATCGGCGAAATCGCGCAGGGCGGCCGCGGGAAGGGGCCAGGTGACCCCGAGCTTGAAGATGCTCGCGTCCGGGAGCGCCTCGGCCACGTGCTGGTAGGCCGCGCCGGCGCAGACGACGCCCACAGTGCCCTTCCCCTCTATCACCTCGTTGTAGGGGCAGGTTTCCACCCACTGGCGCAGCTTATCGATGCGATCCAGCTGCACGAGGCGGCGCGGCTTGGCGAAAGCGGGCATCATGACCCACTTCGCCGGATTCTTCTCATAGGGCCTTGCCGGCGCCTCGGCGCGCTCCCCCGCCTCGACGGGCGTCTTCGTATGGGAGATGCGCACGCTGGAGCGGATGATCACCGGGACGTCGAAGCGCTCGGAGATATCGTAGGCCTCGCGGGTGAAGCGCAAGGCCTCGGCGGAATCGGCCGGATCGAGGCACGGGATGGCGGCGGCCTGGGCGTAGTAGTGCGAGTCCTGCTCGTTCTGGGAGGAGTACATGCCCGGGTCGTCGGCGGCCAAGATGACCATGCCGCCGCCCACGCCGGTGTAGGCGGCCGTGAACAGCGGGTCGGCCGCCACGTTCACGCCCACATGCTTCATGGTGACGAGCACCCGCGCGCCGGCGGCCGAGGCCCCGATGCCCACTTCCACGGCCACCTTCTCGTTCACGCACCACTCGGCGTAGACGCCCTCCTTCTTGGCGAAGGCCTCCAGCGTCTCCGTCGACGGCGTGCCCGGGTAGGCCACGCCGATGGTGCAGCCCGCCTCCCAGGCGCCCTGGGCGATGGCCTCGTTGCCGCTCATCAGCTCCATATGTCTCTTCCTCTCCCTTCGGCGGCCGCCGTCGCGCCCGCGGCCCTAATTCTCCTCGTACTGCATGCAGAAGGTGCCGATCTGAATGAAGTCGCCCGGACGCAGCGCACGGGCCTCCACGGAATCGTTGTTCACCCACACGCCGTTGAACGAGTTGGCGTCGCGGATGACGTAGCAGCCGTTCTCCTGCTCGATGGTGGCGTGCATGCGCGAGACGGTCATGTCGTTCAGGAAGATCGTGCACTGGGGACTGCGGCCGATGGTGACGGGCTCGCCGGTGAGCACGAAGCTGATGCCCACTTGCGGCCCGCGCACGACGTTGAGCGTCGCACGGGCCGGGGCGCTCTCCTCAACGGTTGCGGCCGGCGTCTCGCTCATGACGAGCGGCTGCATGGCCTGCGTGGCGCCGAGCAGCTTGAATCCGCAGGTGGGACACACGGTGTCGTTCGGTGAAATCTCGTGGGAACAAACGGGGCAGCGCTCGCTCATGGCCCACACCTCCTTACTCGTTGGCGGCGTCTGCGGCACCCGCGCCCGCGCCGCTTCGGGCACCGTCGGCGGGAGCGTCGTCTGAGACGCCTGCGGCGATGGCCGCAACGGACTGATGATCCTCGCGAGAGGATGACTTGCTGTAGATGAGGGGCGTCTCGTTGACGACCTCGGTCGGTGCCGGGGCGTCGTTGCCCCACAGCCGGTTCCACCAAATGCCGATGCCCTCGAGAAAACCGGGGGCCGGCGAATCCTCGCAGGCGATGAGGTCCTGGGTGGCGACAAGCTCGTTGCCCTGGTAGAAGTTGGCGACGCCCACGACATCCCCCGCGGCCACCGAACCGGTCAGCTCCTCGGCGACGATCTCCTGGCTCACATTGCCCTCGGGCGCGAACACCTCGACGGCGGCCGAGGGATCGGCGAAGGTGGCCGCCACGGTGCGGTCCGGCCAGGCGCTCTGGGACACGCGGGCGATGAGCGGCACCTCGGCGCCGCCGTCGGCTGCAAAGGCCACGGTCTCGGGACTGTGGGCCAGCGCATAGCTCACGCGGTTGTCGTAGACCCAGTCGAACAGCGTCTCGGTGTCCTGGAAGCGCGCGTCCTCGGAGGGCGAGCCCAGCACGATGGCGTACAAAAGGCCGTCGCCGCGGTCGCACGCGCCAGCGAAGGAATTGCCCGCCGCCTCGGTGTAGCCGGTCTTGATGCCGCAGGCGCCCTCGTAGGTGCCGAGCAGACGATCAGTGGATTGAAGGTCGATGACCTGAGGCTTGCCGTCGGCGCGCGTGACGGTGATCTGGGCAGACTCCTTCGACACGATGGAGCGGAACGTCTCGTTTCCCATGGCGTAGGCGCTCATGAGGGCGACATCGCGGGCGCAGCTGTACATCTCGTTGTCATAGGCGCCGATGTCGAGCCCATGGGGGTTGGAGAACAGCGTCTCGGTCATCCCGAGCTCGGCGGCCTTGGCGTTCATGGCCGCCACGAAGGCCTCGTTGGCGGTCTGCGAATCGTCGGTCTTCATCCCCTCGCCCAACGTCTCGGCGATGGCGATGGCAGCGTCGTTGCCCGAGGGGATCATGAGTCCCGCGAGCGCCGCCTCAAGGGTGAGCGTGTCGCCCGCCCACAGACTCGCCGACGACTCGCCCACCTGCGCGGCCTCCTGGCTCACCGTCACCGTGCTGTCCAGGGGCACGCCGGAGTCCAGCGCGACGATGGCGGTCATAATCTTGGTGATGGAGGCGATGTGCGACCGCTCGAGGGCGCCCCGCGAGAAGAGCACCGTGCCCTCGTCGTCCATGACCAGCGCGAAGGACGCCGTGACATTCGGACAGGCAACCGCCGGCAGCCCGCGCGCCTCGACGGAGGCACCCAGGATCTCGTCGGTGCCGCGCACGTCGGCGAAGGCCCGTGCCGGCGCGCCCAAAGGCAGCGCAAGCAGCAGAGCCAAAGCGAAGCCGAGCGCCCGCCTTGACAGACGGGCGCCTCCTTGGTGCGCACTGCCGTTTTCGATGGGGCTAAGCAGGGTCAACGCAGTAAACCTCTTCCGGAGCCAGAACGGCGAAGCCCGCCTCGGCGAGAACCGCCTCGGCACCGTCGCCCTCGATCTTCAGCACGTCGACGGCCTTGCCGTCGGCGGTGCAGAAGCAGTAGCCGTACTCGATGTTCATCGAGGCCCCTTGGCAGAATCCGAGAAGATCGGCCAAAGTGCCGGGAGCATCCTCGACGGACACGGCGATGACCGGCGTGAGCGAGGCGCGGAAGCCCGCCTGCCCCAGCACCTCCACCGCGCGAGCGGGCGTGTCGCAGAAGATGCGGACGATGCCGAAATCGGCGGTGTCGGCGATGAACAGGGCCTTCATGTTGATGTCGGCATCGGCCAACGTGCGGCAAGCCGCGGCGAGGCGCCCCTTCTCATTGGCGAGAAAAACGGTGAGCTGCGAAATCATTACTGGTTCTCCCCTCTCAGGTCGATGACGCGCTTGGCCTTGCCCTCGGAGCGCGCGATGGTCTTGGGCTCCACGAACTTGATGTCGACGGCCACCTGCAGGTTGCTCTTGAGGGCCGCGGCCAGACGGTTGCGCAGGTCCTCCAGGCGGCGCACCTCGTCGATCGGGAAGTCGGGCTCGGTTTCCACCTGCAGCTCCACATGGTCGAGCGGGCCGTTCATGGTGAGGATGATCTGGTACTGGGTGGCGATCTCCGGGAACTCGGTGATGACCTGCTCGATCTGGGACGGGAACACGTTCACGCCGCGGATGATGAGCATGTCGTCGGTGCGGCCCAGAAGACGCCCGATCTTGCGATGGGTGCGCCCGCACGCGCACGGCTCGGCGTTGATGGTGGTGACGTCGCGGGTGCGGTAGCGGATCATCGGCGAGCACTCGCGGGTGAGCGTCGTGATGACGAGCTCGCCCACCTCGCCGTCGGGGAGGACCTCCAGCGTCTCGGGATCGATGATCTCGCAGTAGAACTGGTCCTCGGCGATGTGCAGACCGCCGCGCTCGGCGCATTCCATGGCCACGCCGGGGCCCATGATCTCGGAGAGGCCGTACACATCGCAGTACTGAATGCCCAGCTTGTCGGCGATCTCCTGACGCATGTTCTCCGAGCAGGGCTCGGCGCCGAAGATGCCGCCGGAGATTTGGAACTCGGTGGCCGGGTCATAGCCCATCTCGATGGCCGTGTCGGCAATGAGCAGGGCGTAGGAGGGGGTGCAGGCCAGGATGTCGGTCTTGCAGTCCTTGAGCATCTGCACCTGGCGCTTGGTGTTGCCCGACGAGGTGGGGATGACGGTGCAGCCCATGGCCTCGCCGCCGGCATGCGCCCCCAGACCGCCCGTGAACAGGCCGTAGCCGTAGGACACCTGGATGGTGGAGTTCTCGTCGCCGCCCACCATGGCGATGCCGCGGGCGAAGCAGTCGCCCCAGTTCGCGAGGTCGTTGGCGGTATGCCCCACCACCGTCGCCTGGCCCGTAGTGCCCGAGGAGGCGTGGATGCGGGCCACGTCGGCGTTCTCGCGGGCGAACATGCCGAAGGGGTAGTTGTCGCGCATGTCCTGCTTCACCACGAAGGGGAACTTGGCGATGTCCTCGAGGCTCTCAAGGTCGTCGGGGGTCACGCCCGCCGCATCGAAGCGCTCGCGGTACAGCGGCACGTTCTCGTAGGCGTTGCGCAACGACTCCCGCATGCGCTCGAGCTGCAGTTCGCGCAGCTCCTCGCGGGGCATCGTCTCAATCTCCGGTTGAAAGTACACTGGCTTCCTCCTTGTCCGTAGCTTCCTTATCGGCATCTTCTCTCTCGCGTGTCGGCGTATTCGGCCCCACGACGGTCACCTCGTCGATGGGGGCGTAGTTGGAGGTGAAATCCTCCTCGTGAAGCACGTTGCCCGCGCGGTCGCGGACGGTGCGGTGCACAGTCACGCTGCGCCCGTCGGCCCCGGCGGTCTTGACATAGCGCGTGCCTTCAGGCTCGCTCTCGTCGACTTTGGTGCGCTTCTTGAAGGGCTCTCCGGTCTCCCAGTCGCCGGTCTGCGTGGAGACCACGTAGCCCGGATCGATACCGTACAGTGTAACGGTTAGGCTGGAATCGGTGTAGCGCGAGCGCATCAAAACATCCGAAGTGCCGTCATTGACCCATGTGAGGTCGAGGTCGGGGTACGCGATGGCAGCGTCGCGGCCCGTGGGGTAGCTGGAGATGTAGAGCGAGTGGTTGCGCCGCTCGGTCACGGGATAGCCCGCCTCGTAGACCGCATTGAACACCGTGGTGGCCACCTGGCAGATACCGCCGCCGATGGCGTCGTCGTACTCGCCGTTGATGATGGCGTGCGCCGCCTGGAAGCCCGCCTCCTCGTTCGCCTCGCCCACCGTGTCGTTGAACGACCACTCCCCTCCGTCGGCCCGGGCGATGGAATTGTTCAGCAAGTCGGCCGCCGTATGGATGTTGTGACGTCGATTGGCCGTAGCGGGGCTGTCGTTGTACTCGGTCGTGAACGAGGAGATCGGGGCGATAAGGCCCATCTCGAGCGCTTCGTCGAAGGTAGTCCGGGACGGAGCCTCGCCCCATTGGATGGCGATGGAAGGGGTGTCGGAGCCGGCCGCCTCACTGCCGAACAGGGCGCTTTGGGCCTGCGCTGCCGCATCGGCGGTATGGGGATAGCGCGAGCCCTCGCGGGCGCTGACCCACACCTCGCCGCCATCGACGTCGAACGACACCGTGGCCGCCGAGGTGTAGCCCGCGTCGCGAATGAGCCCGAGCAGCCCCGAGGCCGCCTCGGTCTCGTCAAGGTAGGGAACCAGGGCGAAGCCCTCCTCCCGCTCTTCCACCCGGGTGCGCACCCACGCGCCCAGATCCGCCGCCCCCAGCGGCCACTCGGTCTGCTCGAAGGAGAAGGTGCAGCCCCGATCGAGGGCCGCCTGGACCTCGTCGGCGACCCGAGCGGCCTCATCGGCGCCGATGCGCACGTCCGCCTCGTCGGGCGTCGCCACGATGACGACCTTGCCGGGTGCCTCGCCGAGAAAGCCCTCGGAGAGCTGACGGGCCACCGAGGCGCGGTCGACGGCCTTGCCGCCGTGGCCCTCCGTGACCGACACCGCGCCCGCCTCGATGGCGATGCCGTAATCGAGGCGCGGCTCGCCGGCAGATTCATCGATGGAGGAGCACAGCGCCTCCAAGGCCTCCTCGTCGAAGGAAAGGGCGACGTCGACGGAAACGCCGTTGCGCGCCGCCTCCATACGCTCCGCAAGACCGCCGTCTCGGCCCACGGCGAAGGCGCGGGAGACCAGCTCGCTCACGGAAAGCCTCGCGCCCAGCGTGCCGCTCTCGGCGACCCACACCTGCTTGTTGGCCCGGGCCTCCTCTAAAGAGAGCTGCTCGGCCTGGGCGTCCTGTTCGGCAAGCTCGCTTTCCACATCAAGGGTGTCGCGGGCCTCCTCGCTGGCGAAGATAAGCGCCCGGCCATCGGCAACGCGAGGCTCGTAGAAGGAGCTCACGGCGCGACGGGCCTCCTCCTCGGTCATGCCGGAGACATCCACCGCGCCCACCGACACGCCATCGTAGATGCGGGAGCCGTTGACCGCGCCGTCGATGGCCCAGGCGCCGCCGACGAGCGCTAAAAGCGCCAGCACTGCCGCCAGGGCAATGCGGGGCCCGAGGGAACGGCGCTTGGCGGCAGGACGGCTCGCAATTCCGGCACGGCCCGCACTCGCGCCTCGCGGGGCGCCGAAGTTGCGCGGAGCCTTGGCCTGCGAAACCGTGGCGCGAGAACGATTCGACGGAGATGCGGCACGGCGCGCCGTCGTCGCGCCGCCAGCGCGCTTCGCCGTCGCGCCGGCGGCCGCGCCACCGCTGTGCGGGGTTACTGCCTTCGAAGAGCTCTTCGGTCTTGTTGCGGCCCGCGCCGACGGACGAGATGCGGATGAGGAGGGTCGAGCAGAGGAAGACTGCGCTGTTGCGGAAGAGGACGATCGAACGGTGCCCTTCGGACGAGAAACGCGGTTCGAAGGCATGACGATGCGCCGCTCGGCCCGCGCCCGCGCACGGCGCTCCTCGCTGCTCGGACGCTCGTCGGAGGGCCTACGCGTCGCCATGGGCGCTCGAACTTTCCGAAGCGGCCTCCTTGCGGTGTCTCAGCTCGGCGGCCAGGGCGCGCGCCGCCGCCACGGTGTAGTAGATAGTGACGCCAAGAGACAGGATGAGCCCCGCGTAGATGAACCAGATGCCCCAGGAGACGGCCTCGCCGTTGAACCCGGGCAACCAGGAGATGTCGCACCAGCCCAAACCGGGGATGAGCGGCGCGTTCAAGAGAAGCCCGGCAAAGCCGATAAACAGAAACGTCGTGGCGAACTTCCCCGGATAGACGACGGGCACGCGGATGCGGTAGCGCGACAGAAGCCACGCGCCCCCGATGAGCAGGTAGGCGTCGCGCAGCACCACGACGACGATCACCCACAGGGGAATGCGGCCGACGAGGAACACGCCGAGGACGCCGGTGATCATGAGGATGCGATCCACCGCCGGATCGAGGATCTGCCCCAACTTCGATACCGTATGGGTGCGCCGGGCCAGCTGTCCGTCGATGAAGTCGCTGGCGGCAGCCGCAGCGAAGACGAGGGTGGCGGCCAGGTTGAAGCCGGAGAGCAGCAGCCACAGGTACACGGGCACGAGGCACAGGCGCACGAAGGAGACGACGTTGGCCGCCGTGAAGATCTCGCTTGTCACCTGCTCGGGGATCTCTTCCCCATCTCGCTGCCCTTCGACCATGAGGCGTCCTGCTCCTTCCCTACAAAAACCGGACCCTCGACGAGGGTCCGGCGCACGTGCCGATAACGGCATATTTTAGCAGAGCGGCAAGCCCTTCTCAGACTCACCACGAAACTTAACGAGCGGTTAAGCTTACGATTCCGTCACCGCCGCCTTCGGGTCGGGGACATGCACCACGCGGCAGGATTTCGCGGTGGCGATGGGCGTGTAGGCGGGATCCATGGTCAGGCAGTGCTTGGGGCAGACGCGCACGCAGGTACCGCACTGCACGCAGCGGAACGGATCGATGGCCCAGGTGCGCTCCTTCTTCTCCACCGCGATGGCGTCGGCCGGGCAGCTCTTGGCGCAGATGCCGCACAGAATGCACGCACTCGCATCGTTTTCGATATGCCCTTTGAGCCCCGCCGGGGCCGGTTTCTGCTCGAAGGGGTACAGCACGGTCTCGGGCTTCTTGAACAGAGAGCCGAAGGTCATGCCGCCCAGTTTGAAGCTTCCCATATCCGCCTACCTTTCCGTGCAGCTGATGCAGGGGTCGATGGTCAGGATGATCATGTTGACGTCGGCCAAGTCGCACCCTTTCAGGGCCACGGTCATACCGGCGAGGTTCTGCGAGGTGGGCGTGCGCATGCGCATGCGCTCCAGGTTCTTCGAGCCGTTGCCGCGGGCGTAGTAGTAGCACTCGCCGCGGGGCTGCTCCAGCACGTTGGACGCCTGGGCGCCGTCGGCGGGCGCGCCCTTCACCGCCACCTCGATGTCGCCGGCGGGGATCTTCGCGCCGAGCTCCTTGATGATCTCGATGGACTGGAGCACCTCCAGACAGCGCACCTTCACGCGGGCGTAGCAGTCGCCCTCGGTGGCCGTGATGGGAGCGAAGTCCGCCAGATCGCCGTAGGCGCCGCGCCCGAAGGAGCGCACGTCGTAGGGCAGGTTGGAAGCGCGGGCGAAAGGCCCCACCATGGAAAGCGCCGCCGCGTCCTCGGTAGTGATGTGGCCCACGCCCACGGTGCGGTTCTTCACCGAGGTGTCCGTGAGCAGCGTGTTCATGATCTGCGTGTACTCGCCCTTGATACCGTCGAGCACCGAGACGATCTCGGCCATCTGGCTCGCGTCGATGTCGCGCACCACGCCGCCCACCTTCACCACGGACAGGATGACCCGTCCCCCGGTGGTCTTCTCGAACAGGTCGAGCACGCGCTCGCGCAAACGCCAGCAGTGCATGAACATCGACTCGAAGCCGAAGGCGTCGGCGGCAAGGCCCAGCCACAAAAGATGCGAGTGGATACGGGACAGCTCGTGCCAGATGACGCGCAAATACTCGGCGCGCTTGGGCACCTCCACGCCCATGAGTGACTCGACGGTCTCGGCATAGCCGAGGGAGTGTCCCATGGCGCAGATGCCGCAGATGCGCTCGGCAATGTAGATGAACTGGTTGTAGTCGCGGGTTTCCACGAGCTTCTCCAGGCCGCGGTGCACGAACCCGATCTGCGGGAGCACGTCCACGACGGTCTCGTCCTGCACCACCAGATCGAGGTGCAAAGGCTCCGGGAGCACCGGATGCTGGGGCCCGAAGGGAATGACGGTTGCCTTGCTCATGCTACTCCCCCTTCCCTTCCGCGGCCTTTCGGGCCTTCGCTTCCATAGCGGCGCGCACCTTCGCGACCTTCTCCGGATCCAGACCCGCTATCTTGGCCTCGATCTCCTCTTCCGTGGGGCCAGCGGGCGCCGGGGCGGCAGCCGCGGCCTTCTTGGCCTTGGCCTCCATGGCCGCCCTCACTTTCGCGGCCTTCTCAGGGTCGAGCCCGGCGATCTTCGCCTGGATCTCCTTCTCGGTGGGGCCGGTTGGCGCCTCGGCCGGCGCGGCCGCCTTCGCCTCCTTGGCGGCCTTGGCCGCGGCGATCTTCTTCGCCTTCTCGCGCGCCGCCAGCTGCTCGGGGCTCACCACGGTCATGGGGGCCTTCTCCGCCAGCTGGTAGAACATGCCGCCGAAGTCGATGGCAATGTCGCTGATGGCCACGTCGAACAGGTCGTGGATCTCGTTCTCGCAGACGAAGGCCTCCAGGTACAGATCGGTGATGGAGGGCACCACGTCCGTCTGCTTCACGCCGCTCACGTTGAAGTTGGCGAGATGCCCGTCCTTCATGTAGGAGTAGACGAGATCGATGCCCTCCTCGGTGTTGACGGCGAGAATCTGCACGTAGCGCCAGCCCTCGGCATGGCGCGCGGCCGCCAAGTCGTGCACGCCGGCCAGCGGCAGCTCCTCGAAGGTCTGCTCAAAGGTCGTCATTTCTCACGCTCCCTTCTTGGCAGCGGCCAGGGCCGCCGACTTCTCGTCGAGCTTCGCCACGCCGGCCACCACGGCGTCGATGATCTGCTCCGGGCGCACGGCGCAGCCCGGGGCGTACACATCGACGGGGATGGCCTTGTCCACGCCGCCGATGACGTTGTAGCAGTCGTGGAAGACCCCGCCGGTGCAGGCGCAGATGCCGCAGGCCACGACCACCTTGGGCTCGAGCATCTGGTCGTAGATCTCGCGGACGACGCCGATGTTCTGCTCGTTCACGCTGCCGGTGACGAGGAAGATGTCGGCGTGCTTGGGATTGCCCGTGTTCACCACGCCGAACCGCTCGCCGTCGAAGCCGGGGCACAGCGTCGCTAAGACCTCGATGTCGCAGCCGTTGCAGCTGGAGCCGTCGTAGT
This sequence comes from Adlercreutzia rubneri, assembly GCF_009755265.1. Classification (NCBI taxonomy): domain Bacteria; kingdom Bacillati; phylum Actinomycetota; class Coriobacteriia; order Eggerthellales; family Eggerthellaceae; genus Adlercreutzia; species Adlercreutzia rubneri. The sequence goes on along the minus strand of NZ_WPOO01000001.1, from coordinate 184,870 downwards.
GGATGACCCAGGGCGATTTCGATGCGAATGCCATGTGCCTACCTCCTTACAGAAACGCGAGGAACGCGACGTTCACGCCGCCGGCGATAAGGGCCACGAGCCACGCCGACTTGAACATGAACTGCCACTTCACACGCGCGAAGTTGTTGTCGATCCAGATCTCCAGGAAGTACACCAGAAGCACGATGACGATGGCGACCAGAACGGAGACGGGGTTCGCCCACAGGAAGAACATGCCGATCCAGCCGAGGAAGAGCACGTTCTCGCACCAGTGCATGATCTCCACCATGCCGAGCGTAGGCCCGCTCATCTCGGTGGTCATGCCGCGCACGATCTCCTGGTGGGCGTGATGCGACATGGACAGGTCGAAGGGCGACTTGCGCAGCTTGATGGTGAGGATGAAGAGGACGCCCAAGAACACGAGCCAAATGGTGCAGATGATCGGGTGGTTGAGCTGGAACACCTCGGCCACGTCGAAGGAGCCTGCGGCCTGGAAGAAGGCCACGGCCATGAGCAGCACCATGGGCTCGTAGCTCATCACCTGCAGCGTCTCGCGAGCCGCGCCCACCTCGGCGTAGGGGCTGCGCGTGGAGTAGGCGGCCATGATGAAGAACAGGCTCGACAGCGTGATGACGAACACGCACAGAAGCAGGTTGCCGCCGGAGTAGAAGATGCCGCCGGCGATGAGCGCGAACAGCAGCGCGCAGGCCACGTAGACGCCTTCCACGGAGTTGACGGAGACGCGCTCCTTCTCGAAGAGCTTGCGCACGTCGTAGTAGGGCTGCAGAAGCGGCGGCCCCACGCGGCCCTGCATGCGGGCCGAGATGATGCGGTCGAGACCGGCCAGGAGGCACCCGATGACGGGGCCTGCCACGGCGAACAGGAGGGTGCCGATGAGTGTCGTAAGCAAAGTCATGAGATCACACCCTTCCTAAAAGCCCATCGGGCCCGCGATGATGGCGACGACGAACGCGGCGGCCATGATGAGCGTGTTGAACGCCACGCCGACCGGCGCGATGCGGGCCTCGCCGAACACGGATTCCATGTACCAGTTGCGCGTCGTGGCCTCAGTGGTGCCCGACAGCGAGTTCTGGAAGGCGCGGGAGTCGTTGTCGCGGCTGATGCCGGCCAGATAGACGTTCGCCCGACGCGATTTCTGCTTGGTTCCAAGGCCGGCGAACAGCACGGCCACCACGATAACGGTGCAGATGGAGGCGAGCCACAGGTTGTCCGTGGCGATGTCCTGGCCGAGCATGCCGTAGACGCTGGCCACGTAGGGCTCGACGAGGGTGCCGGAGATGAGCGGCAGGAACACGCAGGCCAGCACGAGCAGGCAGGCCATAAGAAGCAGCGCCGCCCATTCTGTCGGCTTCACCGTGATCTCCACGTTCTCCGGCTCGCCGGCGATGCCGGAGAGCTTGCCGAGCCACTTGGCCCAGAACATGAACGTGGCGGCGCTGCCGAAGGCCAGGATGATGATGAGGGCGACCTGGCGGGTGTCCACGAAGGACACGAGCGTGGCCCACTTGGCGAGCAGCATGCCGAAGGGCGCGATGAACATGCACATGATGCCGAGCATCATGAAGCGGGCCAGGCGCGGCATGCGGTCGAACAGAAGGTCCATGGACTCGATGTCGCGGCTGCCGATGTGGTGCTCGGCGGTGCCGACGCACAGGAACAGGAGCGACTTCGCGATGGCATGGAACAGGATGAGGAAGCACGCGGCCCACACCGCCTCGGCGGTGCCCACGCCGGCGCAGGCCGTGATGAGGCCCAAGTTGGCGATGGTGGAATAGGCCAGCACGCGCTTGGCGTTGGACTGCGAGATGGCCATGAACGAGCACAGCGCGAAGGTGATGCCGCCCACGAGCATGACCATGACCGCCGGCGCCGGCGACACGTGGAGCACGGGCGCCAGCTTCACCAGCAGAAAGACGCCGGCCTTCACCATGGTGGAGGAGTGCAACAGCGCCGAGGTGGGCGTGGGGGCCACCATGGCGCCCAGAAGCCAGGTCTGGAACGGCATCTGCGCCGCCTTGGTGATGCCCGCGAAGGCCAGCGCGGTGACGGCCAAGGTGGTCAGGGCCGGGTTGTTCTGGCCGATGACGAGGAACTCGTAGAACGAGAAAGTTCCCACCGTGAGCGCGCAGCACCACAGCGCCACCAGAAAGCCAATGCCGCCGGCCAGGTTCATGATGATCTGGCGGAAGGCGTTCGCAATGGCCTCCTCGGTGCGGGTGTAGCCGATGAGGAGGAACGAGCAGAGCGTTGTCACTTCCCAGCCGGTGAACATCCACTCCATATTGTTGGAGAACACGATGACGTACATGGCGGAGAGGAACACGAACATCAGCGCGAAGAACATCGGGCGGCGATCCGGCGCCCCTTCAGGCTCGTGGGCCTGGAAATCCTCCATGTAACCCAGAGCGTAGATGCAGATGCCGCTTCCCACCACGCCGACGATGAAGGTCATCAGAAGCGAGAGCGAGTCGAAGTACAGGCCGTAGGGCACCTCGATGCCGTGGGAGAACATGAACTCCAGGATGAGCGTGCCGACTACCTGCACGCCCGCGAGCACGGCGGCCCACAGGTTCTTGTAGCGCACGGCGAACCACACGATGACCGCCGCGATGGCCACGGAGATGCCCGTGCAGATAAAGTCGATGGCCATGCTCTCAAACGCGAAGAGCGTGCAGCTCGCCCCCAGGTTCACGACCACGAGAACGACCGACGCCAGCGCGATGGCAACGCCCGACACGCAGACGATGACGCGGCGCGGCCCCTCCTGCCGCACGAACAAGAGCGCGGCGGCCACAATGAGGGGGAACACGATAAGGAAGCCCATCAGTCCGAAACTGAACTCCATTCAGGATCCTCCTAACCTAATATATCGGCCTTTCCGCAGCCTCATATTTTCTGCGGTTAGGCGAGATCCCTCGGATCTTGCCCCCTACCATAGCAAAGGAGGCGCAGGTAATCGCGCCTCCTTCCCCCGACTCATGAGCAATACTCGGTAAAAGGGTCATCGTAATTATGCATTTGATCAATTTTTGCGAGAACTCATCCGCTCGCGGCCGAATCGAACCGTCGGCCCAGAAGGGCGCCGGCCGCGCCGCCGACCAGCGACGGCAAGAGCCACGCGAAACCGTAAGCGTACAAAGGCGCCGCCTCGACGAAAGCGAAGGCCCCGGTGAGATCGTGCACCGTGAGGAGGAGGCTCGCTGCCACGGCGGCGAGCGCCGCGCCCTTGAACACCCAGGTGCCCCGCAGGTGCTTGCGAAACAGCAAGAGCACCACCGTCGTCATGAACGGCGGGCAGACCACCGAGAGAATCGGGCTCGCCAGGGCGATGATGTTCGTAAGTCCGAGATTGCAGATGAGCAATGCCGCCACGACCACAATGATAAGGGCCGCCCGATAGCTCACCCGGCGCATGGTGACGCGCTCGACGTAATCGGCCGTGGCGCCGCACAGCCCGATGGCCGTGGTGAGGCAGGCCAGGCCCACGACGACGCCCAGCACCGCCACGCCGGCCTCCCCCATGAGCTTCCACACGATCATGGTGATGAGCTCGGCCTGGCTGACCGTGTGCGGCACGACGCTGGCGGACGTGGCGCCCAAGTAGGTGAGACCGCCGTAGATGACGGCGAGCAGCACGCAGGCCACGAGGCTCGCCCGGGCCGTAACGCGCATCTGATCGCGCTTCTCGCCGTAGCCGGCCGCCCGCACCGATTCCTGCACGAGGATGGAGAACCCGACGACCGCGAGGATGTCCATAGTCTGATAGCCCGCGAGCACGCCGTCGGCGACGACGGTGTCCGTCTCGGGAGAGCCCACAGGTCCCAGCGGGTTCACGATGCCGGCGATGACCATGACCACGATGCCGGCCACGAGAAGCGGCGTGAGCACCTTGCCCACCACATCGATGATGCGCGTGGGCTTAAGCGTCAGCAAGAGCACCACGGCGAAGAACGCGACGGAGAACGGCAAGAGCCCGATAGCATCGCCGAACCAGGGCGCGATGGCCATCTCGAAGGTGGTGGCGGCGCAGCGCGGCGGGGCGATGAGCATGCCCACGCACAGAATGGCGGCGGTGTTCAGCGCCAGGCCGGCCTTCTTGCCCAGGGCATTTTGGATTGAGAGGATGGAGCCCCCCGCGTTGTTGATGGCGAAGACGCCCACGCAGGAGACCACCACGTCGAAGAACACGAAGCATGCCAGGCCGAGCGGCCAGAGCGTGCCCGACTCCATGCCGAGGTACGGCGGGAAGATGAGATTGCCGGCGCCGAAGAACATGGCGAACAGCGCCAAACCGACGACCAGCGCGTCTCTGTTCACGGGCGCCTCCCTTCTCATGGCGTCGATGCGGGTGTTTACGCATCTATTGTCGATGAACGAAGGGGCCATGATGACGCATCCGGGCGGCAGTTACCCGGCCAATGCCAAAGCGGCACAAAATCGTCAAGGGCGCCTCAGCTAGCCGATGGCGTCGCGCGCCGCCTCGCAAAGCGCGATGACCACGGCGCCTTCTTTGAGGTCGACGAGCAGGGCCGGCACGCCCAACTCGGCGAAGAACGCCTCGCGCTGCGCATCGGCATCGTCCCCTTCCCCGTCGGCGAGCACGATGACATCGGCACCGGCGATAAGCTGGGCCGCAACGTCGGCCGTCTCGCGCTGGAGCACGCGCAGCTCCCCCACCGGAAGATCGGCCTTCACCAGCGCCGTGGCCAGATCCATGGCGAGGTTCTCGGTATAGGTGTCGTTATCCGGCTCGGCCGCGATCATGAGCAGCCGCGGGTTCTCGGGCCAGCGCCCGCGCACGGCCTCGGCAAGACCCGAGTCCTCCCGCAACGTGGCGAACCGGTACATCCCGCGAATCTCGTAATCCATCGGCTCGGGTGCGACGATAACTTCCATGGGAACCTCCTCGTTGCATTTTCCCGGCTCTGTCGCCGGATACTGCTCGTTTTGGCATAGCCTACCACGACAGCAAAACCCGAGTTATCGAGTCTTCCTATGAGAGTATCGGCGCTTCCCCGCCTCGGAAGCTTAATGCGGCGGGGATCAGGAGTCCTATAACCTTAAGAACGGATACTTAATTCGGGCTTGTCGCTAAACTGGCATCGAAGCTTTTCCGTACGCACTAATATGCACACTCTCGGGATGCTGGGATTATCACCGGTGGCTTTGTCGAACAAAAGAGAGGCGAAGAACCATTCGGAAAATTTCCTCTTGCAAAGGCGTTGCGGTCGGGTTATCATAGCAAAGCTGTTTGAGCGAGAGCTCAAAAGCACCAACGGGTTGTGGCGCAGTTTGGTAGCGCACTTGACTGGGGGTCAAGGGGCCGCAGGTTCAAATCCTGTCAACCCGACCAGAACTTAGAGAGCCGGCATAATGCCGGCTCTTTTACTACGAGCGCGTATTTAGAGCTAACGGGCAAGTCAGTCAGGAATTAGATCAGAGTTTCGAGCAATGCGAAGGAATTAGTTAAGGGTTTCGGACATCACGAGAGAAATAGTCGGGAATTTCGAGCAGCAAATCGACCCATTGCAGGCAATTTGCTTCGAAACACACCCGAAACTCCCAACTACTTCCGATCTCGCAACATCACTCTGCTCGAAACTTCCAACTATTTCCAAAATCTTGCGAGTTATTTGATTCGCTATGTCACCGTTCAGGACGACCCATCTTCCCAGGTCACGCTCTGGGTTATGCCTTGGGTTAGGCATTTAACCCAATTTCGTCGATCGGCCCGATGCGCGGTTTTGCGAACCGGGCCATGATGCAACCCGTCAGCAGCGCTCGGCAATCGGACAGAGCCGAAGAGGACGGTTCCACCAGCCGAGCGCGAAGGGAGCGCGGTTCGAAGAAGCCGCCCGTCGTTCAGGAGGGTCATCATGGAAGTCACCGGTCGCGATTTATTCAAGTTCACCGGACTGGCCGCCGCCGGAGTCGTGGGAGCGAGCGCCCTTGCGGGCTGCGCCCCGAAAACCGCCGCGGAGACGGCCACGCTCGCGGATACCGGCTCTGCCGATGCCGGGCTGCCCGCCTTCCTGCAAGCTCCCGAGCCCATTACCGACTTCGCAGACACCCGCGAGTACGACGTCGTTGTCGTAGGTGCCGGCGAGTCGGGCCTGTCCGCGGCCCATTCCGCCGTAGCCGCCGGCGCCAAGGTGGCCTGCGTTCAGAACATCGGAACCGCCCAGACGACGGGCAACATGGGCGCCTCGGTGGACACCACCAAGACCGACGAGGCCGGCATCCAGGCCTGCGTCGCCTTCCTCATGGAGAAAAATGCCTACCGCTCGAACCGCAAGCTGCTGGAAGCGTGGGCCCGCAACTCCTACGAGGCCGTTACCTGGTGGGCGGACACGGCGGCCGAGGGCGGCGCCGAGTCGAAGCCCTACGATTCCGAGCGCGAGTACAACGGCTACACCTACTACTTGCACGCGAACACCTACAACCACTTGGAAGGCGCCCACAACGACGCGGCCCTGGCCGTCTGCGATGCGGTAGCCGCCGAGGGCGTGGAGTTCTTCTTCAACTCCCCGACCGTGCAGCTGTACAAGGAGGGGGAGCGCGTGGCCGGCGTGATCTGCGAGACCGAGGAGGGCAACGTGCTCTTCAAGGCCGCCAAAGGCGTCATCCTCGCCTCCGGCGACTGCTCCGGCAACCAGGAAATGCGCGATTACTACTGTCCCGACCTGCGAGGCTTCAAGACCATGAGCCCCTTCCGCGACGGCATGGGCATGATGGCCGGCATCTGGGCCGGGGCGCAGATGACGCCGGTGAACCACTCGAAGATGGTTCACGGCGGCGGTGCGCTGACCCGTCTGGAGCTGCCCTTCCTGAACCTGGACATCCACGGAGAGCGCTTCATGAATGAAGTTCTGTCCTTCGCCTACCTGAACAACCTCATGCGCGGGTACCTCGAGGAGTACGATTTCCAGAACCCCATGGCGGCGAAGTTCTTCACCATCATGCCGGCGAACTGGGTCGAGATTGGCGAGCAGTGGGCCGCAGCCCATCCCAACGAGGTGAAGTTCGGCGTGGGCAACATGAAGATTCCCTCGGAGGATCAGTTCGTCAAGGGCGAGACCTTCGCCGAGTTGGCGGCCAACATCAACGCCTACATGGAAGCCGAGGAGTGGCACATCGACCCCATCGACGAGCAGACCATCGTCGCATCCATCGAGGCCTACAACGAGCTGTGCGCGACCGGGGCCGATGGGAAGTTCGGCAAGCGCGCCGACTATCTGGTTCCCATCGAGCAGGGGCCGTTCTTCGCGGTGCCCCGCGGCGCGAACTCCGTGCCGGCCGTACTCGGCGGACTCACGGTGAACGAGAACCAGCAGTGCCTCGGCACCGAGGGCGCACCCATCGAGGGCCTGTTCGCCGTGGGCAACGCCTCGGGCCAGTTCTATGGCGGCGTGGATTATCCCATGGACGTCGAGGGCCTCTCCATCGGGCGCGCCATCACCTCCGGCTACGTCACCGGACGCTACGTGGCAGCCCTGTAGCTCTGATAACCCTCCCCCACCTGTCGCCCCGCCGGCCTCCCTCCCTGCCGGCGGGGCGGTGGCGCATGGGGGAAGGCCCTGTTTCCCGACGAACCGAGGCGCAATGAACGCAACCCGCTATAATGGCCCCATGGAAAAGACACCCGCACTGCGCGAGAAGCGCCGCCTCGACAATCTGGAGCAGATGATCCCCTATCTGTTCGCCTTGGGCTGCGCCCGGACGTGGATGACGCTCACCTTCGCGGCGCCGTGGGCGGGGCTGGCCGTCCCCTTCGATCCCCATGTCCTGTTCGACTACTTGTACGCGGGCTTCGGCATCGCCGCCACCCTGCTCGCCCGCCTCCCGCTTCATCGCCGTGCCGCTCGTCTACCTCTGCCAGGGACTTTCAGGCGATCGCTTCGCCGTCGTGCTCGTGCTCCTGCCGCTTGTCGCCGTGGGCAGCCTCGCCCTCGCGTTCCGAGCGCTGCCCGAGCGGGAGACGACGCCGCGGGCCTACCCCAAGTTCTCGTTCCCCGTAAAGCCGCTCGCAGTGCTGTGCATCTACGCCTTCGCCTACGGGCTGCGCTCAGCCCAGCTGCCCGCCGGCGCCGGGGTGCACTCGTCGCTGTCGACCGCCATTGTCATGGGCGGGTTCTTCATTGTCGTGTACTTCTTCTCGGACCGCTTCTCGGTGAGCGCCCTGTTCCGCTCGCCGCTTCTGCTCATGGTATGCGGGCTCCTGCTCATTCCCGCCGAGGGCATCCTCGGCACCACGGCGGCGGGCTACCTCATCTCCATGGGCATGTCCCTCATGTCGCTGCTCATCGCCCTTCTGTTCTACGACCTGTCCAAGCGCATGGGCATCGCCATCATCGCACTCACGGGCGTTGTACGCGTGAACTCGCTGTTCACGCTGTGGGGTGGCAACGTGGCCGAGCTCTTAGGCGCCTTGGGCCTCGCTCCGACGACCCAGAACATCGCCATCACCGTGGCCGTGGTCATGCTGGTGCTGGCGAGCACGCTCATGCTGCTGTCGGAGAAGGACCTGGCCAGCCGCTGGGGCATCCGGCTTCTGGAGACCGATAATCTCGCCAAGGAGAGCCTGCGGGCCGAGACTATCGCCGAGCGCTGCGACGCGGTGTCGGCCTCCTGTCATTTGAGCCCCCGCGAGGACGAGATATGCCGCCTCATCGCGGGCGGCAAGACCAACCAGCAGATCGAGCGGGAGCTGTTCATCGCCTCCGGCACGCTGAAGGCCCACATCCAGCACATCTACGTAAAGTGCGGCGTGCACTCCCGCAAGGAGCTCATAGCCCTGTGCGGTGGCGAATGATGCGTGCCCCTTGGAGAGTATTTACGCCAGAAATGGACAAAATTGCGTCCAGTGAGCTGAGAAGAGGTCTTTCGCGACCCAAACTGAGCAACATTTTAACGTCTTGCGCATAAAATGAAAGCAACAAGCCGCCATACGGCGCACATCCGAACTCCAGAGAACTCACTCGACGTCATTTTGTCCACCTTCGTTAAAAGTGCCCTCCGCCGTGCGCTGCGCTACTTCTCCGTGCCGTCGCCGAACAGGAGGTCGCGCTCGTCGCCGGGGAGCTTGGCGCGGGCCTGCTCGCGCAGGTTGTTCAGACCGGCGAGGTACTGGCGGTACAGCACCACGGTGAGGTAGCGGCCGGCCGGGGTGAGGGTCAGCTCGTCGGCGTTGTCGGTGGCAAACGCGCCATTGGCCCGCATGAAGGCCATCTCAACGGGCAGCCCGCGCTCCACGGACACGCCGAAATCGCGCTCGAATTCGTGCTTGTCGAAGCGCAGGCTGTACAACTGCAGCAAAAACTTGTAGCGCATGAGGTCACGGCGTGGCAGATCGGTCTTGCCGAGCAGCGGCGTCGCGCCGGCGCGCACCAGCTCGCCGCACTCTTCCAGATTAAACGTGTTCACGAACAGGTTGTCACCCAGATGCGTGATGGAGCCGGAGCCTATGCCCACGCACTCCTCATAGGACACGGCGTACTCGTCCACTTCCAAATGCTGTTTGCGCTCGTGATTCTCGTCGAGACGGTTGAACGTCCACAACGTGCGCCGCTCGAAGAAGGGGTTCTCTCCCCCGGCCAGAATCTCGTCCAAGATATGATAGAAGCGCCGCTCCTTGTCGTAGTCCATCTTTCCCAGCACTTGCTCCATTTTGCGCGTGGTGGCATGGGACTGGTACAGCGGCGAGAACGTCGTCTGATGGCAGCCGCACAGAGCGATCTTCTCGCAGTCGGAAATGAGGATGTCCTCGGTCTGCGTGGGGAAGTTGAAGATCATGTCCACGTTCAGCGACTCGAAGTACGGGGCCGCCTGGCCGATGCGCTCGAAGATCTCTTCCCCGCTCCCGTACTTCTCGTAGCGGTCCATCTGACGCAGAAGCCTGTCGTCGAAGGACTGCACGCCCACCGACAGGCGCTGGATGCGGCCCTTGAGCTTATCCAGATACTCCGGGATAAGATGGTTCGGGTTCGTCTCCGAGTTGACCTCCTTCACGTGGAAGAGGTCGCGGGCCAAATCAATGGTCTCGCACAGCTCGTCGATGTCCACCGTCGGCGTGCCGCCGCCCACATACACGCTCTCGAAGTCGTAACCCTGATCGGCGAGCATCCGCATCTCCTGGCGCAGGGCCTGGAAGTAGTCGCGAGCGCGCTGCTCCCGGTAGGGAAAGCGGTTGAAGGAGCAGTAGGGGCACAGCCGCTCGCAGAAGGGAACGTGCACGTAGAGGGTGTAGGGGCGCCCCTCCACGGGGTCGGGAAGCGCGCCTTCGGGCACGGGGTGCAGCGTCAGGGTCTTGTCGGTCATGGCGCGGACGACGGTGGTGAGCATGCGCTCTGAGAGCATCGATACCTCCTGGGTCTATTCAAGCGTAAGGAGGATTTTAGCACTCCCACAGGGCCAATAACCGACCTTTGTCCTAAGGGTATGCGGAACGCACAAACTCGCGATGCAACCGCGCGAGGTCGTAATTTCGGCCGACCGTTTCCTGCGCGCGCATCCTCAGGCCTTCTGCTGACTCCACGGCCCGTTCCTCTTTGTAAACGACAACGGCGAGCGCTTCATGTGCGAGAACACCGACTACTACAAGAAGCCCGTATTCCTCACGCCCGTGAAGCAGGGCCCCTTCTACGCCCTGAAGGTCGGTCCGGCGCTGCTCGCCGTCTGCGGTGGCCTGAAGTGCAACAATGACTTCCAGTGCCTTGATGAGAACGGCGAGGTCATCGAGGGCCTCTACGTGCTCGGCAACATCATGGGCGACATCACCGCGGTGGACTACCCCATCAACGTCGCCGGCAACTCCCACGGCCGCTGCATTACCTTCGGTTACCTGCTCGGCCACGAACTCGCCGAGGCCTAAGCGCCCGCGCGCGAAACCGCTTACTCCGCTGCGGCCTCCCCCTCCCTGCGGCTGCGGCATTCCAGCTAGAAAGGCTCTCTTCGTAGAGCCTTTCTCTTTGTTTCTGCCCAAGCGACCCTGCCATGCTGCAGTCTGGGTGAGCGGCGGCGTATTACATTTGGAAAATGTGCTTTTCTGGAAGCTCTGCTCCGGGGAAGCTACGCGGCCTTTCAAAAAAGCACATTTTCCAAGTCGCTCTCGACCTTTGCTGGGATAGCTTGAAGGGTATTCCGAGAAAATACCAGTTCAACATCCTATGAAATCTCTCGATATTGAAATGCGAGCCGATAACCATCCGCTTCAATCTGGAATATGTGCTTTTCTGGAAACGCCGATTTGGAATATGTGCTTTTTTGAGTGCAAGACTCGGGCTCATGCAGAATTCAGTCCAAAAAAGCACATTTTCCAAACGAGGGCACCACTACCGGCCAATCCAGAATTGTCTTCCGGGCGAACAACCTAACTTACAAGCGCGAGCGGCGCAGTCCTGTCCTATTCCGCATTGACCACGCAAGGGACGAGCTCAGCGGACACCGCAATCGGACCAACCGTCACGACTGTCGCGTCATTGCTGCCGCTTTCTCAGGGCCGCCTGCTCAACAGAGCTCATAAGCTCTTGCTTAGTATGGACGCCCGTCTTTGCATAGATGCGCTTAACATGGGCCCAGACGGTGTTTTCGGAAATCACGAGATCCTCTGCGATGTAGCGCGCCGAGCGTCCACGGGCCAAATAGCCCAAGATCTCCCTCTCGCGCCGCGTGAGTCCATTTTCGCCGGCAATTACCTCAACGCCGCTCTCTAGAATATCGTCGATCACTCTCAGCTCGTTTTGGATTTCTTCGGCGGAACCCTGGGTAAAAGCATTCGCTTCGTGCTTGCTCTCGCACTTCGAAGCGTCCTCTCGAACATCGACCCCACTCCGCGCACTCTCATCCGCATCAGTCGTCGACCGGCGCTGAATCTTCCGAAGCCCGAACATGAAGACACCAGCCAACGGATAGATGGCCGCAAAGGCAAGGAGAGTGAGCAAGGAAAGGCCGTAATCAACACTCAGAGCTCGCAATACGCTGCCAATGCCTAGGCCCGCAAGGAGGGAAAGAGCCGAACCTCCCAAATAAGCACCCGCGAGAAGGTAGGCAGAAAGATCGAGGCGGCGCGAACAGTCGACGATGTAGAGTAAGAACACCATGCCGCAGACGTCGTAGCAGACGATCACGATAAGACCGACAAGTCCTCCCAGCGCATCTCCGAAAAAGGGCAGAAGCGACAAAACCACAAGCAGCAACGGCAGACAAACCCGATACACCGACGTCGGATGGGGACGCCTGAGGGCGACGATCGCCATGAGCAGCGTGACGAGCGTCGCGACGGCAAGCGGCACCCACATATTCACATCGCCGACCAAATGCTCCGATTGCGAGCCGAGCACGGCGGTATGCAAAATACCGACGACCCCCACAAGGACAAATACGCAAAGGTACGCGAGAGCCAGATCGCGTCGCTTTGGCGAATCGGCGGGCGCGAGAATGTTCCTCGCAGGAAAGACCATACCGCGCTTCTTGTAGGCGAGCAGCAGGGCCGAGAGGCACACTGCCACGATCGGCGCCCCGAAAGCCCAAAAGCGATCGACACCGACTGCCAGGGGAATGAGGACGCACTGGACGATGAGGGCACCGATGATCTGGATGGTCGGCGCGGCCACATCTCGTTCAGCGGAGAGCACATCGAGCCACACGATATTGAGAACCGTAGAGGAGAAGCCGCAGAGTAAGCCGCAGACAAGAGCGAGAGCATCCTCGGGAAGACCAGGGAGCAAATTCGCACCACCAAAGAGAAACCCTAGGGACAGCGCGAGCACGGCAGGATATTGCTTGAGTGATCCAGGCGAAAGACGCCCTCTGCGCGCCCCGAGCACGATCAGAGACGCCGTGGCAAGCGAGGCGACGAGCATGGGGGTCATAAAGCTCAGCTCCGAGATAAAACCGACATTGGAAAACACCGACCCCATCGCCGTCAAATAAGCCACGCCAAGCGCCGTCTTGCAGAGACCGAAGCCGAGCACTCCTGCCAATGTTTTCGCCAGCCCGTCGGCCATCGACACCTCCCCTTTCGCAATTTGGACTATTCTACTGCTCGCACATGCTCGCCCATAACCCGAATGCCTCATTTTTTACAAACTCGAATACTGCATACAGCCGATCAGGCCTTATTCGAAAAGATACCCAATTTTCGGTCATACGGGCGGGCGTATCGCTCGCAAGAAATGCACCGATTTTCGGGGTCGCGGCCGCCGCGATTGCGTTCCATACTTCCAAAGGTCCACGCCGCGCAAGCACTGAGTCGCGGCACCAACAATCCCAAAAGGAGGGAATGCGCTTATGAAGCTCAATCGCAGGGACTTTATCATGGGGTCCTTGGCTCTCGGTGGAGCCGCCGCCGTCGGAGGGCTGGCCGGATGCTCCGCCCCAAAGCAGACGCCATCTGATCAAGGAGCCATGCCGGACACCGGCGCCGAGAAAGGGATCCCCGAAATCTTCACTGACGGCAAATGGATCGGCACGGCCATGGGCCACGACGACGAGCTGATTGCCGAGGTAGTTGTGGCCAACGGAGACCTCGCCTCGATTCGCGTGCTGCGATGCGACGACACCATTGGCATCGGCACGACGGCGGCCCCCATGATGGCGGCGCGAATCCTCGAGGCGAAAAATCTCGACGTTGATGTCGTCTCGGGCGCGACGACCACTTCCATCGCCGTCAGGAACGCCGTCTCGGATGCAATCATGAACGCCGGCGGCGACCTGGCGACCTTCAGCCTGGGAGCCGCAGAGTCGAGCGGCGGGACCGACCAAGCCGTCGAGGTGGATGTTGCGCTTGCGGGGGCCGGCACCGCAGGACTCATCGCCGCCGTCCGTCTCCTGGAAGCCGGCAAGTCGGTCGTCCTCTTCGAGAAGCAGGACATCGCGGGCGGCTCGATGCCGATGACCTACTCGGGCGTGGCGGCTGCGGAATCGGAGCTGCAGGCGAACTACGCAGTCGGACGGCACGACGAGAACCCCATGTTCAGCAAGGCAGGCATGTTGGCGATCATGAGCAAGTACCTCGTGCCCGAGAACGACCGTTTCGATGGCGCGATGCCCTATCAGACCGCGATGTACGACAATTCCGGAAAGCTTGTGGACTGGCTGCATGGCATGGGCGTTGGCTTCTACAGCCTCGGCGTAAACCCAGCCTACGGCGTAACTCCCTATCTCGCCCCCGGCTGCTATATGGGCGGCTGCGGATACGCCAAGGACTTCCTCGTCGACCGAGTGGGCGCGCTTGGCGGCCAGATCATCTATGCTACCAAGGTCACTGAGCTCTCGCAGGATTCGGACGGGCGCGTGACCGGCCTTCTGGCTGAAGGGCGCGACGGATCCACCTGGACGGTGACCGCGAAGGCCGTCTGCCTCACTACCGGCGGATTCGCCGCGAATCCCGAGATGATCGCCGAGCACTATCCCGAATACGCCGAGTACAAGTTCAACTGCGCGCCGGGATCCACCGGCGAGGGCATTCTCATGGGCCAGAAGGCCGGCGGTGCCGTGGAATGCATGGGCCGCGAGCTCGGCGCGTTCCTCTCGACGACGAGCCAAGCAGGCTCCAACTTCGAGATCGCCTTCCTCTACCAGACGACACCGGGCATTATCGTGAACGCCTCGGGAGCGCAGTTCGGCAACATGATGTCCGACAACCACGGGATGCTCGGACGTGGCTTGCGCGATGCGGCCAACGGGGGCGCCTTCTTCTATATCACCGATGAGTCGGGGCGCATCACCACCAATAAGAATGAGCTCTACGCCATGGACACTTACAAGTGTCTCGAACGACGCGGGGACATGGTTCACTTCGCCTCAGTCGAAGAGGCGGCCGCGGCGCTCGACCTGCCCCAACTGGAGGCCACCATCGAGGCCCACAACGCCCATGCCCTCGCCGGCGAGGAAGACGAGTTCGGGCGCAAGAACCTCCCGTACCTCGACACCTACAACGGCATCTGGATCGTCAGTTGCATCCCCACCTTCTACCTGACGACCGGAGGACTGGCCATCGACACTGCGGGGCACGTGCTCACTGAAGACGGAAAGCCCGTAGCGGGTCTGTATGCCGCCGGTGACGTGTGCGGCTCCATCGAGGAGAAGGACGGCCGACCCTACGCAATGGGATTCGACGCCGCCATGAACTACGGATACCTCATGGCGGAGGCCGTTATCGCCGATCTCTAGCGGCTCGCTTCGCCACCTCTTTCTCTTGCGCCGGGAGCCTTCAGGTTTCCGGCGCCTCGCCTTTTCGGGAACCCCCTACTCCCCATCGCCCACGTAAGGGGCGAGCACGGCGGTGAGGACCTTCAGGTGGGCCTTGCTGCGGTTCAGGCAGGGGACGTAGATGAAGGCCTCGTCGTCGGAGCGCTGGCGGTGGGCGCTTCTTCACCACTGTCGACAGCCTAAGAATGAACGCCAAATCGCAGATTCTCGACGTGAACGACCCGCCCATCACCAACATGTACGCTGTCAGCTACGATGCCGGCGGCTTGCGCCCGTAAAAAGAGGCGCTCCGCAGAGCGCCTCTCAGAGGGAGGGTACCTTGCCGAGCGCGATTACAGCCGCGTCTCCACCGCGTGCAGAACGGCCGTGCGACCCGAGTAGATATTGTGGGCGCCGCACGATCCAGAGATGTTCATCGTATAGACGTTCGCCCAGATCATCGCGCCTTCGACGCCAACAGCATAGAGGCCGGCGATGGGTTCTGCCTGCTCGTCGACCACATTGAAGTTGCGGTCGGTCTTCAAAGACCCCATGGTCTTTCCCAGGCTGCTCTTGATCTCTACGGCATACACCGTGCCCTCCATCGCGAGCGGGCGCATGAACTCCGAGGCTTTGCCGAAATCGGAGTCGTCGCCGGCCTCGCAGCAACCGTTGTAGCTCTCAAGCGTCTCGCTGAGAATCTCGGCATCGGCTCCAATCGACGAGGCAAGGTCTTTCCAGTTCGACGCCTTGAAGATGATTCCCTTGGCCTGGCCGTCCTCCAGCTCCTTGAGTCCCTGAGCGTCGCCGGCAACATAGTCGTTCATCATGGCTTCGTCCATGAGGATGAATGCCTGCTTGCACATGCGGATGGGGTTGGCCGTAATCATATGGTTCGCCAGGGACAAGTCCTCGTTGACGAAGCGCTCTCCCCGCTCGTTCACCCACAGCACCCAGGGAATGTTGGCCAGGGAGTTCATGACCGAGCAGAAATAGCCGCCCTCGAAGAACGCGGGCAGATCGGGGACCGTCGTGCCGCCGAGCATGCCCATATTCGAAGTATTGCTGGCGCCTCCAACGGCGATGGCCATATCATGGCCCGAGCCGTCGCAGCCCATGGTCGTGGGGATGCAGTTCTCCTCGGTGTACCCGAACTCGGCGAGCAAATCGAGACGCTCGGCGTAGCCGCCCGTGGCCAAGATAACCGCGCGCGTATTGACCTGGACAACGGTTCCGTCGGCCTTCGTCGCGAACAGACCGACAACAGAGCCGCCCTCATCGCAGATGAGCTCGTCGGCATGGGTGTCGAAGAGGAACTCCACCCCTTCGCCGACGGCCGTCTCGTTCATGGGCACGATATAGCTCTCGGCGCCCGTGCCGGTCTCGAACCAGTGGAAAATCGGATGGAAGCCCACATAGTTGTCGACCTTGCCGAAGCGCACGCCCTTGGACACAAGCCAGTCGATATCCTCACCCGATGCCTTCACCAAATCTCGGAGCACCAAGCCGCTGTTGCGGTACTGGTTCTGCTCAAGCTCGGTACGAATCATCTCGCCCATGGACACTGTGATGTTTTGATCTTTCTGAATCTGGGAATTCACGGCGAACAGGCCCTCGACGCCGCCCGCTGCGCCGCCGGCGATGCTCTTCGCCTCGATGCAGATAACCGATGCGCCCGATTCGGCTGCCTGAACACAAGCGGCAAGGCCTGAGCAGCCAGCGCCTACAACGGCAATGTCAAATTCGAGCGTCTCGTCCGGCACCGGCGCTTCCGACTGGTCGCTTCCCGTGGCGGAAAGCTCGGCTTGCTTCCCATCGTCCTTCGGCGCGCAGCCGCTCATCGCCACGGCGCCCGTGGCAAGGATGGCTCCCATACCGCCAATAAAAGCCCTTCTCGTTACCTTCTCCATTTCCCGCTCCTTTCGAGATGCGCCAACTTCTGTTGACTCGTTGCATTCTAGGAAGGAGGAAAACGAAAAACAATGTCAATATAGACACTCATTTGCTCAATAGTTATGGCTGTTCAAAAACTTTTTTTGATTTTAATAATGACGGTTTTTGTTAAAACGACTCAAGTAATGTAGCGTGATTGCGCTTGAGGTTGTAGTACATCCGCGAGTGCCATGCCCTCAGAATCATCACCGCCTCATCTGTGCCAGGGTTGTGCGCGGGAATCGTAATGGCATCCAAAGCGGGCAAGGCCCGATCGAGCGTTCGCTGGCCTTTGGCCGTAAGGCCGACCAGCACCGAGCGACTGTCGAAGGGATTGGGCATCTCTTTTGCCAGGTGCGCCTCGCAAAGCCGCCGCTTGCTCAGCGACACATGGCTGCGCGGCGACAGGAGCCTGTCTGATATATCCTGTATGCGCAAACTGGGAACCCCGGAAAGCGCATGGAGCACGCGGAACTCGTTGAACGCCAAGCCGCACTCTTTTCTCACGCAGCTCCGCCACCGCTCCAAGATGGCTCTCGTGAAGAGGGTGAACTCGACGCCCTGACCGTCTGCCGGCACCCGCCTCAACTCGAAATCAGCCTCATGCCCGCGCAGGATGTCGAGGTTGCCGCCTATGCCCGTGCTGAGATAGTGATTGTACTCGACATCGGGCAACGACTCCTGCGCCACCCCCTTCGAGAAGGCGAAGAGGTCGCGGCAGCATTCCTCGGCCAGCAAGCGGCCCTTCTCGGTAAGGGAGAGTCTCGCCCGCCTCCTGTCCTCATCGCTGCTTTCCGCCGCGAGAAGAGACCGGTCGATCAACGGGGGGGACCATATGCCAAAGTGTGCTCGTTTTCAGCATGAGGAAGTCGGAGAGCCGATTGAAGCCAAGGGGCGTCTCGGCCTCCCACAGACATAAGAGCAGCTCGTATTCTGTCACCGACAGACCGAAACGAGCCCGGCAGAACAGACTGCTGTACCTCGATAGCTCCGTATAAATTGCGGCAAGCTGAGCGGAGAAGCCTATGGTTTCGCCCGCGCTGTAATCATCCACGCTTTGCCCTCCTGCTATGACTTACAAAGCGCTCAAGCCTCATCTCCCACGTAGGGAGCGAGGATATGAGTGAGCACCTTGAGGTGCGCCCGGGATTTGTTCAGGCAGGGAACGTACACGAAAGGCTCGTCGGCCTCAAGCTGGCGGTGGGCGCCGCGGCGAAAATCCTCCGCCGCGCGCTTCATGCGCACGGTCTTCGCGATGTCGCGGTGGGCTTCCAGGTGCGCGTCGCAGTGAGCCGCCCGCTTGCCGGTGTTCTCCAAGGCGCCGGGCTCCTCGTCGGCATCCACCAGCTCGCCAGCGAGCGCCGCGCGGTAGATGGGCTCCAGCTCCTGCGGCACGTCGTAGAGCGTCTCCAGGCAGTCCACCGCGAAATTCGGGCACACCACGTACAGGCGGCTGCCCGGCTCGGCAGCCTGGGCCAAGCGTACGAGCGTGGGGCGCGTGAAGGGCGAAAGCCACGTGCGCCCCTTATCGAAGCGGCTCTGGTAGCTGATGGTCCAGCTCCGGCGGTCAAGCCCTAACTCTCCGGCTATGGCCAAACTCGTGGCCCCGGTCTGCAGCTCGTAGGTATCCCCCGCCTCGATATCCTTCAACGGGATGGAGTGGAACGAGAACAGGAGCCGATCCCCCGACTCTTCGGAAAAGCCCGCGTTGCGGATGGAGGCGGCCACAGCCCGGACGTAGGTGGCATCCTCGCCGTAGCCGTCGACAAGGCGCACATCGCCCTTGAACCGGGCCCGCCGCACGGCCTTGGCCACACCGTCGCTCACCGAGCCGGTGGTGGAAAACGCCGACTGAGGGTACATGGGCAAAACGACAAGCTCGGTGCAGCCCTCCTCCTTCAGCTCCTTCACCGCCTGCTTGAGGGAGGGCTTTCCGTAGCTCATGCCGGCGCGCACGACGACGGGCAGCCCCTGCTCGGCATAGTAGTCGTTCAGGCCGCGCTCCAGGGAAGCCGTAATGGCAACGAGAGGCGAACCTTCTTCGGTCCAGATCTTCTGGTACTTCTCCGCCGAGGCGCGCGAGCGCTTGCGCAGGATGGTCGTATGCAGCAGCGTCCACCACACCGGGCGCGGCATGGGGCAGATGCGCGGATCCATGAGGAACTGCGAGAGGTACTTCTTCACGGCCTTTCTCGTGGGAGCCTCGGGCGTTCCCGTGTTCGCAATGATGATGCCCACCTTGCGCGGGGCGGCGGCCTGCTTCCTACTCATCGGGTACCTCTCCTTCCACGGAAGGGACGGGCGACGTTGCCATGAGCTCGGCCACCTCGCGCCCCGCCTCGGTCTTTCCCAGCGAGCGCGCGGCCAGCGAATCGAGCGCTTCCTGCAGGTCGCGCGGCAGATTGTCGGCGAAGGCCATGGGCTCGCCGGTCGTCGGGTGCTCGAAGGCGATGCTGTAGGAGTGTAGGAACTGGCGGCGCAGCCCCAGCTGGGCCCGGGCGTCGCGGGGGCCGTGGGCGTTGTACACCGGATCGCCCACGATTGGATGGCGCGTGTACTGCATGTGCACGCGGATCTGGTGGGTGCGGCCCGTGAAAAGCTTGCACTCGATGAGGCTGTAGCCGTCGTCCTTGGGGCCGGCCTCGAAGCGCTCGAGCACGCGAAACGTCGTGATGGCCTCCCGGGCGCTCGGCACGTCGCGCACGGCCATGCGGCACCGCTCGTCGGCGGAGCGCGCGATGGGCGCGTCGATCATGCCGGTGTCGTGGGCCATGATGCCGTGAACGAGCGCGATGTAGTGGCGGTCGACGGCGCGATCTTGAATTTGGGCCATAAGTTCGCGCCCGGCCTCATCGGTCTTAGCCGCCAGCATGAGGCCCGAGGTGTCGCGGTCGAGCCGGTGCACGATGCCGAGCCGGTCGGCCTCCTCGCCCTGCACGTTGCAGAGGTTGTCCTCGCCGCAGTGCCAGATAAGCGCATTGACCAGCGTGCCGTGGGCATGATCGACGGAGGGGTGGCAGACGAGCCCGATCTGCTTCGAGAGCACGAGCATGTCCTCGTCTTCGAAGCGCACATCCAAGTCGATGGGCTCGCCGTAGACCACCACGGACTCCGGCTCGTCGTCCACCTCGTAGACGATGGTGTCCCCCGCCGCCACGGCATGCTTTTTAGAAACCGTGGCGCCGTTCACGAAGACGCGGCCCTCCTCGATGGCGCGCGCGGCGGCCGAGCGGGAAGCGTAGAGCCCCCGGGCAGCGCACAGGGCATCCAAGCGGCTTCCGGCGTCCTCGGTGGCGACGATATGGCAAAGCGAGCGTGACATGGCATCCATTCTATCGACGTCCTGCCAGAGGGTCATCCCCCGAACAGGTTACTTCTCCTCCGATGCGACCTCCTTCGCGGGCGCATCCTTCCTCATGGACCAGAGCATCCCCGCGAAGAACAGCACGAACCCGCAGGTAACCCCGATGTCGGCAACGTTGAACGTAGGGAAGCTGATAAACACCGTGTCGATGAAATCGACCACGTAGCCCAACGTGAAGCGGTCGAGCGCGTTGCCCAAGCCGCCGGCCACAATCAGCGCGATCCCCACCGTCTCCATAACGCCGGCGCGCCTGCCGGCCGTGAACAAATACACCGTGAGCGCGACGCAGACGAGCACCGACATCACTCCGAGGGCGAAGGTCGATTCATCGAACATACCCCAGGCGGCACCGGTGTTGTGCACCAGGCGGAACTGCACCAGACCAAGAAAGGGACCGGCCACCACCTGGCCCACGGAGAAGCTGTTGAAGTAAGCTTTCGTGGCGATGTCGAGGACAAGCCACAGAGCGGCAAGAGGAACGAAGATGGCGGCGTTGCGCTTGCGCCGGCTGGGAAGCCTCTCCTCCACGGCAGAGGCCTCCCCTTGCTCTTTCTCGATGGTTAACGTCTCGGGAGCGGCCACTTACTCGGCCCCGCCCTCGATGGCGTCCAGCGCATCCCCGCAGCGCTCGCACACGTCCGGATGACGCGGGTTGCCACCGAGCTCGCGAATGTTCCAGCAGCGCGGGCACTTCTCGCCCTCGGCCACCGTGACCGCCGCCGTGATCTCGTCGCCGTCGCCTTCCACAAACTGCACCGAGGCCACTATGAACAGCTCCTCGAAGACCGACGGGTCGAAGGAGCCGGCCGTGGCCACGAGGGCCGCCGGCGCCGTCACGGTAAGCGATGCCTCCTGGCTCTTGCCGATGATCTTCTCGTTTCGGGCCTCTTCCAGCGCCTTGGTGACCACCTCGCGGACGGCCATCATCTCCTCCATGGTAGCCACTTGCGCGCCGGCGTCGGCGGGAAGGGCGGGCACGAAGTCGCGCGCGGTGGGCCAACCGGCCAGCTGCACCGAGGCCTCGCGGCCCTCGATGTCCCTGAAGGCCGGCGGGTAGCACTCCCACACCTCGTCGGTGGTGAACGACAGGATGGGTGCCATGACGCGCACGAGCACCTCCAGGATGTTCATGAGCACGGTCTGCACGGCCCGGCGTCGCGGCGAAGCCGGCGTCTCAGCGTACAGGCGATCCTTGGTGACGTCCATGTACACGGCGGAGATGTCGTTCACATAATCGTACAGGGCCCGGTAGACGCTGTTGAAGCGGTAGGACTCGTAAGCGGCCTCCACGTCGGCGAGCAGCTGCGAGAGACGCACCATCGCCCACTGGTCGAGCGGCTCCAGCGCGTCCCAGTCCCCCACGAAGTCGTCCGGCGTGAAGTCGTTCAAGTTGCCGAGCAGGAAGCGGAAGGTGTTGCGGAAGCGACGGTAGGCGTCGGAGACCTGCTTCAGGATGTTCTCGGAGATGGACACGTCCTGGGAGTAATCGCAGGAGGACACCCAGAGGCGCAGCACATCGGCGCCGAACTTGCTGCACATCTCCTCCGGATCGATGCCGTTGCCGAGCGACTTCGACATCTTGCGACCCTCTTCGTCCACGGTGAACCCGCAGTGCATGACCGACCTGTACGGCGGCACGCCGTAGGCGCCGATGGAGGTGAGCAGCGACGACTGGAACCAGCCGCGGTGCTGGTCGGAGCCCTCCAGGTACATATCGGCCGGGAAGGTGAGCCCATCAGCTTCGGCACGGTGGCGGCAGACGCTCGTGTGCGAGACGCCGGACTCCCACCACACGTCCAGGATGTCCTTCTCGGGGATAAGCTCGGTACCCCCGCACACCTCGCACTTGGTGCCGCGCGGCAGATAATCGCTTGGCGCCTCGGTGAACCAGGCGTCGGCGCCCTTGGTGTTGAACAGCTCGATCACCGCGTCGAAGGTCTCGGCCGTGGCCACCGTGTTGCCGCACTTGGCGCACTTGAACACGGGAATGGGCACGCCCCAGCTTCGCTGGCGCGAGATGCACCAGTCGGGACGGTCGGCCACCATGGCGCCGATGCGGTTCTTGGCCCAGGCGGGAATCCACTCCACCTCCGAGTTGATGGCGCGCAGGGCGTCCTCGCGCAGGGCGTTCTTGTCCATGGAGACGAACCACTGGTCCGTGGCGCGGAAGATGACCGGCTCGTGGCAGCGCCAGCAGTGCGGGTAGGAGTGGTTGATCTTCTTCTCGGCCACGAGTGTGCCCTGCTCGCGCAGCCAGTCGATGATGACGGGATTGGCCTCGTCGGTGGAAAGGCCGGCAAACTGCCCCGCCTCGCCGGTGAACACGCCGTTGTCGTCCACGGGCATGAGCATGGGAATGTCGAACTCGAGCGCGACGAGGTAGTCGTCCTGGCCGTGGCCAGGGGCCGTGTGCACGGCGCCGGTGCCCGTATCCAAGGTGACATGATCGCCGTAGATGACCGTGCCCTTGATGTCGCGGCGCACGGGGGCGGTGTAGGTGAGGCCGAACAGCTGCTTGCCCGTCAGCGTCACCGGCTCGCCGTCGGCACCGCGGACGAAGTCGTAGTCTTCCCAGCCGGCCACCTCGGCCACCGTTTCCACGAGCTCCTTGGCCATGATGAGGTTGTCGCCGCCGACGGTGACCATGACGTAGTCGGCGTCGGGCGCCAGCGACACCGCCGTGTTCGCAGGAAGCGTCCAGGGGGTCGTCGTCCAGATGAGCAGATAGGCGGCGCCTTCGGCTCCGGAGGCCTCGAACACGCCGGGCATCGCATCCAGCTTGAACTTCACGTAAATGGAGGGCGACACCTCGTCGCCGTACTCGATCTCCGCCTCGGCGAGCGCCGTGTGGCAGTGGGTGCACCAATGGATGGGCTTGCGGCCGCGGTAGACCGAGCCCTTCAGGTACAGATCCTTGAAGATCTCCACGTTGCCGGCCTCGTAGTTCGGAATGAACGTGAGGTAGGGATGCTCCCAGTCGGCGTTCACGCCAAGCCGCTTGAAGCCGTTCCTCTGGATATCGACGTACTTCTCCGCCCACTCGCGGCAGCGCTGGCGCAGCTCCACCTGGGAGATCTCGGCCATCTTCTCGGGTCCGAGCGTCACTTCCACCATATGCTCGATGGGCTGTCCATGGCAGTCCCAACCGGGGATGTAGGGGGTGAAGTACCCGCGCTGGGCGTGGCTTTTAACGACGAAGTCCTTGAGGATCTTGTTGAAGGCGTGACCGATGTGAATGGGGCCGTTGGCATAAGGAGGGCCGTCGTGCAGCACGAAGGGCTTGCCGTCGGCGTTCTTCTCCAGCACACGGCGGTAGATGTCCATTTCCTGCCACTGGGCGAGCCGCTCGGGCTCGCGGGCCGGCAGGTTCCCCCGCATGGGGAAATCGGTCTCGGGCAGGTTCATGGTGTCCTTGTAGCTGTTCGACACAGTTCGTCCCTCTTCCACGTCTCGGGTTCCTCTATATCACGGCCGTCGAAGTGCGACGGCGGCGCCTGTGAGCGTATCTTGCAAAGTATACGGCAAGGGGGCGCGACGCGGACAATGGTTACAACTTTTTCTCAGGAAAGGCTTCATTAGCCGCAGCAGGTGCAATGGGCCCGATTTGCGCTAGAATATCGGATGCGCAGCAGCGTGCCGCAAAATGCAGCCCCCTACCCGATAAGGAGCCCTCCATGGCCTTCGCCATCGTCACCGATTCCTCCTCCAATCTCACTGAGGAGGTTATCGACCAGTTCGACCTGCATATCCTTCCGCTCACGTTCATGGTGGATGGCGAGGAGCATCACAGTTACCTCAAGGGGCAGAAGACCGATCTTAAGCAGTTCTACACCATGATGCGCGAGGGCAAGGTCATCACGACGTCGCTGCCGAATCTGAAGGACTCCCGCGAGCTGCTGGAGGGGCTTCTTGCCTCGGGCCAGGATGTGCTCTACATCGGGTTCTCCAGCGGGCTTTCCGGCACCTACCAGGCCATCGACCTTCTGCTGGCCGAGCTGGCCGACGCCTACCCGGACCGCACGGTGCTCGCGGTGGACACCCTGGCCGCCTCCATGGGCGAAGGGCTGCTCGTCTGGTACGCCGCCAAGATGCGCGAGGAGGGTGCGTCCATCACCGAGGTTCGCGACTGGCCGGAGGCCAACAAGCTGCACCTGGCCCACTGGTTCACCGTGGACGACCTCATGTTCCTATTCCGCGGCGGCCGCGTCTCCCGCACGAGCGCCTGGGCCGGCACCCTTCTGAACATCAAGCCGGTCATGCACGTGGACGACGAGGGCCACCTCATTCCGCTGGAGAAGGTGCGCGGGCGCAAAAAGTCGCTGAAGGCGCTGGTCGATCACATGGCGCAGACGGCCACCTCTCCCGTGGCGGATCAGACCGTGTTCATCAGCCACGGCGACTGCATCGAGGACGCCGAGTACGTGGCCGACCTCGTGAGAGAGCGCTTCGGCGTCACCGACATCCTCATCAACTACGTGGATCCGGTCATCGGCGCCCATTCCGGCCCCGGCACCATGGCCCTGTTCTTCCTGGCCAGTGAACGATAGCGACGCTTACCTGCCGCCGTGGGAGGGCCCGGCCATCCTGCTGGTAGATCTGGACGCCTTCTTCGCCTCCGTCGAGCAGCTTGACCACCCGGCCTGGCGGGGCAAGCCCGTCATCGTCGGCGGCGATGCGGACGCCCACGGGGTCGTCTCCACCTGCTCCTACGAGGCCCGCGCCTTCGGAGTGCGCAGCGCCATGGCCTCGTCGCTAGCACGAGCGCTGTGTCCCGAGGCCATTTGGACGCATGGCCATTTCCACCGCTACCGCGAGGTGTCCGCCGCCATCATGGCCATCCTGCGAGACGAGACGCCCCACGTGCAACAGGTCTCCATCGACGAGGCCTTTATAGACGTCACCCCTACTGCCGTGAACACCGAGCACCCGGTTCTCGTGGCCCAGCGCATCCAGGAGCGCGTGGCCGCCCTCGGCGTCACCTGCTCCATCGGCGTGGGCACCTCCAAGTCCGTGGCGAAAATCGCCTCGGACCGCGACAAGCCCCGAGGACTCACCGTGGTTTTCCCCGGCACGGAGGCGGCCTTCCTGGAAAAGCTGCCCGTGCGCACGCTC
This sequence comes from Adlercreutzia rubneri, assembly GCF_009755265.1. NCBI lineage: Bacteria > Bacillati > Actinomycetota > Coriobacteriia > Eggerthellales > Eggerthellaceae > Adlercreutzia > Adlercreutzia rubneri. Next base: position 159,252 of record NZ_WPOO01000001.1, on the reverse strand, counting down.
TCCGGCGTGGGGGCAGCCGCCGAGAGGACGCTCCTTTCCCACGGCGTGCGCACCTTGGGAGCCATGGGCCGGGCCGACGGTGCCCTTCTGCGGAAGATCTTCGGGAAGAACGGCGAGATGATGCGCGACCGGGCCTTAGGGCGCGATCGGTCGGAAGTGGCCGAGGACGACGAGGTGAAGTCGGTCTCCAACGAGGTAACCTACGCCCATGATCTGGAGACGCGCGAGGACATCGAAGCGGCGCTTTCCACCATTGCGGCAAAGGTGGGGAGGCGCCTGCGTCGCAAGGGGCTCAAGGGACGCACCGTGGCCGTGAAGATGCGCTACGACAACCGCACGACCCGCTCGGCCCAGTGCTCGCTGGCCGCCCCCACCGACGATGACATCGCGTTCGCCCCGGTGGTGCACCGCCTGGCGGAGGAGCTGTGGGCTCCGGGCATGAAGGTGCGCCTGCTCGGTGTGGCCGTGACCCATTTCGAAGAGGACGGCGCCCCGGTGCAGGAGACGCTTTTCGACGCTGCCGTCCTTGGGGGCGATGACAACGCAGACGCGGTTGAAAGCGAGGCGCTCATCCGCGACGAGGAGAAGCGCCGCAGCCTTCTGGCCGCCACCGACGCTTTGCAGGAGCGTTTCGGCGACGGCACGGTGCGCTTCGGCTTCGAGCTGCGCCAATCCGGCAACACCACCGGCTCCTCCTCGAAAAACGTCGAGGACTACAAGTAGCTCCCTACCAGCGGGCCCATCATGTTCTCGAGTTTTTCGAAAACTCACGAGCAAATGCCACTTCGAGCCCGTTTTGGCACCCCGGGATGCCAGTTGAAGCCCGTAATGGCACGAAATGCCATTTGAGGCCCGAAATGGCCATGGGTGGATTACCATTTCGGGGTCGAAGTGGCATTCACTCATCCCCAAAACGAAAAATTTCCGCTAAAACAGGGCCACGCGAGACATCACTGGCGGAAAGTACACGAGCGGAACAAGTGAAAAGAGGAGCGATTATGGCGCTGGTTTTGGCGATCGACATACGGAACACGCGGACGCGGATCGGGCTGGCAGTTGATGGACGACTCGTCTCCCAGTGGGCCGTTCCCACAGATTCCGCCGAGACAGCCGACGGCGCCGTGGCCTGCGTTCTCGGCTTCTTCGACGCCCTCGCCCGCAATCTCGCGCCCATCGAAAAGGACGCGCCCGACGCCATCGACCTGCCCGAGAGCGCTCCTTTGGCCGACGGGGCCATCATCGCCTCGGTCATCCCTGCCCTCACCGGCGTGTGGTCCGATGCGGCGCGGCGCCTCACGGACGCGCGCCCGCTCACCGTAGGCCCAGGTCTTAAGACGGGGCTGAAGATGAACTTCTCCGATCCCACGGCCGTGGGCGCCGACCGCGTCGCCGAGATGGTGGGCGCCAAGAGCACCTACGGCGCCCCGGCCCTCGTCATCGATCTGGGCACCTCCACCACCTTCGAACTTTTGGACGAGGCGGGCGCCTTCCGCGGCGGCATCATCGCCCCGGGCATGAAGCTCGGCGCCCAGGCGCTGGCCCGCGGAGCCGCCCAGCTGGCCGCCGTGGAGCTTCGAGCCCCCAAGTCGCTGCTCGGCCGCACCACCGTCGAGGCCATGCAGGCGGGCATCGTCATGGGGGAGGTGGCCCGCATCGACGGCCTCATCGATATGATCTGGGCCGATTGCGGCTACACGACCCCCGTCATCCTCGTGGGCCAAGACGCCGAGACCATCGCCGCGCTCATGGCGCACGCCGTCACCGTCGACCAGACCCTCGCCCTCCGCGGCCTTCTGGAGCTCTATACCGCGAACACACGACGTTAATTAAACTTGAAGATTTTCTGGGCGATCTGGTAGCCCTTGAGTCCGATCTTCTCGCCGGCCTCCGTGGGCAGATTCGTGGCCAGATTCAGCGCGTTGGAGCGGACCCGGCGGTACAGCGACGGGTTTTGCTCCTTCAAATAGGCCCATATGTCCTTCAGATCCTGCTCGTCGGTCTCGCCTCCGCGCATGCGCAGAAACACCGAGCAGATGCACATCATCATGGAGAGGTAGTTGCGCAGGTAGTGGCGCAGATGGCGGTTGCGCACGGCCTGCGGGTCCACGTTGTCAATCATCTGCCGTGTGACGCGCAGCTGCTGGTCCATGCGGCCCATCATGACCTTCTCGTTGACCGACTGGTCCTCGCGGCCGATGAAGTAATGGTAGGCGTCCACGTTGAAGTAGCGCATGGTGCGCACGTAGACCAAGGGCTCGTAGACGAAGATGTTGTCCACGTAGAAGGTGTGCTCGGGCAGCTCAAGGTGCATTTTGCGCAGCATCTCGGTGCGATAGTACACCGAGTGCATGAGCAAATACTGACTCGGCAGGAAGGTTCCCACCTCGTCCCAGCCGAACTCGTAGCCCTCGGGCAGCACGTTGCCGTAGCCCATGACCTTCTGCTCCCCCTCGTCCACCTTGTCGTAGACGTAGTTGGCCACCACCATGTCGCAGGGCACCGGCGCATCCAGCTGGCTGCGCAGATACACCATGAGCGGAAACATCGCCGCGGGATCCAGCCAGTCGTCGGAGTCGACCACCTTGAAGTAGAAGCCGCTCGCGTTCGCGAGCCCCGTGTTCACCGCGCCGCCGTGGCCCTTGTTGGGCTGATGGATGGCGCGGACAATGTCGGGGTGCTCGTTCTGCCAGCGGTCGCAAATGGCCGCCGTGTCGTCCTTGGTCGACCCGTCGTCCACGAGCAGGATCTCGATGTCCTCGCCGCAGGCGAGCAGCGTCTCCACGCAATGATCCATATAGGCTGTCGAGTTGTAGCAGGGCACGGCGAACGTGATGGTCTTCAAAAGCGCCTCCTTCGTCGGGGTCTCGGTGCGCGGGCGTTCCACCTCGCGCGGCGTCCTAGGCGTCGGCCGTCTCCGTCAGGATCTTCTCGGATGCGGCCAGGGCGTCGGCGACCACCTTGTCCATGTTGAAATAGCGGTACTCGGCCAGACGCCCCAGCGGATGGAAGTTCGGCAGCGCGTCGGTCAGGCGGCGGTAGCGCGCGTAGAGCGCGTCGTTGTCATCGTTGATGATGGCGTAGTAGGGAATCTGGGTCGCCGGATCCTCGTAGGCCCGGGAGTACTCGCGCATGATGGTGGTCTTGTCGCCGGTCTGCTCCGTGAGCCACTTGAATTCGGTGATGCGGGTGTAGTCCTCGGTCACCGTGTAGTTCACGGTGCCGCAGGGCAAATGGTAGGTCTCGTCGAAGGTCTCGTAGACAAAATCGAGGGAGCGGTAGGGCAAGCGCCCGAAGCGTCCCAAGAACAGCTCGTCGAGGGGGCCGGTGTAGACGATGGGTCCCTCGAAGGACGCGCCCTTGATATGAATGGCCTCCAAGGGGGCGTCTTCCTCGCGGCCGGCGAAGACGAGATCGAAGACGCTTTCCGCCTCGGTGCCCAGGCAGACGGTGATCTTCTCGTGGCCGAGCAGGTTCTCGAACAGGCGCGTGTAGCCATCGATCGGCATCCCCTGGAAGGCGTCCTGGAAGTAGCGGTTGTCCCGGGAGATGAACACGGGCACGCGCGCGGTCACCGAGGGATCCACTTCCTCGGGAGTGAGGCCCCATTGCTTCTGGGTATAGTAGAGGAACACGTTCTGGTAGACGAAGTCCGCCACCTCCTGAAGCTCCGGATCCTCCTGGGCGCGCAGCTCGTTGATGGTGACCTTGCGCTCGTCGCCGAAGGTGTCGACGAGCTTCTCGATGAGCCGGGCCGCCTTCTCGTCGCCGAAGGCAATTTCCATGGAGTTCTTGTTGAAGGGCACGGGCATGTAGGTGCCATACCAATCGGCAAGCACCCGGTGCTGGTAGCTCGACCACTCGGTGAAGCGGGCAAGATAGTCGTAGGCGCGCTGGTCGTTGGTATGGAAGATGTGCGGCCCGTAGCGGTGCACGAGCACCCCGGCCTCGTCGTACTCGTCGTACATGTTGCCGGCGATGTGCGCGCGCTTCTCGATGACGAGCACGCGAAGACCGCCCTCTTCGGCAAGCTGCCGGGCACTGACAGCCCCGGCAAAACCGGAGCCGACAACGACGGCGTCGTAGTCTTCGATGGCGATATCGCGGAAATCGGCGTAATTAACGGCCATAACGGGTTCTCTCCCTCGTACTCGTTGATGCGAATGGGGCGCCGGCGCTCGGGCGGCGTCGTTCGGAGGATATTGTACCCAGCCCGCATCCGATGGCCTCCAAACCCCATACAAACCGAATAAATGAACCTGCCGCACGGTCGCGCCGTGCGGGGCGACGGCCCGTGCTCTATCATGAGGGCAGGATACCCGTGAGAAAGGACGTTCCCGTGAGCCAGTTCCTCGATTCCATGATCGCCCGCGCGAAGGCCGACAAGAAGACCATCGTGCTTCCCGAGGGCAACGACATCCGCACCCTCAAGGCCGCCGAGGCGATTCTCGCCGAGGGCATCGCCGACCTCATCGTCTTGGGCGACGCCGACGACATCACCGCTGCCGGCTGCAACTTGGAGGGCGCCCGCATCGTCGACTTCCGCACCTCCGAGCTGCGCGAGCCCTATGCCGAGAAGCTGGCCGAGCTGCGCGCGGCGAAGGGCATGACGCTCGAGCAAGCCCTCGAGCTTATGGACAACGAGCTGTACTTCGGCATGATGATGGTGAAGATGGGCGAAGCGGACGGCCTCGTCTCGGGCGCCTGCCACTCCACCGGCGACGTGCTGCGCCCGGCCCTGCAGATCCTGAAGACCGCTCCTGGCGCGCAGATGGTGAGCTCGTTCTTCGTCATGAACGTGCCCGACTGCGACTTGGGCCACCACGGCACCTTCATCTTCTCCGACTGCGGCCTGGAAGTGCAGCCCGACGCCGATCGCCTGGCCCAGATCGCCATCAACGCCGAGGCGGCGTGGCGGTCGCTGTTCGCCGATGCCGAGCCGGTCATCGCCATGCTGTCGCATTCCTCCTACGGCTCGGCCAAAAACGACGATTCCGACAAGGTGGTGCGCGCGACGGCCAAGGTGAAGGAGCTCGTGCCCGAACTCGCGGTAGACGGCGAGCTGCAGCTGGACGCCGCCATCGTTCCCGAGATCGGCGCGGCGAAGGCGCCGGCCTCTCCTGTCGCGGGTCGCGCCAACGTACTCGTGTTCCCGGACATCGATGCGGGCAACATCGGCTACAAGCTGGTGCAGCGCTTGGCGAAGGCCGAGGCGCTCGGCCCCATCCTGCAGGGTATCGCCGCCCCGGTGAACGACCTGTCGCGCGGCTGCTCGGCCGACGACATCGTGGGCGTGGTGGCCATCACCGCCGTGCAGGCGCAGGGGAAATAGCGCTCCTTCTTGCCTTTCCATCCCTCCGGGCGCGAGGTGGCCGAGGGGGTGTCGTGCTCAGACAACATTGAAGTGCAGGGCTCGACGCGGGTCGTCTCATTTTTCTATGCACTTCAATGAACTGCGCGCGGCACCCCCTCGGCCACCTCGCGCCCTGCTCTTCTGGGATTGGGCGGATTTCTCCTCTCTACCCTTTTTTCTCTTCTCTCTCGATGCCGAGTTTCTCGAAGAGTTCGTCGCGGCTGTGGACGCCGAGCTTCTTGTAGACGTGGCGGATGTGCGACTTCGCCGTGCCGTTGGCCACGACCATGGCAGAGGCCACCTCGCTGGCCGAGCACCCCTCTAAGAGCAGCGTGAGCACCTCCTTCTCGCGCTCGCCCAAACCGCAGGCGGCGGCCACGCGATCCACTTTGGCGCGACGGGCCGCATCGAGATCTCCCGTCGCCTGCTCGCCCTCGAAAAGCTCCGCCGAACGAATCGGCGTGACGCCCCGTCTCACGAGGATGATCATGGCGGCGTTGGCAGCCAGAATAGACAGCAGAACCATGATGTTCGACGCGAATTGCTCGACGAGCGCGAAGCAGAGCGCCATGCCCAGGCGGCCGACGAGGCATCCGGCGGCGAAGGCCACCATAAGGCCCGTGAAGGCCGCAAGAGTGTGCCGTCGTGCTCCTGCGCGCTGGCGCACAGGAGCACGACGGCATAGGCGAGGAAAAGGAACATGCCAAGCGCCGCCAGATCAAAGGAAAGCGCAGGCTCGAGGTGAAGATAGGAGGCGGCTATGACGGCCACGATGATAGCGGGCACAGCGATGGTCGTCAGCGGGAGGACCGCCGCATTTGCCAAGAGCACCACGGCGCAGATGAGCAGCATCGGAGCGAAGAAATCCCCCGAAGCATAAGAAGCGCTGTCGCCCCCGATACCGGCAAAGGCGATGGCCGTGATGAAGGAGAAGCTGAACAGAAACGTCGCCGAGGCCGGGTAGCGGAAGGCATCCGCCGGCACGGCCGCGGGCACAGCCGCGGGCACAGCCGCGTCGTCTTCCTCCTTGGCCTGCTCCGAGCGCAGCTTGCGAGAGAGCACGAACGTCCCCACGAACATGAGCACTCCCATGCACACGCACAGCTTCACCGCCTCCAGGCCCGAGAACACCCAGATGACGAAGGAGGCGAACACGCCCGCCAGCACGATATTCCAAATCACCGAAAAGGAGCGCCGATCGATATGCACGGCGAACCACGAGGTCATGGCCACGGGCAGATAGACGCCGAAGATAGCGCCGCAAACCCAGTTGACAGGCTCGGGCACGTGGATGCCCGCCCCGAACAGCGCGCAGTACAGCACCAAGGTCGCCTGCACGAGCAGGGCCAGAACCCAAAGCAATCGACTGCCCACGACGAGCCGTCCCCCCCGTCGCAACCTCCAACCAAGCATAAGCGCGCAGAGGAGCTCGGCGACATAGGAGGCATCAGTATAGGAGAACATAAACGCCGTAGTGTGCCACATAGACGGCCAGAAGTACACCTGACCCACGAAGGCCAAGTTGCAGGCCAGGCCCACGAACAAGCTAATGGATCCAGCGCCCCTGAAATGCTCCTCGAACCCGAGGCGCAGCCCCGCGATCGTATTCCACAGACGTTTCATCGCTTACCCCTCCTCTTTTTTGCTATCCCCCATGAAACCACAAATAGCAGATGAGCGCCAGCAGCAAAAATGGCAACCTTTCCTCATTTCCAGAAAGGTGGGTTAGCAAGGTGGGTTAGCAAGTTCCACCACCGCTAACCTACAGGTTATCTCTCACGCTAACCTCAGCGCCGACGCTAAAGTGACCAGTGTGATCGGGGACACCGCGATCCCCGGAGCGCCGGAGCGAATGCGTCACGCGACGTCTTCGCCAGACATCAACCCGGCGCGAAGACACCGACCACAAGGGAGTGGAAAATGGGAAAATACACCCGCCGACAGTTCATCACCAGCGCTGGTGTCGGCATGGCCGCCGTCGCCGGCCTCGGCCTTGCCGGCTGCGCGCCGCAGACCCCGGCCGATAAGGCCATGGCCAACACGGGCAACGGGGGAACCACCTTCGCCGACACCATCGCTTGGGACGGCGAGTACGACGTCGTCGTCATCGGCTTCGGCGGTGCCGGTGCCGTGTCCGCCTGCTACGCCGCCGACGCCGGCGCGAAGGTGTTGCTCATCGATAAGGCCCCTCAGGGCATGGAGGGCGGCAACACGCGCTTCTGCGGCCAGATCATCCTGAACTCCGACGACAAGGAGGCCATGCTCGCCTACAACAAGGCCATGGCCGGCGATTTCGCCGTCGACGACGAGCTCATGGACGCCTACGCCGAGGGCCTCACCCAGACGAAGACCATGCTGCGCGACTTCTTCGGCGTCCCCGAGGAGAACTTCCTCGATTGGAAGGAGGACTCCTCCGCCCAGCCGATGATCGCCATGTTCGTCCCCGAGTATCCCGAGCTCGAGGGTGGCGATGCCCTGCACGTGCTGACCGTGAGCGACAACGTGTGCAACTCCGCTCTGTGGAAGACCTACCGCAACAAGGTCATGTCCATGAGCGACAACATCGACGTGTGGTACATGTCCCCGGCCACGAAGCTCTTCCAGGATCCGGTCAGCCGCGCCGTCATCGGCGTGGAGATCGACAAGGCCGGCGAGACCGTGAACATCCGCGCCAAGAACGGCGTCGTCATGACCATGGGCGGCTTCGAGAACAACAAGCAGATGGTCGAGGACTTCCTGGGCCTCACCAAGAGCACGCCGGCCGGCACCCTGTTCAACACCGGCGACGGCGTGAAGATGGCCATGGGCGTCGGCGCCGATCTGTGGCACATGGAGGCCTATGAGGGCAACTGCTTCGCGCTCGGCGGCATCTCCTTCGTGGTGAACGAGGATCAGCACGCCAAGACGTTCAACGACCTGCGCAACCTCTCCGGCAGCGTCATCGTCGTGGGCAACGGCGGCGAGCGTTACCTGCGCGAGGACGTGTACAACCGCCACGGACACGTGCCGAGCAACGGCGACTGGGTGAACGTGAAGCGCCCGCGCAACACCTACATGGTGTGGGACGCCGCCCAGAACGAGGCCATTGCCGAGTACCACGGCATCCCGGCCGGCTTTGAGGATCAGGTCGTCTCCGCCGCCACCATCGCGGAGCTTGAGGCCGCGCTCGGCATCCCGGCCGGCAAGCTGGAGCAGACCGTGACCGACTTCAATAAGATGGCCAACGATGGCTACGACCCGGCCTTCTTCCGCGCCGCCGAGACCATGCGCGCCTTCGGCGAGGGCCCCTTCTACGCCATCGAGATGATCCAGGCCTTCCTGAACACCCAGGGCGGCGCCCGCCGCAACGCCCGCGCCGAAGTCGTGGGCACCGACGGCGAGCCCATTCCGCACCTCTACTCCGCCGGCGAGTTCGGCGGCATGACCCCGTACCAGTACAACGGCGGCGGCAACATGGCCGAGTGCCTCATCTTCGGCCAGCTGGCCGGCGTGGGCGCGGCGGCCGAGAAGGATCCGCTGCCGGTGCTCCCCATGGGCGTGGCCTCCGAGATCGTCTATACCCAGGGCAGCGGCAGCCACGAGGTCGATCCCGATCCGGCCGCTTCCGCAAAGCTCGGCGAGAACGAGTATCTCGGCACCTCCACCCTGTGCATGGGCAACGAGCTTGCCGTGAAGGTGAAGATGGAGGGCGACAAGATCGCCGCCATCGACATCGTGCAGCAGCAGGAGACCGCCGGTGTGGGCAGCTTGGCTCTCGAGGCCCTGCCGGCCCGGATCATCGAGGCCCAGTCCACCGAGGTCGACGCCGTTGCCGGCGCTACCGTTTCCTCCACGGCCCTGAAGGACGCCGTGAACAACGCACTCGCCCAGGTGAAGTAGCTCGCCTGATGCGATAGGGGCACCATCAAGCGCCCCGCACCCCTCCCCACGAAATCGAGGCTCAAAGCGGGCCTCGATTTCGTTTTCTAGCCCCGAATCGACGGTTGTTTCATCAGAACCGTCGATTCGGGGCTGACATTTTCCCAAAACGGCCTAATTTGGAAGAAAAGAAGCCCCGGATCGACGATGTTGATAGAACAACCGTCAATCCGGGGCTAGCTTATATCTGAGCCTCAGGTGCCTAGACCAGCTCCGTGATCTCGAGCGTACCCTCCTTCACCAGCTGATAGGTGTCGCGGGCGATCATGTACTCCTCATCGGTGGGGATGATGACGATGCGCACCTCGGAATCGTCCGTGGAGATCTCGCGCTCGCCGCGCAGACCGGCTCGGTTCTTCTCCAAGTCGATCTTGATGCCGAGCGGCTGCAGACCCGCGAAGATCATGCGGCGCATCTTGTCGCAGTTCTCGCCCACGCCGGCCGTGAGCACGATGGCATCGACGCCGCCCATGACGGCGATGTACTGGCCGATGTATTTCTTCGCGGAGTTCGAGTACATGTCGTAGGCGAGCTGGGCGCGCTCGTCGCCCTCCTCGGAGGCCTGGCGCACGCTGCGCAGGTCGTTGGAGATGCCAGAGATGCCCAAAAGCCCGCTCTTCTTGTTCATGAGGTCGTTCACCTCGGCCGCCGTGAGGTTCTCCTTCTCCATGATGAAGGGGACGATGGCCGGGTCGATGGCGCCGCAGCGGGTGCCCATCATAAGGCCATCGAGAGGCGTGAGACCCATGGAGGTGTCAACGGCCACGCCGTGGTCGATGGCGGAGATGGAGCAGCCGTTGCCCAGATGGCAGGTGATGAGCTTCAGATCCTCCAAGGGCTCGTCCATGAAGGCGGCCGCGCGCTCGGCAATGTAGCGATGCGAGGTGCCGTGGGCGCCGTACTTGCGGATGGCGTGCTTCTCGTACAGCTCGTAGGGCAACGGGTACATGTAGGCCTTCGGCGGAATGGTCTGGAAGAACGAGGTGTCGAAGACGGCCACCATGGGCTTGCCGGGCATCTGCTCGCGGCAGGCCTCGATGCCCATGAGCGCGGCCTTGTTGTGCAGAGGAGCGAGCTCTGCCAGTTCGTCGATCTTGGCGACGACATCGTCATCGATGAGCACGGAGCGATCGAAGTACTTGCCGCCCTGCACTACGCGGTGCCCCACGGCGTCGATGTCGTCCAAAGAGTCGATGGCCTTGGTGGGGCCGCTCGTCAGCGCCTCCAACACGAGGGCCATGGCGGCGTTGTGATCGGGCATGGGCGTGTCGATGACCACCTCATTCTCGTCGATGCCGTGCTTGTGGAAGGCCTCGGCGGAACCGACACGCTCGCAGATGCCCTTGGCGAGCACTTCATGGGTTTCAACATTGATGAGCTGGTACTTCAGAGAGGAAGAACCGGCGTTGAGGACGAGGACGTTCAATGACTTACCTCCTAATCAATAGTTTCCCCTATTTTAGAAGTGCGATAAGGGCGCGTCGCACCTGCTCGCGTCCTTATCGGCAAGCGGAGCGCCGCTCACCGATTGACACCCCGTCACCCTTTTCCATGGCCTGCCCCGTAGTGTCGACCGTAGTCGGGAAGATTTCCGTAGGGGGCGACCTTGGTCGCCCCTCGTCAAGCAGGTTAACCTCACTTGAGAAGGGCTGACCAAGGTCAGCCCCTACGGAATCTACTTGCAGACCAAGGTCGGCTCCTACGGAATCTGTGGCGTCACCGTTCTAGGAGAGGGTCGTGTCCTGGGTCTCGTCGTCGGGGGCGGCGACCAGCTCGCCCATGAGCACCTCCACCTGCTGCTCGGCGGCGCCCAAGCGCTTCTGCAGCGAACCTAAGAGCACGACGCCGCGCTCGTAGGCGGCGAGGGACTCCTCCAGCTCCAACGTGTTGCTCTCCAGCACGGAGACGATGGACTCAAGCTCGCTTAAAGCCTCGCGGAAGGTCAGCTCTTCCACCGGCTTCTTCTCGTCAAGGTTCGCGGCATCGCTCATGGCGCTTCCTTTCTCATCGTTGCGTGTATCACTCGTCGCTGCGCGTATCGTCAGTCCCAGACCTCAACAGCGCTGTGGATGCGGCGGACGTCGTTCACCGTGCAGTCCAGCTCGCCGTCGGAGAGGGCCACCACGAGGCGATCCCCCCGCGCCACGGCGTCCACCGAGCTCACTACTCGTCCGTCCTCCCCCTTCGCCATGGCGTAGCCGCGGCCGATGATGGCCAGAGGCGACAGATCGTGCAGGCGCGCCGCGCTCACGGCCACCGACGCGCGATAGGGGTCGGTCATCGCCGCGCCGGCGCGCTCAAGTCGGCCGCGAGCCCCCTCGAGACGCTGTCGCGGACGCTCGCCGAAGTGCTCGCCCAAATAGCCGAGCCGACCCGCGGACGCGCCCACTGCCGCGCGGGGCGCCGAGAGCAGCCCGGGCAGCATGCGTCCCAAAGCCTCGCCGATGAGGCCCAGTCGATGGCGATCCTCGGTAAGCGCCGCCGGCAGCGCCCGGCCGAGCCGATCGGACAGATCGTCTAAGGCCAGCGCCTCGGCGTCGAACAGGCGCGTCGGCTCGCGGAACAACGGCAGGGACGCCAGGCGCTCCACTGCAAGCGACAGCCCGTCCAGCCGGCGCCCCTCGGCATGGCCCATGGCGGCGCCGAGCCCCTGGATGCGAGCGGCGATCTCGCTCTGGGCCGGCGCCACGGCCTCGGCGGCCGCCGTTGGGGTCGAGGCCCGCACGTCGGCCACCATGTCGGCGATGGAGGTGTCCGGCTCATGCCCGATGCCCGTCACCACGGGCACGGGACAGGCGGCAATGGTGCGCGCCAGCCGACGATCGTTGAAGGGCATGAGATCCTCGAAGGAACCGCCGCCGCGCACGAGGAGCACCACCTCAGCGCCGGCAAAGACCACCTTGGCCAGACCGTCCACGAGCCCGTCGGCCGCCCCGGGGCCCTCCACGGGAACGCCGGCGAACAGGATGCGGGCCAGAGGATAGCGCCTGCGCAGGGTTCGCAGCACATCGTGGACGGCCGCGCCGCGCGGCGAGGTGACGAGCCCTATGGTCTCGGGATAGGCGGGCAAAGGACGCTTGCGGGCCGGATCCATCAGCCCCATGGCCTCGAGCTCCCGCGCCAAGTTGGCCACCTGCAGCCGCAGCTGCCCTTCGCCGGCCAACGACACCGAGAACACGTCGAAGTTCATGCGCCCCTTGGCCGCGTACAGGGAGAAACGCCCCGTGAGCTCCACCAAAGCGCCGACGGAAAGCGCCACACCCGAGGCCTGGTAGCGGTTCATCCACATCATGCACGGAAGCGAGGCCTTCTCGTCCTTCACGGTGAAGTACACGGCCTTGTAGCCGGGCTTGTCGTTCACCTCGGAGACCTCGCCCACCAGGCGCACCACGACCTCTTCCAGGGCATTCTTGGCCAGGCCCATGGCCGCCGACACCGACAGGGCCGGGGCGGCCTCCTCTTCCGTTGTCGTCTCGCGCTCTTCCACCGCCACAGCAGGCTCCGTTTACTCCTGGCGCTGGCCGAGCAGCCACAGAAGCTGCAGGATGGAGGTGAGGGCCGCGGCCAGATAGGTGAAGGCGCAGGCGCGCAGCACGTCGAAGGCGCCCTTGCGCTCCTGGGCGGGCAGGCCAATCTGGCCCATGTAGGCCATGGCGCGCTGGGAGGCGTTGAACTCGACGGGCAGCGTGACCAGCTGGAAGAGCACCACCACGGCGTACATGATGATGGCCGCCGTGGTAAGCCCGGCGATGTTTAAGACGATGCCGGCCATGAGCAGAAAGATCCAGGCGTTCGAGGCCAGGTTCACCGCCGGCACGATGGCCCCGCGGATCTTCATGGGCGTGTAGTCCTGGGCGTACTGGCAGGCATGGCCCACCTCGTGGCAGGCCGTCGCCGTGGCGGTGATGGTGCGCCCATCGAAGGCCTCGGGCGAGAGCGTCACCGAGTTGCTGCGCGGATCGAAGTAGTCCTGACCCGGGCCCCCGCGGAAGACCTGCACATTCGAGATGCCGTAATAGGAAAGCATCTGGCGCGCCGCCTCGGCGCCGGTCAGCCCCGTGGAGTTCGCCACATGGGAGTAGGTCTTCAGCTTGTGGTTCACGTACCATTGAGCGCCCATGCCGATGACGAGCGTCGCGACGATGAGCATAAGGTAACTGCTGGAAATCATAGGGTTCTCCTTGCGTATGCCTTGCATTTTTGGCAGTCAATTATAGGCATGGGAGCGCCCCGGTCGCCCGGGAGGCGCCGAAAGCGTGAAAGATACGTAACCGCCTCAGGAACGCGGCGTCACCACGAGTCCTTCGGGGCCGAGCGATAGGGCGAGCCGGCCGGCGAGAAGCTCCAGCAGCTCGTCGCCCACCATAGCGCGGCGCCAGCCGCGCAGCACATCGACGTCGGCGGTGTAGCCCCGGGCGACGCGGGCGAGCTCCGACCGGGAGGCCAGCGTCTGCATGGCGATGTCGTTCTCCTTGGCGCGCAGCCGCACGAGCGCCTCCATGAGATCGAGCTCGGCATCGACGTTGCGCTCGCTCTTCGGCGACTTGTCCAGCTCGGGCCACGTATCGGGCGCGGCATCGAGACCCCGGACGAGCACGGTGGCCACAGCCCGGGCGTCCCGAGTGTTCAGCTTCTCGCGCACGCCGCGGATCAGGAACAGGTCGTCGATGGTGCGGGACTCGCGACGGCAGGCCTCGACGATCTGCTCGTCGGTGAGCACCCACTTGCGCGGCATATCGCGCTCCTGAGCCGTCACCTCGCGCCAGCACGCCACCTCCCGAGCCGCCGAGAGCTGCCGGCGCGTAAGCTGCCCCACGCGCTTGAGGCGCTTGTAGCGCTCGGACGGGTCGCTCTCGTAGTTCGCCGGATCGCTCATGGCGGCGAAGTCGTTGTCGAGCCAGTGCAGGCGCCCCTTCGATTCCAACTTCTCCACCATAATGCGGTACATCTTCGGCAGATAGATCACGTCGTCGGCAGCATATTCCAGCTGAGAGGCGGAAAGCGGCCGACGCGACCAGTCGGTGAACGAGTCGCTCTTCTTCAGGTTCACGCCGCACAGGCTGTGCACCAAAGGCCCGTAGCCGATCTGCTGGGTGTGCCCCAGAAGCGTGGCCGCCACCTGGGTGTCGAACAGGGGCGCGGGCAGCACGCCCAGCTCGCGGTAGAGGATCTCCAGATCCTGGCCGCCGGCGTGGAAGAGCTTCACGATGGAGGGGTCGGAGAGCAGCGGGGCGAGCACCTTCAAATCCTCGATGGCGAAGGGATCCACGACGGCCACTACCGTATCCGTGGCCAACTGGATGAGACAGAGGTTCGCGTAATAGGTCTTCTCGCGCAGAAACTCGGTATCGATGGCCAAGACCGACGAGGAAGCGGCGCGCCGCACGAAGGCCTCCAGGTTTTCTTGGCTTGCAATGTATTCCACGACGGTCCTTGTCTGTATGGGATGAGGTTGTAGTACCATCCCATAATAGCAAGGGAAAGGAATTATGTGAAACTCCTCATCGTGAACAACCTGGCCTCCGGCTTCCGCGACGGGGCCATTTACGATTTCATGCGCGCCTTCGCCTCCGACGGCGACGAGATTTGCGTGCGCTGCACCGACGGCGACACCGACCTCGCCGACTTTCTGCGCGACGCCGAGGACTTCGACGCCGTGGTGGCCGCCGGCGGCGACGGCACGGTGGCCTCGGCAGCCTATCTTTTGGCCGAGACCGGCATCCCGCTGCTCCCCTTCCCCGCCGGCACCGCGAATCTGCTCGCCATGAATCTCGCCTCGCCGGCCGAGCCCCACGCGCTCGCCCATCTCATGCGCGAGCAGCGCCTCATGGATTTCGACATCGGGGAGATCGAGCTCTCCAACGGCGAGCGCTTCGGATTCTCCATGATCGCGGGAGCCGGCTACGACGCCGCCATCATGGAGGGCGCGGAGCCCTCCAAGCGCCTTCTGGGCCCCATGGCCTACTTCACGGCGGCCTTCGCCAACTTCGCGCCGCAGTTCTCCCGCATCACGCTCACCATCGACGGGAAGACCGTCGAGACCCAGGGCGTGGGGGTGCTCGCCATCAACTTCTCGAAGCTGCAGTTCGACATCTCGCTCGTCCACGAGAACCTGCCGCGCGACGGCATGTTCGACATCGTGGTCATGAACACCCACGACGCCGTGGGGCTTATCCCCGCGATCTTGAGCTGCATGCTCGACCGTGCCGGCGAGTTCCCGAGCCGCCCCGACGCCATGGAGGTGTTCCGCTGTCGGGAGTGCACCGTCGTCGCCGATCCGCCGCTGGCGGTGCAGTACGACGGCGAGGTCACCGGCACCATGACCCCGTTCACCGTGCGCATGCTGCCCGAGGCGGCCCGCTTCGTCGTGAGCGAGGAGTGCCTGGCCCTCTACGGCGAGGAGAGCGCCACGCCGCTCGACCTCGACTAGGGCCGCGCACGACGGGGACCAGCCCTGACGGCCAAAGATTCGTTGCCCCTCCTCGCCTTTCGCCCGTGAATTCCCACCCATTCCTTCCACGCAAAAAGCGGCCCCGGAATTGCTCCAGGGCCGCTTTCTCGTCTCAGTTGAAGCGCCGCTACACGAGGCCGGGCGTCGTCACCAACAGGAAAATGGACAAACAGGCCGCCGCGACGATGATGACAAGCACCACCTTGTCCAGCGTGCTCTGGAAGTACTTCTCGCCGCGTTCCCTCTTGCCCCAGATGTACATGAGGATGCCGGGCACGTACAGCAGGCACATGAGGATGACGCCGAGCACGCCCGCGGCCCAGGACAGAAACAGGCTGTAGACGACGCCCACGCAGCCCAGGATGCGCCACATCAGGATGGGGCCGTTAAGACGCCCCTTGAACGCGTCGGGCTCTTTGAAGGCCACCTTCGCGAAGTAGGCGGCCGAAAGCAGGTACGGCAGAAGGATCATACCGGCGGACAGCGTATAGAAGAACTGGTAGGTGGAATCGGTGAACAGCCAGGTGATGAGGAACAGCTCGATGATGATGTTCGTCACGACGAGGGTGACCACTGGCGCGCCCTTGTCGTTGGTCTTGGCGAAAGCCCTAATGAACACGCCCTCCTCGGCGGCCTCGAAGGGTGACTCGCTGGCGAGCACCGTATAGCCGAGCATGGCGCCGATGAGCGAGAGCGACACGGCAAAGTTGATCAGCACGGCGCCCCAATCGCCCACGGCGGCCTGCATCACGTAGGCCAGAGCCGGATTCTCGAGGTTGGCCAGCTCGGAGAGCGGCATGACGCCCATGGAGAGGATGGACACCGTCAGGTACAGCGTCAGCACGCAGATGAACGCGATGATGGTGGCCTTGCCCACGTCCTTCGCCTTCTTGGCGCGGCCGGAGATGGCCACCGCACCCTCGATGCCGATGAACACCCAGATGGTCACCATCATGGCCGTCTGTACCTGGTCGACGAAGGCCAGCGACGGGTCGGCTCCAGTGGTGAGGTTCGCGATGAAGATGTCGGGCTTGAAGGCGCCGATGAAGATGATGGCGATGATGCCGATGAGCAGGGGCACGAACTTCGAGATGGTGATGACCGCGTTGATGAGGGTCACCTCGCTGATGCCGCGGCTCACAAGGAAGGCGTAGAACCAGATGATGCAGGAGGCTCCGATGACGGCGTAGAGGTTCGTGCCGTTACCGAAGATCGGGAAGAAGTACGACAGCGCGCCGAACAGAAGCGCCGAGAAGCTGACCGTGCACAGAAGGGCCGAGATCCAGTAGCCCCAGGCACTGTTGAAGCCGAGGAAGTCGCCGAATCCCGTGGCGGCGTAGGTGTAGATGCCGCCCTTGAGGTCGGGCTTAACCCGGGAAAGCGCGAAGAACGTCATAACGAGGCAGAACACGCCGATGGCGGAAATGCCCCAGGCGGTCAGTATCGCCCAGCCGCTCGCGCCGCCGGCCGCCGCATCGCCCGACAGCGAGAACACGCCCGCGCCGACGATGAGCGTGATGACCGTGGTGACCATTCGAAACAAGCCGATGCCCTTGGGGTTGGTCACCCCGTCCGCTGCGGCCTGGGGCACGGCGGCCCCTGTCGTGGTCATTGATTCTGTGCTCATGGAAAGACCAACTCCTCGGTAGGGGAACATTGAGAACAATGATACCCCAGGTGAGGTTATTTCGCTTCCACAACTTTTCCACGTAAGGGCGGCGTTACAAAATCAGAGCGGCATAACATGCCATCTGCGAAAACTTCAGCTCATATTGCTCGAAACTCAAACTCAAACGTAGCAGATGCTCACCAATTAGAAATAGCTGCAACTCGCACTTCGCGAGGACTAACCAATAAAAGGCGTTTCTCGACTCGATCAATCGCGTGTTTTGCAGTATTTTGCTTAATTAGTCCTTCATTTGCAGTAGCCGCAAACTCGACCTTGTCTTTGCCCATTTTTGTCACAACCAACGCGATGTTCATGTTGGCCACACCAGCACCAACTACTGCCACGCATTCCATCCCATCATCCGACTGTTCAATGACCTTGCCGACTTCCATGAATGCCTCGGCAAGCTTCTTCGGCGTACAGTCCTTCACCTCAACGGTTGCATAAGCACTGCCGTCAATCAGCTTCCTCACGGACTTGTCGGTAACGACGAACCCGTAGTCAGCCCCGTAGCGCCTCAAGGCCTCCTCGAGCTTTTGTGCTACTTCTTTCTCGTCACTCATCTAAACCACTACCTCCCAACTCCAAAGCGATGTCCATGACCACGGAATCGATGCTTTCCTCCATTAAATCCTCGCTGGGCGCCGCGATGCGCGGGCGTATTTTTACCTGCTCGTTCGCAAGTGGCTCGATGATACCTCTCGCATGCCAGTACCTGTCCTTGCTTGAATGCATCTTCTTCAATGCCTTCTCGTTAATCTTAGCCACAAGCTTGTCCGATATCTTCTCGGCCTCGTCTTGGCTCAGGAGGTACTCCTCGCTTACGTCCCGGAAGGCTGCCTGTATCAACCTGATCATCTTGTCGGTATCTGAGTCGAAGAACTTGCCGGTAGCCTTGTCGATTAGCACGCCAAGCCCACCGCCAGCAACCAGAGAACCCACAAGACCGCCCACGACCGTGCCGACGCCGGGAAGCACCATCGTGCCCACGGTCGATCCGCCGAGCCATCCCGCCGTGCCCCCGACAACCGTTGTGGTCGTCTTGGCGAAGTTGACCGCCAGCTGCGCCCCGGAGATCCTGCCGAGCACTATGTCCTTGACGTCGAACGACGTCAGCACCGCGGTGGTCACCACAGCCGTGATAGCGTTGCCCTTCAGCAATTTGGCGGCGCTGTTGATCGCAGCCCCTCCCGTAAGCGTGGTTCCGCTCCTGAAGGCGTTCGCCAGCGCTGCGTAGGCCTTGGGGCTCAGGGTCTTCGCCAACGCCTGAAAGCTGGGGGTCATCGCGCCGCTGATGCTGGACTTAGCGATCTGGCTTGCCAGGACGGTCGTGACCAGCGTCGTACCGCCTATCTTGATTCCGCTGAATGCAGCGTTCTTCAATGCAACGGTCGGCTCCTCGCCATTCCATATGCTAATGGCCAAGGTTATGGAGGCGCTTACCCCGAAGGCCGAGAGGGAGATGACGGCTCCGGACTTCGCGTCATAGATGATGGAGTCCAGGTTCCCGGCTTTGGCGATGTTCTTCGCTTGCTGGTAGGTGAAGTGTCCCGGCTGCACTATCTCCTTGGCCTTCTCAGGATCCGTGACTCCTTTGACCTGCCCGTTTTCGATTTTGCCGGCCATCGCCTTGCGCGCATCTTCGATGGTGTCGGAGGCCACCTCGATGACCATGGGCTTTCCGTTGCTGTCGAAGTAGCGGAACTCGCCGCTGCCGCCGTTCTCGAAGCAGCCGTTTATGCTCGTTCTTCCGGTCGCGCAGTACTTCGATTGGATTAGAACCTTTGCCCCGTCCGGCTGGTGGATCGCCCTATCAGGGCCGTTCTTGACGTTGTTATCGCCCTCGATGGTAGCTTTCTTGCCATGCAGGCGGTCCTCTAGATTGTTTGCTCTTTCCGCGGCGAATCCGTGGCCTTGCCGAGCATGGAACCTCTCTTCGTCGTACACCTTATTGACGACGCCCCTGCTCCCGACGGTCAGGCCGCCTACTTCTATTCCAGCAGCTTCGTTCTCGTACTCCAGATTGACTCGGCTGTATTCCTCTGCCGCGGCACGGTTGATCCTCTTGATACTTTTGATGAGCTTTGTGATGGCCTCGCAGTCTACGACGTCGCATTTCCACAAATAATCGGCGTTGCTATCGAGCTCAAATTTTACCCCGTAGTCGAATCCTTCCTCAGTTCTCAATATCGCGATTCTACTAACCTCGTCGTACCAGACCTTCTGAGGTTTATTGCGACCGCCGTAGAAATAAGCTTTTGTGTCGCACACTAGAATGCCCGCAGTCGCATCGTGCCTCTTTGATACGTCGACGAGACCGATAACTCTATTCCAATCAAGCTGTGCCGCATATTGGTTGAGCCGATTAGCAATCATCTTTCTTGTGCCATCATTTAAAGTTCGAGTAAATATACAGGACATGCCATCGTTAGCCCGACAGCATCTCCCAAACTCCTGCTGTATTTCTATGAAAGTAGTCATAAGTTGTTGCATGCCTCAGTGAATTGCCACGTCGCCTTCGCTTTCTCCGGTTGGTTCATATGGCAACCTTAATCTCTGATCAGGAATGCCATTCATTGCTAGTCATTACAGGAGCGTTGCCTTCCAGCTACCTGAGACAAAGACAAAAACCAGGATAACCCACCTATAGACTCACAGCACTCGATACAAGGTCTGACCATGCGGTCAGCAATCGGTGCGCAGTACGTCCACCGCAGCTTTAAAACATTACGTTCCTGCAACCTAACGACTTAACTGGATTTGCGGTCGGCCGCATATTGATCCCTTCGATACCACCTCAACCACCTCGCGCAAGGTCTTGCCATCTTTGACTTCCTGCAGACCCATTTATTCACCTTCCAGCGGAGCTATATCTTTCTAAATCATATTGGTTAAATTCATGCACGGTGTCGCGTAGCAGCATGCGCGCGTGCTCAGCGATGGCATTGTAGATGCTTCAATCTCCAACAACTAGAAAACTCTCAGCTTGCCCTCACAAGAAACATACGTGGCAATAGCCTTCACGCCTGAGGTATCTTTGATTTTTCGAGCTTCATACCCGAAGCGTCACGGACTGTTGCGAGCGTTAAACTATAAGGTCGCATCTTTTGCTTCCTTTCGTCAGCACAATTTATCACAAACTTTAGTAAAACTAAAAAAATAATTGAGATTTTTTTAATTGGTAGTAAAATGCTCATAGAAATTGAGTTTCATTGAAGGAGGCGATATGGGTATCCCTGAAAACATTGATGCATTACTGGTCAAATACGACATTAATCAAGACCATCTGGCACGAATAGCAGACGTGACACCCGGAGCGGTTACTGGCTGGCGCAAGGGCTCCACCCCCCGCAAAGATGCCGTGCGCAACATATGCGATTACTTCAATCTGAGCGAGGACGATATTCTCTCCGAGAATTACGGCCTAGCGGCAAAAGAGTATGGAGACTTTCCAGGAATATCTAACGCCCGTCCCGCCGTAGGCATGGCCATGGGCCTAGCGCCGCGCCTGGGGAAGGTGCACGCGGGGGTTCTCGCCCAGCCGGACGTGTGCGACGAGGCCACCATGGTGAGCATCCCGCAGTTTCTCGTGGACGAGGATCCCGACTGCTTCGTGGTGTCCAGCGAAGGCGATTGCATGGACAAGGTGCTCTCCGTCGGCAGCGACCTGGTAGTGTCGCGGAAGAAGCAGCCGCGCGACAACTCGATCGTGATGGCGTCGGTGGACGGCTGCGACTACATCGTGCGCCGGCTGCGCATGACGGCCAACACCATGATCCTCTCGCCGGAGAGCCACAACCCCGACCACGAGGACATCATCATAAGGCGGGACAGCGAGCACAGCCTAGAGATCCCGGGCGTGATCACCTGGTATCAGGCCCCGAGGGAGATGGAGTAGGAGGACCCAGTAATGGAGCACAGTTCGAACTACATTTCAGCGCAAAATTTTAACAGGATTTTCTCAGGATCTGAATTCAACGTCTACTGCGACGAGAGCTGTCATTTGGAGCACAGCTCATCCAATGCCATGGCACTTGGGGCCATATGGTGCCCGAAACAGAAAACGCGGGAGATCAACCAAAGATTGATCGAGATCAAGAAGAAGCATCGCATAAAGCCAGAGGCCGAGGTGAAGTGGACGAAGGCCGCCCCGGGAAACCGATCTCTGTACGTCGATTTTCTCGACTACTTCTTCGACGACGACGATCTTCATTTCCGTGGCGTGGTCATACCGGACAAGAAGAAGCTCGATCACGCGCGCTACGGTCAGACTCACGATGAGTGGTATTACAAGATGTACTTCGTGCTTCTGAAGGCGATATTCCGCCGAGATGCGAGGTACTACGTCTACATAGACATCAAGGACACTCATTCGAGCGAGAACGCCCGTCGGCTCGAGGATGTGTGCGCCGCGAACGCCCACGACTTCAGCCATGAGATAGTGAGGCGCGTCCAGCCAATCCGTTCCGACGAGGTGCAGATCATGCAACTCGTTGATATCCTGACAGGAGCCATCTGCTACCGCCACAACAACCCCTATATCACCCCTCAGATGAACTCGACGAAGGTCGAATTGGTGAACAGGACCATCACTCGCTCGCAGATAAATCTCACGAACACCACGCTGTCGAGCGAGGACAAGCTGAACCTGCTGGTGTGGGAGCATGATTGGAGGTAGACCGTGGTTGAGGACTGGTGCTGGCTGCCTGATCTTCTCCCATGCGATGACCTTGCGCAATGGGAGGCTTACGAGGATCATCTGTACGAGATATTCGAGCGCGACTTCCTGCTGACGAAACCCACCTTCGAGGGACTTCCCGTCAACACGCGAAGACATCCAATGGAGCACGGTCGCGAAGAGGCGTTCTGGCACATAACGTGCTGCGACTACGGAAAGGACGGGGAGAGGCAACCCGACATGAACCGGTGCGAGCGCATTAGATGGGCGCGAGCGTTCATCGAGAATTGCGGCTGCAATCGCCCCGAATGCACGGAGTGCGAAGGAATGCTCGTATGGTCGACTCCTTACAAGGGGCACAGCCGGGTGAAGATGCTCCTTGAGGACGAGCAGTATCTCGTCGTGCTAGAGAGGAGGGAGAAATACTGCCTCCTGATAACAGCGTTTTACGTCGATCAGGAACACAGGCTTGAGAAACTGAGGAAGGAATTTGACAAAGTGTCCAGAGAAGCAGGAAGCGCCCCGAGAGGGACGCAACCAGATACTCCTTCTACACTTACGAGTCGGTAGATGAGCTATCTCGATTATAAGTTTGCAGCGCTGCAAAAGTAAAGGCACAAGATATTGAACGTTGATTTCGAATTTTGCAGAAAACCTTCCATAAATGAAGGATGAAACACAAGATGTTGCGGTTGAAGGATAGTGAACCTTTTCGCAACAAAACACTGTCTCGACAGTGCAACGGCAGTGCTCCGGCACTGTTCCGGCAGTGGGCGAGCAGTATTAAGAGAAGGAGCCCCGCTTTGATCTTGGCGGACTGGCGGGGCTCGCAGAAGAAATACCATCCTACGAATAGGAAGGCAAGGTGAATTGTACCATGGCCAAGGTAAAGGTTCGCGGCAAAGGCTCCGTGTACAAGATGGAGCGCGGCAAGTCGCGCGGCAAGTGCCGCAAGTGGCAGCTTCGCGCGGAGATCGATGGCGAGTTCGAGGGCGACGAGGGCTATGTCAAGACGAGGGTGTTCCACGGGACGTACTCCGAGGCGCAGGACGCCAAGGACGAGTTCGTGGCCGCCATCGAGCGCGGCGAGGTTAGGCGCGAGAGGGGGATGCTCTTCCCCGCCTACGCGGAGGCGTGGCTGGCCGAGCGGGCGGCGAAGGTCGCCTACGACACGTTGCAGAAGAACAGGTGCCACATCGTGTGCGCCAATATGCACCTCTCTAAGGCCCGGATCGAGGAAATTCGGCCTGGGCGCACCTGGATGCGATGTACAAGGCCCTCAGAAACGGCGAGAGCCCTTCAGGCAGGCCCTTGTCCGGAACCTACGTGCGCGACATATCCGTGACGCTCCACAGGATGTTCCGGGATGCGGTGAAGGGGGGCGACGCCGACTCCAACCCGTGCGAGTACGCCGAGCCGCCGGCCATAGACACGGAGCAGCGCACCCCCCTCCCGTCGAGGGCATCAGGGCGCTCGTCGATTCCCTCGATCCGAGGAAGCCCATGGAGTTCGCGCTTCGGGCGGCGGTCGGGTCGGGCATGAGGCGCGGCGAAATCGTGGGCCTAGACGTGCGGGACATAGACTTCGAGGCCGGAGAGATACACGTGGTGCACGGCACCGATAGCCTGGGGCGGCAGAAGGACACGAAGACCGCCGCGTCCAAGAGGGCGCTCCCCATGCCCGCGAGCCTCAAGGCGGACTTGAGGGAGCGCATTGCCGCCATAGAGGAGATGTTCGCGGAGACGCGGAAGGAGACGGGCAGCCCGTGGCCCGTCCTCGGAGACGACACGCCGCTCATGTGCAACGAGCTGGGCGAGAGGATGCGGCCCCATTCCGTCACCCGGTGGTGGGAGTGTCACAGGGACGGCTACGGCTGCCAGGGCATGACGCTGCACGATATGAGGCACAGCTACCTCACGGCCATGGCCCGCAAGAAGACCGACCCGAAGGTTCTCCAAGTGCTCGCGGGCCACGCGAAGTACTCCACGACCATGGACATTTACACCCATGTGGACATGGCCCAGAAGCACGAGGCGGTGGAGGCGATGGACTGGTAATGAAGTCACGGGGGCGGATTTTGAGTCCATTTTGCTTCCATTTGGACTCGGGAAAAGAAAAAGGTCAGAAGCTTTCAAGCCTCTGACCTGGTGTTTCATGGTGCGCGATACAAGATTTGAACTTGTGACCCCCACCGTGTCAAGGTGGTGCTCTCCCCCTGAGCTAATCGCGCATTCGGGGTTGCCGCCTCGCTTTCGTTCAGCAGCGAGTTAGTAGTTTAACAGATCGCCGTTCCCTGTCAAAGGGTTTTTCAGGATTCTTTGGAATTGGCGGCAGATGGCGCGGATGCGGGGGCAGGAGCCTGGCTTCCCTCATCGGATGCAGGCTCCCCTTCGGGAAGCTCGCGGCCCGATGCCGGGGCAATCTTGTCGTAGTTCCAACCGTTGGTGTACTTGGGAGGCTGCACCACCGCATAGCGGGCGCCGCACTTCTCGCAGATAACGACCTTGCCGGCCTTCGGGCGGAACATCCACCACACCACCCCGGCCGTGGCAAGGGTGACGACGACGGCCAGCACGATGAGCATATCCATCATGCCCACCTCGGCAGCATCGCCGGTCGTGAAACCCGCCAGAGCCACGAGCACCCACAGACCGAGAATGTAGATGGCGAACCCGGCCACGAGGACCTTCGCAACGCCCCGGGTCGGCAACGCCCCCTCGTATTGGGTGGCGCGAGCCTTGCACTCGCGGCATTTTACCTTGCTCGTCTCCATGGGCAACCGCCTCTCACGGCCGAATCTTTTCCGTATCGCCATACTACCATAGGGTGACGCTCATTTTGTGCACGCGATCAACAATTGAGGATGGACGATCTCTCCGCGTGGTCGTACCATCGAACAAGCCACCCGCAGCCTGAGGCTCTCTTTTGCCAGTTCCTTTTCCCGCTTTAGACAAAACAGCCCCTTGGGCTACAGGTTGCAATTCGAAATCGGGCAAAAACCCGCAGCTGGACACTGAGTTCTGTCAGGCTGGTTGTAGCCAAAGGGGGCAAAATGTCGTAGCACCTATCGTTCGGGATAAAAAGCCACGCTGGCACTGCGCTCTGCAGGCACGCTGCTTGACAAAAGCCCTCATACAGAAAATCGAGAGCCCGCAGGCTCCCGATTCGTGAAATCATGGAGCGGACAACGGGATTCGAACCCGCGACCCTCACCTTGGCAAGGTGATGCTCTACCAGCTGAGCCATGTCCGCATATAAGTTCCAGGTTGGAGGCGACGCCCAGATTCGAACTGGGGGTGAAGGCTTTGCAGGCCTCTGCCTTACCACTTGGCCACGTCGCCATTCCCTGGCGGCTGTCATTGCAAAGGCCGGTCAAACAAGAGCCTGACCGGCCTTCTGATGACAATGGAGCGGACAACGGGATTCGAACCCGCGACCCTCACCTTGGCAAGGTGATGCTCTACCAGCTGAGCCATGTCCGCATCGCGAGGAGATACTATAAGGGAAGCAGCCAGGCGATGCAAGCCCTAATTTCAAGAAATTCAAGACTCGTCCGCAAACGGCCGCCAAGGACGCCAGGAGCACCGAAAACGCCCTCCGACGCCCGCACCGCTAGTCGATCCGTTCGGCGTTCTCGATGGCGGCATCCACGCGGGCGCGGGCCTGCTCGCCCACCTTCGCCGGCTCCTCGCCGCCCTCGGCCTCGCGCACCGCCGCGTCGATGGCCTCGTCGGCCAGCTGCTTCTTCCACGCGTTCAGGCGGGAATTGAAGGCCATCTGGATGAACTCCAAGACCACGGCGAAGATCATCGCGAAGTAGACCATGAGCTTCTCCATGTGCATGTCGAGCACCTCGATGGAGGTGTGGATGCCGGCGGAGTCGAGCACGAGCAGAACGCCGATGGCGCAGATGAACACCAGTGCCAGGATCTTCATCTCCGGATGACTGTTGATGAAGTTCGAGATGGGATCGATGAAGATCATCATGATGAACACGGCGATCATCACAGCCAGGATCATGACGATGAGATGCTCGGCCAAGCCCACGGCGGTAATGACCGAGTCGATGGAGAACACGAGATCCATCACCATGATGGTGCCCACGGCCTGGGGCAGCCCGATGAGATGGCGCGCCTTGTGCTCCTCGGAGGTCTCGGCCTTGATCTCGGTGAGGGCGAGCACGTCGGTCAGCTCGCGGATGCCCTTGTAGATGAGGTAGCCGCCGCCGACGAGCATGACGATGTCGCGCACCGAGAAGCCGTGGCTGTAGGCGCCGAGGTTCACCGTGAACAGCGACGCGGTCATATGCACCAGGTAGGACGCGAAGCAAAGGAACAGAATGCGCATAACGAGGGCGCCGGCCAGGCCCAGCTTGCGGCCGATATGCTGCTTCTCCGGTGGAAGGCGGTTGGTGGTGATGGAGATGAACACCAGGTTGTCCACGCCCAAAACTATCTCTAGGAAAATGAGCGTGAGGAGGCTGATCCAAGCCTCCGGCGTCAGAAAAATCGAAAGATCCACGTCTTCCTCCTCGGTCCGCGCGGGCCGGCCCATCCGACCCACAAAAAAAGACTCATGGTGCAGAACAGACCTTCGCGGTCAATCCTGCACCATGAGTCTCGCTAATTGAGGCTCGCCAGGTCCGCCGTTGCCGCCCATGCGCGCAACCGTGGCCACGATGTTGACGAGCCGCGCCCGAAGGCGCCAGCTACTCCCCCATGGAGTCCGTTTATCCTAGCAGAGAGCCAACGGGGAAGCAATGGTATAATCGGCAGCAACACCGTAACGTACAGGAGCGCCATTCATGACCCAAGACGAGAACCTGCGCGATTCCGTAGATTCAACCGAAGCCGCTGTAAGCCGCGCCGAGGAGGCGCGCCGCCGCAAGGCCAGCCATGCCCGATCGGGCGAAGCCGAGGTGCCTCCCACCCGCCGTGCAGGCTTCCACCCGCTGGCCCGCGAGCCGAAGAGCACCGTGCAGATCGGGGACGTGCGCTACTACGACGGCGCCGAGCTCTCCCGGCCGTTGGAGACGCCCCCTCGCGTGAGGGCCATCATGCTGGCCGCGATGGTCGTGGCCGCCGTCATCGGCTGCCTCTTTTTAGGTCGCTACTTCGACCAGATCATGAACGAGCCCATCCGCCAGCAGCAAACGCTGCAGGAGAATCTGGCCCGCGAGGTCTCCTACGACTTCCCTTTGCTCTCGTCGCTCATGCCGCTTTCCGACGAGGAAATCATGACCGCGCTTACCGATGCCGGCTACACTTTATACGAGCGCACCCCCGTGGGCACCGACCCCGACGGCGGCTTCGAGGTCATCAAGCTGCCCGCCGACGTCTCCCTGGAAGAAGCGGGGCTCATGTACGTGCAGGGCATCGACAAGCTGTCGGCCGGCGACGCCGTGAAGCTTTTGAAGGGAGCCTGGACGCTCACCGTCTCGCGCAAGGCGGGCGACGACATGCGCCTGCGCTACGCCGATTTCGCCTCGGGCACCATTGAGAAGGCCGTCCAGGGGGCCATGCAGGTGGAGGGGCTGGAAAATGCCGAGGTCACCGACAGCGGCGTGGACGACTCGGGCAACACCTACCAGGCCGGCGTCGTGTCCACGGACAACGGCACCTACAACTGGCGCGTGTCGGTCATCGAGCTGGACGAGGTCTACGACATTTCGGGCCTGCCGAACACCGCCTTCTACGTCGGCATCCGATTCACCGCCCAGGCCTAGGAAAGACGCCCTGGCCGTCCCCGCAGATTACCGAAAGCCGCCGCCCGCGAAATCGGACGGCGGCTTTTTTGCGCTAGCCCTCGGCGCGCTCGGCGGCCGTATCCGGCTCGATATGCACGAGCACTTCCTTGATTTGAGGGAAGGCCGCGGCCACGACACCTTCCACCTTATCTCCCAGGTCATGGGCGGCAAGCACCGTCATCTGCGGATCGACGAGCACGTGCAGATCGCAGTAGACCTCAGCCTCGGTGCCCCGGGTGCGCACGGCATGGATCGACCGCACGCCATCCACCTTCTCCGCCGCACGGGCGATGTCGGCGGCGGGAATGCGCGCGTGGTCGGAAAGGGTGCGCAGCCCCGTGCGGAACACGCCCACTGCCGAGGCGAGGATGGCCACGGTCACGAGCAGCGCCATGATGGGATCGGCCATGGGGAACCCGGCCACGACGAAGCCGAGGCCGACGATGACGCCGATGGAGACGAAAGCGTCGGAGAGCGTGTGAGCCGCATCAGCCGCGAGGATCTCGCTCTTGAGCCGCTTGCCCGCACGGCGCTCGTACACGGTCACGAACAGGTTCACCACGAGGGTTCCCACCATGACGATGAAGGACACGGGCGTCACCTGAGCCGTGTAGGTGCCGGCGACCAGCTTCTCCACAGCCGAGGAGCCTACTTCGAAGGCAGCGAAGAGGAGCAGCACACCGATGGCGAGCGAACCGTAGGTCTCGAACTTGGAATGGCCGTAAGGGTGCCCCGCGTCGGCAGGACGCGCCGCCAAGCTGATGCCGACAAGCCCGATGACGTTGCCCAGCGAGTCGAATACCGAGTGGATGCCATCGGCCTGCATGGAGGCCGACCCCGACGCCAGACCGTAGAAGTACTTGGAGGCGGCCACCACCAGGTTCAAGACGAGAACGATCCAAAGAACCCTCTCCACCTGCCGCCCATGAGCTGTTTTCTCTTTGCCTGTCTCCATCATTCACTCCTTAATTGGACCAAGTGCGACTCCCCCGAACGCCCAAGGAAGTCAGCGAGGGGCCGACAGGGGCCTGATATGGCCCCGCCTTTGGGCCAAGCGGCCTTCGTGCCGCGCCGAGCCCAAAACAAGGGGCCAGATCAGGTGCCTGTCGGATCCGCAGCATCGGCATCAAAAAAGGGCCCTACGGGCCCTTTTGTGATCGATGGTGTCGGAGGCGGGATTTGAACCCGCACACCCGGTATATGGGCACTAGCACCTCAAGCTAGCGTGTCTGCCGTTCCACCACTCCGACATGCTTTTTGCAGCGACGATTATTCTAACAGAACTCCCGCGCGATGCAAGAAGAAATTTCCAATTACTGGGTAATGGTTCCGTGGGGGTAAATGATCATGAGAACCACCAGCGAAAGCAGGAACACGATAGCGCAGCCGATGGTGATGCGGTCGAGGTTCTTCTCGATGATGCTCGTGCCCGTCTGGGTAGAATACATGGAGCTCGCGATCATGTCCGAGATGCCCGTGCCCTTGCCCGAATGCATGAGAATGAAGATGATAAGGCCGACGCCGGACAGAACCAGCAGAACCAAGAAGACGATTACCAGGGGATTCAACGTGTCACGCTTCCTTTACGTTTCCAGTGTTTTGCGTACGCAAGTTGACTAGTATAGCCGATGCCGCCGGCGCCTTCAAGGGTCACGCGGCGGCATCGAAACGATTTCAAGCCAGAAGGCTCTCGCCGGTCATCTCGGACGGCTGCGGCAGGCCGATCATCGCCAGCAGCGTGGGCGCGATGTCGGCCAGGCACCCTTCTGCGCCGGAAAGGGCGAGGCCCGACCCGCTCGCGTCCACGAGCACGAGCGGCACCGGGTTGGTGGTGTGCGCGGTGAACGCGCCGCCGTCCTCGGCAATCATCTTGTCGGCGTTGCCGTGGTCAGCCGTGACCAGCGCCACGCCGCCCTTGCGCTCGATAGCGGCGAGCACGCGCCCCACGCCGGCATCCACCGCCTCTACAGCCGCGCGGGCCGCGTCCACGACGCCGGTATGTCCCACCATGTCGCAATTGGCAAAGTTCACGATGTACACATCGGCCTCATCGGCATCAATGGCCGCTGCCAGGGTGTCGGCCACTTCGGGCTCGCTCATCTCCGGCTGCAGATCGTAGGTGGCTACCTTGGGGCTCGCGATGAGGCATCGGCTCTCCCCCGCCTTCTCGGCCTCGCGACCGCCATTCAAGAAGAAGGTGACATGGGCGTACTTCTCCGTCTCGGCGATGTGGTACTGGGCAAGTCCCGCGTCAGCCAGCACATCGGCCAGCACGTTTTCCGGGAACTCCTTAGGGAACGCCACAGCCGCTGGAATGTCCGGGTCGTACTCCGTGAGGCACACGAAATGCACGCTCGGCCACGTCTTGCGTTCAAAGCCGGCGAAGGCTGGATCGGTGATGGCGCGGGTGATCTCGCGGGCGCGGTCGGGGCGGAAGTTGAAGAAGATGACGGCATCCCCGTCGCGCATACCGCGGGCATCCAGGGCCACCGGCTCGACGAACTCGTCGGTCACCTCGCTTCCGTAGGAGGCCTCCATGGCAGCCACGGCAGCCAGGTCGCGGAAGGGCTCGGCGCAGACGACGGCATCGTAGGCTCGCTCCACGCGTTCCCAGCGATTATCGCGATCCATGGCGTAGTAGCGGCCCTCCACGGAGGCGATGGAAATCTCGCAGGGCGCGCCAGCCGGGGCCTTCGACGCAGCCCGCTCCAGATGATCTACGAGCTCGGCCATATAACCGGCCCCACTGGCGGGCGGCACGTCGCGGCCGTCCATGAAGCAGTGCACCATGATGCGCGGCACCCCGGCCGCCACGGCGGCGTCCACGAGCGCGTAGAGGTGCTCGTTGGAGGAGTGCACGCCGCCGTCGGAGAGCAATCCCATGAGATGCAGCGCGGCTCCCTGCTTCTTGGCCGTCTCGAAGGCCGCGACGATCTCCGGATTTACGGCGATCGATCCGTCGCGGCAGGCGCGGTTGATGCGCGTGAGCTCCTGGAACACCACGCGCCCCGCACCGATGTTCAAATGCCCTACCTCCGAGTTGCCCATCTGCCCCTCGGGCAGGCCCACGGCCTCGCCGGAGGCCGCCAGGCGCGTGGTGGGCGCCTCGGCGAACAGGCGGTCGAGCACCGGTGTTGCGGCCAGCGAGATGGCGTTGCCGGGGCCCGGCTCGGCCAGGCCGAAGCCGTCCATGATGATGAGACAGGCGGGAAGGCGCAGCTCTTCGCGGGCCGGCGCCACAACAGGTCGTTCCATTTAGCAGGCTTCCTTCACGATCTGGATAAACGAATCGGCCTTGAGCGCCGCACCGCCGATAAGGCCGCCATCGATGTCGGGCTCGGCGAGGAGCAGCGCCGCGTTCCCCTCGTTCATCGAGCCGCCGTAGAGCACGCGCAGGTTCTCGGCCACCTCAGCGCCGAACATGTCCGACACGGTGGCGCGGATGGCGGCGCAGACCTCCTCGGCCTGCTCGGGCGTGGCCGTGCGACCCGTGCCGATGGCCCACACCGGCTCGTAGGCCACAACGGTACGGGCGGCGTCGGCCGCGTCCATGCCGGCATAGGCCGCGCGCACCTGGGCCGTGACGAAATCGAGGTAGGTGCCCCCGTCGCGCACGGACAGCGACTCGCCCACGCAGATGATGGGGGTGATGTCGGCCTCGATGAGCGCGCGGGCCTTCAAATTCACTTCCTCGTTGGTCTCGCCGAACAGATTGCGGCGCTCGGAATGGCCGACGATGCAGAAGGCGCAGCCGATGTTCTTGATCATGGCGATGGAAATCTCGCCGGTAAACGCGCCCTTGGGCTCCCAGTAGACGTTCTGGGCGCCCACGGCGATATCCACGCGGTCGAACTCGAAGACGCTCTTCACAGGCTTGAGATCCACAAACGGCGGGCAGACGGCCACGTCCACCAGCTCGAGCCAGTCGCGCTCCATGCGGTTGGAGATCTCCTGAGCGAGCACCACGGCCTCGGGGATGGTGTTGTTCATCTTCCAGTTGCCGGCAATGAGGTTCTTGCGGGGCATATTGCTTCCTTTCTAGCGAAGGGCCTCGACGCCGGGGAGCGCCTCGCCCTGGACGAGCTCCATGGAGGCACCGCCGCCCGTGGAGATGAAGGTCATCTTGTCAGCCAGGTCGAACTGGTTCACCGCGGCCACCGAGTCGCCGCCGCCGATGATGGTGTCAGCCTCCTCGTTGGCGGCCACGGCCTCGGCCACCGCCCGGGTGCCGGCCTCGAAGGAGGGCATCTCGAAGACGCCCATGGGGCCGTTCCAGAAGACGCTCTTGGCCATGCCGATGGCCTCGGCGTACAGCTCGGCCGTCTCCGGGCCGATATCGAGGCCCATCATGTCGTCGGGAATCTCGTCCACCGAGACGGTGGCGAGGTTGGCGTCGTTCGCGAAGGCATCGGCGCACACGACGTCCACGGGAAGCAGCAGCGACACGCCGCGGTCGGCGGCCTTCTTCATCATGTCGCCGGCGCGCTCGACCCAATCGGCCTCCATGAGCGAGGTGCCCACGGATTTGCCCTGGGCCGCCAGGAACGTGAAGCACATGCCGCCGCCGATGATGAGGGTGTCGGCCTTCTCCAGCAGCGCGTCGATGACCTTGATCTTGTCGGAGACCTTCGAGCCGCCGAGAATGGCGACGAAGGGGCGGCGCGGCTCGTCGAGCATGCCCGTGAGCGTGGCCACCTCGCGCTCCATGAGATAGCCGGCATAGGAGGGCAGATAAGCCGCAACACCGGCTGTGGAGGCATGGGCGCGGTGCGCGGTGCCGAAGGCGTCGTTCACGTAGGCATCGGCGAGGTCTGCCAAGGCACGGGCAAACTCGGGGTCGTTCTTCTTCTCGCGCTTGTCGAAGCGGATGTTCTCCAGCAGCAGCACGTCACCGTCTTCCAGCGCGTCGACGGCTTCCTGAGCCGCAGGTCCGATAAGCTCGCGCGAGAGCACGATGTCGCGGCCGAGCAGCTCCTGCAAACGGCGCGCGATGGGGCCCAGGCTGAAGGACTCCTCGAAGCCCTCCCCCGCCGGGCGACCGCGGTGGCTCGTGAGGATCACCCGGGCGCCGTCGCCGATGAGCTTGTTGATGGTGGGCAGCGCCGCGCGGATGCGCGTGTCGTCGGTCACGTTGCCATCGGCATCCACCGGCGCGTTGAAGTCGACGCGCACGAGCACCTTCTTGCCCGCGAAATTCTCGTCATCAATGGTCTTGATATCCGCCATGTCGTTCCTTTCCCAAAGAGAAAACCCGGCTCATTAAGGGAACCGGGATTCTCAAAATACTAATTATTTTGCCTCACTGGTTCGCCCAAGGAAGTCAGCGAGGTTTCGACAGGTGCCTGGAATTGCCCCGCCTTGGGGCCAAGCGGCCTTCGTGCCGCGCCGTGCCCCAAACAAGGGGCAAGGCCAGGTGCCTGTCGGAACCGCAGCGTCGGCGATCTTGATTAAAATTCTTATTCCTCCGGAAGAAGAATTTTAACAAGATCCTTCACGCGGTTGGAATAGCCCCACTCGTTGTCGTACCAGGAGACGCACTTCACGAAGTTGCCCTCGCCGCCGAGCACCATGGTCAGCTGCGAGTCGAAGATGGAGGAGTGGTCGTTGCCCACGATGTCGATGGACACGATGGGATCCTCGGTGTACTCCAGGATGCCCTTCAAGGGGCCCTCGGCCGCGGCCTTCATGGCGGCGTTGATCTCCTCGGCGGTCACCGACTTCTCCAGCTCCACCGTAAGGTCGACCATGGAGCCGTCGGGGGTGGGAACGCGGGTGGCGAAGCCGTCGAGACGGCCCTTGAGCTCGGGGAGCACGAGGGACACGGCGCGGGCGGCACCGGTGGTGGTGGGGATCATGGACACGGCGGCAGCGCGGGCGCGGCGCAGATCCTTATGGGGAAGATCGAGGATCTTCTGGTCGTTGGTGTAGGAGTGAATGGTGTTCATGTAGCCGCGCTTGATGCCGAAGTTCTCCAGCAGCACCTTGGCGAAGGGAGCCAGGCAGTTGGTGGTGCAGGAGGCATTCGAGATGATGTTGTGCACCTCGGGGTCGTACTGGTCGTCGTTGACGCCCATGACGATGGTGATGTCCTCGTCCTTGGCCGGGCAGGTGATGACGACCTTCTTCGCGCCGGCATCCAGGTGCTTCTGCGCCAGCTCGCCGGTCTTGAAGATGCCGGTGGCCTCTACGACCACATCCACACCCAGCTCGCCCCAGGGCAGGTTCGCCGGATCGCGGTCGGAAAGCATGGTCACGTGCTTGCCATCCACCACCAAGCCGTCATCCGTCACTTCGATATCGAAATTGCGGATGCCGTGGATGGAGTCGTACTTCAGCAGGTGAGCAGCGGTGGCTTTGTCGCCCAGATCGTTGACGGCGATCACCTCGACCTCGGGATCGTCAGCCATGGCGCGGAAGACGAGGCGTCCGATGCGACCGAATCCGTTGATGCCTACCTTGGTTGTCATGCGTATCTCCTTTCACAAGATACTCGCGAAGCCCGATGGGCACGTATCAGCTGTTAGGCCTCTCACAAGTTTACTACGAAGCTAAGCGATTCCCACCACGATAAAGCCGACGGCCCCGAAAACCGTCCCGCCTGCACAAAAGCGAGCGCAACAACTTGCCGCCTATTTCCTCCAGTAAATTGACTCGGGCACAACTTACTGGAGGAAATACGGCACAAGGGAGAAGCTAGAGAAGCCGTTTACCACCTCGATGGGGTTGGCGGCGCTACTCCCCCGCGTCCAGCTCGGCGGCCATCGACTCGAGACGGCGGACGCGGTGGTAGACAGCGCTCTTGGAGAGGGGCGGCGTCGCCCGCTCACCGAGCTCCTTCAGCGATGCCTCGGGGTAGGTGACCCGCAGGCGGATGAACTCCTGCAGCGCCGGGGGCAGGTCCTCCATGCCGTAGTGCTCCACCACGCGCCGGATGGCGTAAATCTGCTCCACGGCGGCGTTCGAGGCCTTCTGCTGGTTGGCCAGCTCGGCGTTGATCTGGCGGTTCACGTCGTTGCGCACCGACTTCACGACGCGCTCCTCCTCCATGGAAAGCGCCGCTTGGTGGGCGCCGGTGAAGGCGAGGAACTCCGTGATGGCGTTGCCGCTCTTCAGATAGACCATGTACGAGCTGCGCCGTGCCATGATGCGGGCCGTGATGTCCTTGCGGGCCATGAGCTCCACGAGTCCCTCGGCCAGCGCCTCGGATTCCACGGTGATTTCAAAGTGAAAGTCGCTTTTGGGGTTCGAGATAAAGCCGCTGCCCAAAAAGGCGCCGCGCAGGTAGGCCGCCGCGCAGCAGGGCTTGGCCACAAGCGATTCCTTGATACCCATCTCCAGGCCGCCCTCGGCCGAGAGCACCCCCATGTCGCGCAAGGCATCGGCCAGATGGGGCTGGGCCGGCACCTCGATGAGATAGTTCGGTGTCTTGTGCAGCACCGAACGGCGCATGGTGAGGTTCGTCTTCAACGAATAGATGCCGTGCAAAAGCCGCACGACGAGCCGCGCCGAGGCCGGCGCGTCCGTGGCGATCTCCACCCGGTAGCGGGCCGGTCCGCTCACGAACAGCGTCCCCTCGATGCGCACCAGCGCCGCGAGCGTCGCCTTCTCGCACTGCGGACAGGCGGGCACGACCCGGGCCAGCTCGTCTTTCACCTCGGACGTGAACGACATGGCCTAGCTCCGGCGCGCCCGCGAGAGCTTGATGACGTTCTGGAAGGCATCGCGCAGCGCGAAGGGCGAGTGCCACGTGGGCTGCTCGGCGTCCACGAGGTTGCGGCTGATGACGATGGGACCGCGGGACTGGATGGCGAGCATATCGGCGTAGGAGATGGAGATGGGACGCACCCCCTTGATGAGCTGGTCGTCGTTCAAGTCGCTCGTGGAAGCGTGCTCCAGCTCGGCCCCGGAGATGGCCGCGAAGCTGCCCGTGGCGGGGCTTTCGGCGCGCAGAGGCACCTTCGAGTGCACGAGCATGTAGTCGATGAGCCCCTCCATGCCGTGGGCCGTCAGCGCCTCGAAGTGCTCGCGGGCCGTCAGCCCCCACGTCTCCCCTTGCACGTCGGCCAGGGCGCACACGAATAGCACGCGGCCCCGAGAGGCGCGGATGGCCTCGACGACGCCGGGGATGAGCAGGTTCGGGATGATGGAGGTGAACAGCGACCCCGGGCCCAGCACGATGAGGTCGGCCTCGCGGATGGCCTGAAGCGCCGGCTCGTAAGGGCGCGGCGGCCGGCCGTCCTCGGCGGAGAGCCACACCTGCGCAAGCGCCGTCTTGGAATGGCAGGCCACGGCCTGACCGTCCAGAATGCGCCCGTCCTGGGTCTGGGCCGACAACACCACGTGGTCCAACGTCGAGGGATACACGTGCCCCTGGGCGTCCACCAGCTTCTCGCAGATGGCGATGGCCTCGGGAAACGACCCCGTCGCATCTTCCAGCGCGGCCAGAAGGAGGTTGCCCAGAGCATGGTCGCGGGCCACGGCGAAGCGGTACTTGAGCGCCCGCACAAGCGGGTCGGCGGGATCCTTCGCAAAGGCCACGAGGCACTTGCGGATGTCGCCGGGCGGCGTGACGTCGGCCTCCTCGCGCAAAACACCGGTGCTGCCGCCGTCGTCGGCCATGGCCACGACGGCGCTCGTCTGCACGCCTAAGGAGAGCAGCGTCCGGATGGAGACCGGAGCGCCGGTGCCCCCGCCGATGACCACCGCCTTCAGTGCGCGGGCGTCCTCATCCAAAGGCCGCAGGTTCGGAAGCGCGCTGCGCAGGGCCGAGAACGCCGCCGTGGCCGCCGGATCAACGCGGAAGGCCTCGGTGCTCTTCTTTATGCCGGCCACCTTCTACGCTTCCTTTCCGCCGCCGGCACGGGCGTCCAGCACGTTGTCGCTCTCGCGCTGCACGTCGTGACCGCGCTCGGCCAGACGCAGATCGCGATGGGCAACGCTCACCCGATAGCCCTTCGACTTCAGGTAATCGCCCGTGGCCTCGGCAAGCGCCACCGACCGGTGCTGGCCGCCGGTGCAGCCCACGCCGATGGCCAGCTGCTGCTTGCCCTCGGCGACGTACCCCGGCATGACGACGTCCAAAAGGTCGTGCCACTTCTGCTCGAACTCGATGGTCTCCTCGCGCATGCGCACGAAGTCGCGCACCGGGGCGTCCAGCCCCGTCAGCGGCCGCAGTTCCGGATCGTAATAGGGGTTCGGCAGGAAGCGCACGTCCATGACGAGATCCGCATCGTAGGGGGCGCCGTGCTTGAAGCCGAAGGAGTACACGGTGACCGCAAGCCCCTTGCGCTCGCTGCCCGTGGCGAAGAGCCCCCGGATGGTGCTGCGCAGCTTCTGGGGCAGCATATCGGTGGTGTCGATGACGTAGTCGGCGCGGTCGCGAAGGCCCATGAGCATGAGCCGCTCGCGCTGGATGCCCTGCCAGATGGTGGTGCCGTCGGTGCACAGCGGATGCCGGCGGCGGCTCGACTTGTAACGGGCGATGAGCTTGTCGTCGGCGGCATCGAGGAACAGCGTCTTGTAGGAGACGCCGGCCTCTCGCATGGAGGAAAGCTCGGCCTCCAGATCGCCGAAGAAGTCGCCGTTGCGCGAGTCGCAGACCACGGCCAGACGACGCCGGCCGCCCTCGTGCTCGGTACTCTCGTTCACGCGCACGAGCTCGGCGAGCAGGCTCGAAGGCAAGTTGTCCACGCAGTAGTAGCCCAAATCCTCGAAGACGTGCATGGCTTCCGTGCGCCCGGCGCCGGACATGCCCGTCACGATGACGAAGTCGGGCATCTGAGCCTCTTCCATTACCTCCTCGGCCACAAAGGCCTCCTTTCCTGAAAGGATCGCTCTTCTTCACAGAGGCTTTCCGTTTGTCTGAACGAGCTCTCCGTAGGGGGCGATCTTGGTCGCCCCTCATAAGCATGGCTATCCCGCTCGGAAGGGCAGACCAAGGTCTGCCCCTACGGGATGGTGTTCGCCAGGACGCTATCGGCCAGCTGTTCTTCCTTCTCTTCTTTCCGCTCATTATACTGCGCGAGAACGCGCACCAGCTCCTCGGCCACCTCTTCGGGGATGACCTTGGCGGCCTTGATGTCCTCGAGGCTCGCGGCCTTCAGGTTCTTGAACGACTTGAAGTGCTTCATCAGCGCCTTCTTTCGCACGGGCCCCAGACCCGCCACGTCGTCCAGAATACTCGCCGTCATACCCTTGCCGCGCAGCTCGCGGTGGAAGGTGATGGCGAAGCGGTGGGCCTCGTCGCGCACCTGCTTCACCAGGTACAGCGACGCCGAGCCTGAGGGCAGCACCACCGGTCCCGTGTCCTGCCAAGGCACGAACAGCTCCTCGTCGCGCTTGGCCAGACCGCAAATGGCGATGTCGTCGATCCCCATCTCCTCGAACATGGCGAGCGCCGCCGTCAGCTGCGGCTTTCCGCCGTCCAGGATGATGAGGTCCGGCTTGCTGCCGAAGCGCTCGTCGCTCAAACGTTCCGGCGCGTAGCGGCGCCGCATCACCTCCTGCATGGAGAGGAAGTCGTTGGCCTCGTCGAGCGGCGTCTTTATCTTGAAGCGGCGGTACTGGTTCTTGTCCGGCTTTCCGCCGGTGAACACCACCATGGAGGCCACCGTGTAGGAGCCGTGGATGGTGGAGATGTCGAAGCACTCGATGCGCATGGGCGGCGCGTCCAAGGCCAGGGCGCTCTCCAGCTGCAGAAGGGCGTTGTTGATGCGCTTGTCGTCGTAGTTCGTGCGCACCTTGTAGCGCATGAGAACGTGGCGCGCGTTGGTCTCGGCCATGGTCAGAAGGTCGGCCTTCTCCCCCTTCTGCGGGGCGCAGAAGCGCACCTTGGCGCCGTGGGCCGAGTCGAGCTTGCCCGTGAGCCATTCCCCCATGGCCTCGGCGTCCTCGGGCAGTGCGCGCACGATCACCTCGCGCGGGATGGAGGTGGTGGTGTCGTAGTAGCGCATGAGGAAGTTGCGCAGCAGATCCTGATCGGGCACGTCGGTGCCACGGTTCAAGACGAACTCGTTGGCGTTCACGATGCGTCCCTCGCGGATGACGAGCACGTTCACCCCGGCCACGGTCTCCTCGCGGAAGAACCCGACGACGTCGGCGGACAGGTCGCGCGAGGACACGGCGTGCTGCTTGTCGGCGAGCGAGTTGATGGTGTCGATGCGCGCCTTCAGCCGTCCCGCCCGCTCGAAGTCGAGCTCTTCGGCGGCCTCCTGCATTTCCGCCGTCAGCTCG
Source organism: Adlercreutzia rubneri (assembly GCF_009755265.1). Lineage (NCBI taxonomy): Bacteria > Bacillati > Actinomycetota > Coriobacteriia > Eggerthellales > Eggerthellaceae > Adlercreutzia > Adlercreutzia rubneri. Next base: position 120,208 of record NZ_WPOO01000001.1, on the reverse strand, counting down.
TCGACGAACTCGCGGTGGTTGCCGGCGAGGAAGCGCTCGATGCGCCGCACGTTCTGGGCGTACTCCTCGGGCGTAATGGCCCCGCAACAGGCGCCGGGGCCGAGGCCCACGTGGCAGTCGAAACAGGGACGCGCATCGCGCTTCAAGAAAGCGAGCGGGTCCTTCTCCAGCGCGCGCGTGAGTCCCCGCCAGTCGGCGCAGGTGGCGGCGCACAGGGGCACCACACGCCGGGCGATGTCGATCATCTCCCGGGCGGCGCGGGCGTCAGTGAAAGGACCGAAGTACTTCGTGTCGGACTTGTGTTTCTCGCGAGTGTACTTGATGGCCGGGAACACATCGCCTTTGGTGAGCGCGATGAAGGGGTAGCTCTTGTTGTCCTTGAAGTCCGCATTGAAAAACGGGCTGTACTGGTTGATGAGGTTCTTCTCCAGCACGAGCGCCTCGTGCTCGTTGTCGACGACGAGGTAGTCGAAGGAGTCGATGGCCTCCACGAGCAAGGGAATCTTCGCGCGATCGTCCTGGAAGTTCACGTACTGGCGCATGCGCGCCCGCAGCTGCTTGGCCTTGCCGACGTAGATGACCTCGCCGGCGGCGTCTTTCCACAGGTACACGCCGGGCTCGGTGGGCACCGCCTCCAGCTCGCGCTTGATGCGCGCGAGCTTCTGCTGCTGGGTCTCGCGGGAGCGACCGGGCTTGGCGCGACCGCCTTCGCCCACGGCTTCCGCGACGGCTGCCTCCGCGACCGCTCCCATGGCGGCCGCGTCGTCGACGACGTCCATGGCGGCCGCCTCGCCTTCGCCGTCCGCCCAGACTGCCTCCGCGACGGCCTCGTCAACAGCGTTGCCCGCGGCTTCATGATCGCGCACGGCGCGGGCGAGCGTCGGCCTCATGCGGCCCTCGCGCTCCAACTCGTCGGGGTATTCGTTTTCCCAGGAAATTCGTTCTTTACTCATGGGTGCAGTATACCCGCAGATTCCAGCCTGTGTCCTTCCAGACGATTTCTCACCCATTTTTTCGCCAAAATTTCGAGTTGTTAGCATTGATGAGATCGCTTATGGCGTTCTTCGAGCTTCGCTGAAAGAATTTGCCTCATCGACTATTCGTTTATCGATAGTTTCAGCCTTCTTGTGGAATTGGTGGGATAGCGGGAGGCCATTCGCAATGCTAACAACTCGAAAATTATGGCCCGAATTGCCATGGAGATTTTCCCGAGACGGGCGGGACGTTCCGTTCCGTCCAAAGCGAAGCAGCTCCAGCCGTGGTAAGTTGTTGTTTTACTCTTGAACCGGAGGGGTTATTTGAATAGGGAACGAACTGAAACCAGCTCGGGCGCCACGGGGCGGCCGCGGGCAATGGACGCGCTGCGACGCAGCGTCTTCTTCGCGCTCGCCGTCGTTTTGGGCTTTCTGCTCCTCGAGCTGCCGTGGAACGGCGATGTCTTCGCCATTCCCCAGCGCTACGTCATCGACAACCTGCTCATCCTGGGGCTGGGCTGCGCCATCACTTTTCTGGCGGGACAGCGCACCCGCGCATCGCTCGCCGCGTTCGTGGGACTGTGCCTTATGTGGGGCACCGCCAACTTCTTCATCATCGCCTTCAAGGGGCAGCCCATCGTGCCGGCGGATCTGTTCGCCCTCGGCACCGCCGCCTCGGTGGCCGGCGGTTACAGCCTGTTTCTCACCGGTCGCCTCGCGTTCTGCTGGGCGCTGTTCGCCGCCTATTGCATCGCCCTGGCGAAGCTGTGCCCCCAACGAAAGCGCGCCCGCTGGGACATTGCCGCCAACATGCTGGCGGCGGCCCTGCTGGTGTGCCTCGGCGCCATGCAGTACCAGGCCATCGATATCAAGAAGGACTGCGAGGTGACTGTGGACGTATGGGACGTGCGCGGCTCCTACGCCACCCAGGGCACCGCGCTCTGCTTCCTCTCGCGGGCCCAAGAGCTGACGCCCAAGCCTCCGGAGGGCTACTCCGCCGAGGCCGTGGACGCCATCCTGGCCCCCTTCGCCGAGGATCCGCTGACGGGAACGGACGGCACGGTGGCAGAGTCCCCCTCGCCCGACACAACGGGCAACCAAAACTCAACGGCGCCCACCACTGGCGATGCAGCGCCGGAACAGCCCGAAGCACTCCCCTACGACGGCCCCAACGTCATCGCCATCATGAACGAGACGTTCTCCGATCTCTCCGAATACCCCGGCCTTGAGGGAACAAACGCCGCGCCGACGTTCTTCCACGAGGTGGCCAACGATTCCCTGGCCGCGGGCGACGTGTACGTCTCGGCCATGGGCGGGGGCACCTGCAACAGCGAGTTCGAGTTCCTCACCGGCGCCTCCATGGGCAACATGGGCGGCGGCGTGTACCCCTACGTGCTCTACGATTTGGAAGGGGTGGACAACCTCGCCTCCTACTTCCGCAGCCTGGGGTACGGCACCCATGCGATTCACCCGGCCGAGGCGGCCAACTGGCGGCGCGACCGCATCTACGAGCAGCTCGGATTCGACGCGTTCGACGACATCACCACCATGGAAGACGCCGACACCTTCCGCGACCTCGTCACGGATCGCACCACCTACGAGCGCGTGCTGGAGAAGATCGACGAGGGAGAGGGGCCCCAGTTCGTCTTCGATGTCACCATCCAGAACCACGGCGGATACGACACGGGGCTCGTTCCCGCCGCTGATGCCGTGCATCTGGAATCGGACGAGGTGGAAAACCCCGAGGTGGACGAGTTTCTGGCGGCCATCCGGCGCTCGGATGAGGATCTGCGCTGGCTCGTGGACGAGCTGAACGCGCGGAACGAGCCCACCATCGTCGTGTTCTTCGGCGACCACCAACCCGGCTTCGCCGACTGGCTCTTCGAGGAGACCTTCGGCAAGCCCGTGGAGGACGCCGGCTTGGAAGAGGTGCAGGCACGCTACCGGACGCCGTATTTCATCTGGGCGAACGCCGCGGCCCGCGGAAAGTACGAGGAATCGCTCACGCGTATCGAGGACGCCGATGTCACGAGCCTGAATTACCTCTCGACTCTGCTTCTGGACGCAACGGGGCTGCCCCGCGACGCCCGCGCCTTGTACCGATCGGCTCTGCGCCAGGCGCTGCCCGCCGTGAACCTGAATGGATACCGGGATGCCGAGGGAACGTGGCACTGGTTCGGCGAGGCCGTGGAAACCGACGCCCAGCAGAAGGCCGAGGACGCCCTGAAGTCCTACGCCATCGTCCAGTACGACCAGCTTTTCGGCAACGATCGCGGCTAGCAGCTCGCGCCTGCCTAGCCCCGGCTTCAGCCCGAGATCGCGAAAGCCCCCTACAGGTTCTCGCGCACCCAGGCGATGTTGGATTGGACAGTGGCGATGAGCTCGTCGGTGGAATCGAAGACGCGCATGGGGCGCAGCCACTCCACGAACTCCACCTCGATGGGCTGGCCGTAGATGTCCTGGTCGAAGTCGAGGATATGCACCTCGATGTTCTCCTTGGCGGTGTCGGCGAAGGTGGCGGGGATGCCCACGTTCACGGCGGCCTTGTAGCGGACGCCGTCCACCACGGCGTAGCAGGCGTAGACGCCCTCTCCGATGGCCAGAAGCTCCGGCGGCACCTCCAAATTCGCCGTGGCGAAGCCGAAGTCGCGGCCCTCGCCGCGGCCCGGGCGCACGGTTCCCTCCAGAGTATAGGGGCGCCCCAGAAGGTCGGCCGCCTCGCGGGCGCGGCCCTCGGACAGAAGGCCGCGGATGCGCGTGGCCGTCACGGGGCGGCCGCCCTCGGCGACCAGCTCGTGGCCGTGCACCTCCATGCCGCGCTCGGCGCCCCATGCGCGCAAGCTCTCCACATTGCCCGCGGCCTTGCGACCGAAATGGAAATCGCTGCCGATGTGGATGTGGCTCGGCACGCCGCCGCCAAAGCAGGCGTTAAGGAAATCCTCGGGACTCTGGGCCGCGAACTCGCGGGAGAACGGCAGCACCACAACCGCGTCCACATCCAGCTCGGCCAGCTTGGCGATGCGCGCCTCGTTGGTCATGAGCTTCTTCAGCCGATCAGCCGCGAACACCTCGTCGGGATCGATATCGAAGGTGATGACGGCGCTCGCACGTCCCTCCTCGCGGGCCGTGTTCACCGCCTCGCCGATGATGAAGCGGTGTCCCTCGTGGACGCCGTCGAAGACACCGAAAGCCACCGAGGCGCGATCGAGCAGGGCCTCGTCGAAGGCGGGATCGTTCCTAGAGATCACTACAGCCACGGGAAACTCCTATTGGAAACACGCATCGGGGGGCGAAACGCCCCTTGTCGACATGATACTCATATAATGCCACGATGCGGTTATCGGCGACAAGGGCCACGACCTCGCCATCGTGCGGCGCCTCGCAGCTGGGGCGCACTCCCGCCGTGCAGGCGCACAGCTCCGCCGCCGGATCGACGCTGCGGCGCTCGAAGAGCTCCACGGCGCGCCCGTCCAGCGGGTTCCCGTTGCGTACCCGCGCCGCAGCGGCATCGTCGAGGTAGATGAAGCGCATGCCGAGCACCTTCAGCGGATCCAGAGCGGCGCGCTCCCCCATCTCCTCCAAGACCTCCAGCGTCACGCAGTCGGCGATGCCGATCGCGCCGGCCGCCGTGCGGCGCAGCGCCCCCACATGGGCGGGGCACCCCAGGCTATGGCCGATGTCGCGGGCGAGCGCGCGGATATAGGTGCCCTTCGACACCTTGAACGCGATGTCCCAGCGGGCCGGCTCCGCGCCGTCGGCGCCCCCGATGCCCAAAAGCTCGGCGGAGTACACCTCGATGTCGCGCGGCGCCAGATCGATAACGCGCCCCTTGCGCGCCGCGTCGCAGGCCTTGGTTCCCCCCACCTTGATGGCCGAGTACACCGGCGGCAGCTGCTTGGACTTCCCCACCAAACCGCCCACGAAGACGCTGGCGAAGAACGGGTCGAACACCTCATCGGGCACAACGCCCGTGCGGATGACCTCGCCGTCGCAGTCGTCGGTATCGGTGGCAGCGCCGAAGACGACCGAGACCACATAGGACTTGTCGTGGCCGGTGAGGAACTGATCGAGCCGGGTGGCCGGCCCCACGCACAGGGGCAGCACCCCCGAGGCGAGTGGATCTAAAGTGCCCGTGTGCCCGATGCGCTTCTCGCCGAAGATGCGCCGGGCGCGGCTCACCACGTCGTGGGAGGTCATACCGCTCGGCTTATCCACGGCCAGCACGAGGCACAGATCGGTCGTCCCCCGCTTCACAGACGCTCCTCCGGCAAGGTCGGGCTCTCGATGCCCAAACGGCGCGCGACGGTCTTCACGGCCCCGCGCAAATCGTCGTGAATGGTAAATCCAGCCGCGGCCTTATGTCCGCCGCCGCCGAACTCGCCGGCGATGGCGGCCACGTCGGTGTCGTCCTTGGAACGGAAGCTGCCGCGCACCTCTCCGTCCTGCTCCCGCAGCATGCAGGCAACGCGCACGCCGCGCAGGGAGCGCAAAAGATCGATCATGGGCTCGGCATCGGCCTTCACGGCCCCGCACTCGGCGAAATCGGCGAGCGAGAGCCACGAGAGCACCGCCTCGCCGTCGCCGGACAGGCTCATATGGCCCACCGTGCGCCCCTCCAGCTCGATAGAGGCGAGACTGCGGTTCTGATAGAACTCCCGGGCGATATCCCCGGGCCGCGCGCCGGCGGCGACCATTTCGCACGCCCCCTTGAACGCGGCAGCATCGGTGTTGCCGTGCTGGAAGCGGCCGGTGTCGGTCATGAGACCGGTGTAGCAGCAGGTGGCGATGAGGCGCTCGCGATCGGCGCCCAAGCACGCCGCCAGCTCCCAGATAAGCAGTGACGTGGAGGCGGCGTCCGGATCCGTGTAGCTGAGGTCGCTCATGGCCCGCGGCACGGCGTGATGATCCACCGTAACGGTGAAGGGCGCCGCCTCGTGCAGGCGCGCCCCGTCGCCGAGTCGCTCCGGCGTGGGCACGTCCACGGCGATGAAGCACTCGCAGGGCCCTTCGAAGCCCGCGGCGGGAACGAGCCCGTCGGCGCCGGGCAGAAACATGAGGTCGCTCGGCGGCTCCTCGTCGCGGGCAAGCACGCACGCGACCTGCTTGCCCAACTGCCGGAGGGCCCAGGCGAGCCCCAGCGCCGAACCAAGGCAGTCACCGTCGGGGCTCACATGGCCTCCGATGACGAAGTGGTCGCGCTCGGCGAGCGCGGAGGCGATCTCGGAAAGCGTCGTGTTGGTCTGGGGCGTCACCGTCATGAAACTAGTACTCCCGATCTTCCCCGATGATCTCCTCCTCGATGCGCTTCTCCTGATGCTCGCGCTCAGAATTCAGCGCCTGGGAGATGGCCTCTGCCTGATCGACCGACGTGTCCACGTAGAAGCGCAGCTCCGGCGCTACGCGCCAGGAGAGCTTCTTGGCCATGAGAGAACGGATGTGGCCCGCGGCGGCCTCGAAGGCGGCCTGGGCGCCGGCGTAGCGCTCGGGGTCGGTGGTGTAGTAGACGTTGCAGACGGAACGGTCGTAGCTGACCTCACAGCCGGTGATGGTGACCAAATGGAGGCGCGGATCGGACACGTCGAACAGAAGGATGCTCGCGATCACCTCGCGGGCCTGCTCGTTGACCTTGCGGTTGGAAGCGCTCTGCTTCATGACGTCATCTCCTCAATCGAGGCGGACAGATAGTTTTAGTATAGAGTTGAAACCAAGAGCCATGCACCAGTCGTGGAAAACTAAGCAAAACTGTAACGGTAGGCGTCGAGGAAGCCCCGTGTCCCCGCGCGCAGGTTGCGCAGCGAACGGAACAGTCCAGTGGACTGTTCCGCCGAGCGAGCCATTGCTTGAGCACGGGGATGCGGGGCTTCCTCGACGCCGGACAGTCGAGTTACTCCGTGCGCTCGACCTCTTTCACCTGGTAGCCCTCGATGGTGTCGCCCACCTTCAGGTCCTGGAACTTCTCGATGCCGATGCCGCACTCGTAGCCCTGCTTCACGGACTTCACGTCGTCCTTGAAGCGGCGCAGCGACGCCATGTGGCCCTCGAAGATGACCGTGCCGTCGCGCACGATGCGCACCTTGTCGTCGCGGTGGATCTCGCCTTCCACGACGTAGCAGCCGGCGATGGTGCCCACCTTCGGCACCTTGAAGGTCTCGCGCACCTCGGCGATGCCGGTGTCCTCTTCCACGATATCCGGCGACAGAAGACCCACGCGCGCGGCGTTGATGTCCTCGATGGCCTGATAGATGACGCGGTACAGGCGGATGTCCACCTTCTCCTTCTCGGCCTGCTGGCGACTCTTGCCCGTGGGACGGACGTTGAAGCCGATGATGATGGCATCGGAGGCGGCGGCCAGGGTGACGTCGGTCTCGGTGATGCCGCCCACGGCCGAGTGCACGATGTTGATGCGCACCTCGGACTGATCCATCTTGTCGAAGGCGTCGCGCAGAGCCTCGATGGAGCCCTGGACGTCGGCCTTCACGATGAGGTTCAGATCGGTGGTCTTGCCGTCCTCGATGCGGCTGAACAGGTCGTCCAGGCTCATGTGGCTCTTGGTCTCCTGGGCGGCCAGGCGGGCGCGCAGCGCGCGCTCCTCGGCCAGCTTGCGGGCATCGCGCTCGTCCTCGAAGACGCGGAACTCGTCGCCGGCGGTGGGCACCGAGTTCAGGCCCAGGATCTCCACCGGGTCGGCGGGCTTCGCCTCGGCGACGTGCTCGCCGCGCGGGTTCACCAGAGCGCGCACGCGGCCGTAGCTCGTGCCGGCCACCACGACGTCGCCGGTGTGCAGGGTGCCGCGCTGGATGAGCACCGTGGCCACGGGGCCCCGGCCCTTGTCCAGGTTCGCCTCGATGACGAAGCCGGAGGCAGAAGCGTCAGGGTTGGCCTTCAGCTCCAGCACGTCGGCCTGCAGGATGATGGTCTCCAGCAAGTCGTCGATGTGCAGCTTCTTCTTGGCCGACACCTCGACGAACATGTTGGAGCCGCCCCACTCCTCGGGGATGACGCCGTACTCGGTGAGCTCCTGGCGCACGCGGTCGGGGTTGGCGCCGGGCTTGTCGATCTTGTTCACGGCCACGACGATGGGTACCTCGGCGGCCTTGGCGTGGTTGATGGCCTCGATGGTCTGCGGCATGACGCCGTCGTCGGCGGCCACCACGAGCACGATGACGTCGGTGACCTGGGCGCCGCGGGCGCGCATGGCGGTGAAGGCCTCATGGCCCGGGGTGTCGATGAAGGTGATCTGGCGGTCGCCGATGTTCACCACCGACGCACCGATGTGCTGGGTGATGCCGCCGGCCTCGCTGGCCACCACGCCTGTATCGCGGATGGCGTCCAGAAGCGAGGTCTTGCCGTGGTCGACGTGGCCCATGACGGTGACCACGGGGGGACGCGGCTTCAAATCGGCCTCGGAGTCGTTGTACACCACGGCGTACTCCTCCTCCGGCGACACGACGCGCACCTTGCGACCCATGTCGTCAGCGATGAGCTCCATAGTCTCGTCGCTCATGGTCTGGGTGAGCGTGAGCACCTGGCCGAGCATGAACAGGCGCTTGATGACGTCGTTGGGCTGCACGCCCAGAAGCTCGGCGAACTTGGCCACCGACGCGCCCTGCGGGATCTCCACCACGGAGTCGTCCAGCACCAGCGTCGGGTCCAGCCCGCGCTCGATGGCCTCGAGCTCGGCGCGCTCGCGGGCCTCGGCCTCGCGCTTCTCCTTGCGCTTCTTGCGGCGGCCCTCCCCCTCGTGGGTGTTGGCCGCGGCCACGGCCGCGCGGGCCTCGGCGAGCACCTTGTCGCGCTGCAGCTTCTCGGCCTGCACGGCCATCTGGGCATAGCGATCCTCGCCGGCGGTCATCTGGGCCTCGAGCTCGGGCACCACCTGGTGAGCCCCGCCCTTCTTGCCCTTCTTGCCGCCGCGGGGGGCGCGGGTGTCGGCCTGGGCGCTCTTGGCCGCCTCCATGCGCTGCTTCTCGGCCTCGATCTGCGAGAGCAGCGAGTCGAAGTTGTTCTTGGGACGGGACGGCGCGGGAGCCGGAGCCGGACGGGCCGGCGCCGGGGCGGGCGCGACCTTCGCGGGCTTCTTGTGGCCGCGGCGCAGGGCCTCTTCCACGGCGCGCTTCTTCGCCACCTCGGCGGCCGCCTTCTCGGCACGGGCGCGGGCCCGGGCCTCCTGGCGCTCGCGCTCGACGCGCTCCTTCTCCGAGGCGATCTGCTGCTCGAGGCTCGCGAAGGCGGAGGGCTGCTTGGGCGCCTGCTTGCGCGCCGGGTGCTCCTCGCCCTCGGCGTCGTCGTCGGAGCGCGATCCCTCGCGGCGGGCGCGGGCGGCCTCGCGCTCGGCGAGCTCCTTCTCGCGCGCGGCCTTGCGCTCGGCCTCCTCCTGCTCGGCGGCCAGCGCCGCGGCCTCCTCGGCCTCGAGGGCGCCGGCGCGGGCGCGGATCTCCGGCTCCAGGTTCTTGCGAATCTTGTCAACGTAGGCGTCGTTGAGCATGCTCGCATGGGACTTCGCCGGTATCTTCATCTCTTTCAAACGATCGAGCAGATCCCCGCTCGACATATCGAATTCCTTCGCCAACTCGTGTACGCGCATGCTGGCCATATATCACTCCTCATTCTTTCCCGGTGCCTCGGCGAGGGCGAGCTCGCGAAGAACGCGCTCGTAATCTTCGTCGGTCACTTTGCAGCGCAGGGCGCGCTCAAGCTTCCTAGTCTTTCTCGCCGCGGCGAGGCAGTCCTCAGAGCAGACGTAGGCGCCACGGCCGGCGAGGCGGCCCGTAGGGTCGAAGCTCACAAGGCCCTCGCCGTTGCGCACGATGCGGTGAAGCGCGCCCTTCCCAAGGGTCGCGCCGCAGCCGATGCAGGTGCGCTGGCGCTTTGTCGTCTGTGCTGCCATCAGGTTCTACCCCTTAGGCCTCTGCCTCGGCATCGGCATGGACGCCGCAGTACTGGCTGTTCGGTCGGGCGTGGTTGCGGCAGCGGTTGCCGTCCTCGTCGACGAAGATGCAGAAGCCGTCGTCCTCCTCCACCTCGTCGTCCATCTCGACATCGACCAAAGACGCGCCCTGGAAGCTCTGGGGCTTGATGTCGATGTGCCAGCCGGTGAGGCGGGCGGCCAAGCGAGCGTTCTGCCCCTCCTTGCCGATGGCCAGCGACAGCTGGTCGTCGGGCACGATGACCGTGGCATAGTTGTTGTCCTCGTCGATGCTCACGTGGCTCACCTTCGCCGGCGACAGGGCGTTGGCCACGTAGACCGCCGGGTCGGGGCTCCACTGGATGACGTCGACGCGCTCGTTGCGCAGCTCCTCGACCACCATGCGCACGCGGGAGCCCTTCGGCCCCACGCAGGCGCCCACCGGATCCAGGTTCGCCTCGCGGGAGAACACGGCCACCTTGGAACGGGCGCCGGGCTCGCGGGCCACGGACTTGATCTCCACGACCCCCTCGTAAATCTCCGGCACCTCGATCTCGAAGAGACGGCGGATGAGGTCGGGGTGGGTGCGGGAGACGACGATGGCCGGGCGCGCCTGCTCGCCGCGAGCGCGGGGCGCGTCGGCGTTGGGGTTGCGCACCTCGATGATGAGCACCTTCAGGCGCTGGTTGTGGCGGTAGTGCTCGTTGGCCGGGCGCTCGTTGCGCTCGCCGGGGTTGCGCTTGGCGTCGTAATGGGGCAGCTCCGCCTCGACGCCCTCGCGGATCTTGATGATGGTGAAGTCCGGCGTGCCCTGCAGCACGGTGCCCGTGACCAAGTCGCCCACGCGGCCACGGAACTCGTCGTAGATGGACTGGCGCCCGGCCTCGCGCACGAGCGAGGAGATGACGCCCTTGGCGTTCTGGGCGGCGATGCGGCTCACGTCGTCGGGGGTGACGTCGCGCTCCTCGAACTCGCTGTACTCGCCGGTCTCCTCGTCGGGCTCGCCCACGGGCACGAGCTCGTAGACGTAGATCTTGCCGGTCTGGCGATCGATGGTCACGCGAGCGTCCCATTCCAGATCGAGGATGCGCTCGTAGCTCTTCGCCAGAGACTGCTCCAAGCGCTCGATGAGGTAGAACTCGTCGATCTTGCGCTCGTGGGCCAGTGCCTGCAAGGCCTCGATCAGTTCTGAAGTTGCCACGTATCTAATCCTTTCCCTAGGCGCTGAAGTCGATGGTGCCCTTTACGCGGGCCTTTTTGATGTTGTCGTACGGAATGCGGAAGGTGTCGGCGCCGTCTACAGCCACAACGACGCAGCCGTCCTCGAAGCCGAGAAGCTCGCCGGAAAACGAGCTGCGGCCGTCTACCGGGCCGGCCGTCTTCACCGTCACCGTCTCGCCGGCGAAGCGCGCGAAGTGCTCCGGCGTGCGCAGCGGCCGGTCGATGCCCGGAGAGGACACCTCCAGCATGTAGGCGCCGGGGAACGGATCCAGCTCGTCCATGACGTCCCCGACCCAGGCCTGGGTGCGGGCCAGCTCGTCGAAGCTGATGCCGCCCTCGGCATCAATGTAGACGCGAATGGTCGGCGCCTTCTTCGAGCCAACGATCTCCAGCGTGACGATCTCGACGCCCTCGGAGGCCGCTCGGGGCTCCAGGGCGGAAAGAAGCGATTTCTCCTTGGCCGTCAGCACCGCATCTGCCTCCTTTTCCGTTGCCTACGCTCCCATACTTTCCGGGCCGCAAAAAGCCCCCTACAACAAAAGAAAGCGGGAAAAGTCCCACTTTCTCCAGAAGCGAAAGTATGTCCGTGCAGCCGATCTGCACAGCAGACGCATTTATACCACAACGAACGGCGCTTTACCACCTTCCTGCAACAAATGGCCGCACACGGCGCAAAATGACCACAGGCGGCAGTCGGACGGCCGGGCGGCCGGGCGGCTGGGCAGCCGGACAATCGGGCAGCTGGGCGGTCGAGCAATCGGACGGCCGGGCAGCTACGCGACCGCCGCAAGACCGTCTCGATCGATCGGCTCGTTCCCTACTCCGCTACCGCCTCCGGCAGCACCTGGCCGATGAGATCGTTGCCCGGATGGGCCTTGACGAAGTCGATGAAGTCGGTGACGGCCCTCGAGTGCACGTGCTTCTTGTGGTGGGCCATGTACACCGTGTAAAAGTGCTCGGGGACGCCCTCGACGCGCACCTGGTGCAGGTTGCCGAACAGCTGGGCGCCCAGCGAGTCCAGCATGAGCGCTCCGGCGTTGCCGCCGCTGTAGGAAAGGAACGACCCCATGGACACATCGTCGTCGTAGCCCAAGGAGGCGCCCCGCACGTCGGCCTCCTCCAGCATCTTCGCCACGCGCTCGCCGATGGGGGTGCCGCGGCGGTAGGTGTGCAGATCGACGGCGTTAAGCTCGGCGAAGGTGATCGCGTCGGCAGACGCCAGCGGGTGGTCGTCGCGCACGTAGAGGGCCAGCTCGTAGTGCTTCACCGGAAAGTACGCGATATCGGGCTCGTTGTCGCGCTTGCCGCAGAAGGCCACGTCCAGCGCGCCCCGGTGCAGCTGCTCGGTGAGGTAGTTGGTGAAGCCCTGGAACACCTTCACGATGACCCGCTTGTCGAAGGCCTCCTCGAAATCGCGGATGAGGCTCGGCAGGTAGTGGTCCTGGGTGGTGAAGGTGGTGCCGAGGTTCACGGTGCCGAACGAGGCGGAGGATCGCGCGCTCACGGCCGCCACGCCGTCGTCGATGGCGCGCAGGGCGAGGTACACGTGCTCGTAGAACACCTCGCCGTAGGGGGTGAGGAGCACCGAGCGGCCGTTGCGCTCGAACAAGGGGGCGCCCAATTCCTTCTCCAGAGACGAGATGGCCCCCGAGAGGGTCGGCTGGGTGATGAACAGCTCCTGCGCCGCTCGCGTGTAGTGAAGCACCTCGGCGAGCTTCTTGAAGTAGTTCAGCTGAGAGAGGTTCATGGTTTCCCCCTAAGGCAACGGTAAGGCTGGTCGGCCCGTTCTCAGATTGCGCGATTCTACCTTGATCGTAGTTTATCAAACTCATCTTGGCTCATAAAGATTTCCTATAAGTGCGAAAAGCGGGGAGTCTCCACTCCCCGCTTTCCCGTTTAAGGCCGCCAGCGGTTCAAGGGATCGGACTACTCGGTCGTCCAGTCCTTCTTGTAGCCGGCGGCGGCCTTGAAGATGTACAGGCCGAGCAGCAGGATGACCACAAGCATGGCCAGCGCCACGACGAACTCGACGGTGAAGCCGAACGACGAGCCGAGCCACGCCCAAATCATAGCGGCGAAGGCGGCGATGAGATTGAACACCGTGGAGACGCGGGAGTAGATGACCGAGTACTCGCGGGTGCCGAAGGACTGGCGGCAGATGACCGGCACGAGCACCACGGCGGTGGCGTAGCAGCCACCGAAGATGAAGGCGCCCACGTACATCACGTACTCGGAGAAGGTGCCGAACCAGCACAGCAGGATGCCCGCCACGCCAGCGGCGAAGGCGAAGATGAGGGCGCCCTTGGCGTTCTTGTCGGCCGCCGCTCCCAGGACCACCTTGAAGATGGCCTGGCCCACCATCATGACCGAGGTCATGACGCCGCCGACGACGGCCACATCGAAGGCTACGTCGGTGAGCGACTTGGTGTAGGTGGGGAACTGCATGGCGATGAGGATGGCGATGTTGATGAGGCCGGCGAAGATGCAGATGGCGTAGAACATCGGGGTCTTCATGACGAAGCCGGCGGACAGGCCGGAGGGCTTGGCGGCCACCTCAGCGCCCGAGGCCGCCTTCTGCATGGAGGCGCCGTAGGGGGCCAGCCCGCAGTCCTCGGGCGAGTTGCGCACGCAGAACAGCGTGAAGGGCAGGCTCGTGACGAGCGCGATGACGCCCCAGATGAGGTAGATGGTGTGGAAGTCGACGCCCGAGGCGGTCAGCGCGGTGAACACGGCGGACCAGATGGCGCCGCCGATGCCGGTGAAGGCCATGCACAACCCGATGAAGAAGCCGGCGCGCTCCACGAACCAGCGGTTGATGAGCGTGGGGATGGCCAGCCACAGGATGGTGATCTCGCCCAGGCCCAGCATGACGGCGGCCACGTAGAACAGCACGATGGTGTTCGAGAAGCTCATCAGCAAAAAGGCGCAGCCCACGAGGGCGGCGGAGGCGGACAAAAGGATGCGGATGTCCATGGTCTGCAGCAGCTTGCCCGCAAACGGCGAGGCGATGGTCATGGTCAGGTACATAACGGTGACGTACATGGCGAACGCGGTGACCTCAACGCCCAGGCCCTCAGCCACGACCGGCTGGAACAGGCCCCAGGTGGAGAAGCATAGAGCCGAGCATCCGAACGTGATCATGATGCCCGTCAGAACGACGAGAAGGTGACGCACGGTCAGCTTCTCTTTGGTAGCGGTCCCACTCAAGGTAAACCTCCTCTATCGATTTTTTCTACTCTTGCGCAAACGTCGAACCCCTGTTGGCGTGAGCCGTGGACGGCGATCTTTCGCCGCTATCGTATTTGTACCGTAGAACGATTCCCTTGAGGATGGTCAAAAAGGGATGCTTTGTCCCATATTCTTTGCAAAAATAGGACAGATTTAGTTAATTTGTCCTAATATCGAAAGGATTTATGATTGATAGGTTTCACAAATAGAAGAAACTGGGAGAATATTTCCCCCAGTTTCTTGTGATCGTTCTCTTAATAAGAATGCTCGCAGCCCTTCTAGAAAGATCGGTAGTGCTCCATGATCAAGGGCGCGGCGATGTAGACCATCACCTGATCCGTTCCCTCGGCGATCTGGTTGCCTCGGCAGTCCTCCCAGATGCGGCTCACGCGCGAGCCCTCGGTATAGCCAAGACCCCCCAGAATCTGCATGGCGTCCGAGGCCACCTGCACCGAGGCCTCCGGCACGTAGCGCTTCATGAGGGCCACGTCGAGCCGCTCGGTCTCGTCGGCGGCGTCGATGGACCACGCCGCCCGGTACACCATGGAGCGCATGTTGCGCAGGCGCACTTCCATATCGGTGAGAAGGGTCTCTATCTGCTGGAAGCGCCCCACCTGCACGCCGAAGGCCTTGCGCGAGCGCGCGTGGGCCACCGCGTCGTCCATGGCCGCCTGGGCCATGCCCAAACTGGAGGCGCACAAAAGCACACGTCCGTATTCCAGCAGATGAAACAGCTGCTGGAACCCTCCCTCACTCGCATCGAGGCGCCACTCCGGCGACAGCTCCACATCGTCGAAGGAGATGAGCGCGAAGGGCAGCATGGACTGACCGATCTTGCTGATGGGCACGGCGTTGATGCCGGGCACGCTGCGGGGCACGAGCCAGAAGGACAGCGACGGGTAGCGACCCGTATCCCCCGCGTCCTTGTCGATGGCGGCCACCAATATATAGGGGGCGTACTCGCCGTTGTTCACATAGGACTTGCGCCCGTTCAGAAGCAGTCGGCCGTCCACGGTCTGGCACGAGGTCTTCATGGCCATGGTGTCGGATCCGCCGTCGGGCTCGGAGATGGCCAGGGCGAACATGAGGCGGCCGTCGGCGCGATAGTCCTCGGCGATGGAGGCGGCCTCGGCGGCCCCGGCGAACCCGCTCATGATCTGCAGGTTGAACAAGTCGTTCTGGAACGGCAGCGTCGTGCCGGCGCAGCGGGAGAGCTCCTCCACGATGAGCACCTGCGAGAGCAGGCTGTGGGCCAGATCGGGCGCGATGTCCGGCTCGGCGGTCTCGTAGTACAGATCGACGAACTCCTTCATCACCGTATCGGGCAGGCCCTGGTCGCGGCACCACTTGGCCACGCGCTCCGGCGTGAAGGTGTCGGCCCCGAACGTGCGAAAGGCGCTGACGAGCTTCTTCTGCCCGTCGGTCAGCGTGAAGTCCATCTTATGGCTCCCTTCTCTTTACTATAGTGTGCATTCTACACGATGACCCTAGCACACCACTCCTTTGATTTGTTGAAACAGAATATCTTTGTTGTCCTGTTTGCATAGGGATAACTTTCCCATCTAGTGGTATTTTCTACTCAATTTCGAGTCTGTTTTACACACATATTTCATTTTGTCCGTAGATAGGGGTTCTTTCCCCTGCGATGATAGGGATGCAAACAAACGAACCGCCCGACCAACCACTTGCATGAAAGGAGAGATGCTCCGATGACAGTCACCGAGAAGCTCAACGGTTACGGCCCGCTCGCCGGCATCAAGGTCGTCGAGATGTGCACCTACGTGGCCGCCCCGGCCACCGTCCGCGTCCTGTCCGAGATGGGCGCCGAGGTCATCAAGATCGAGTCCTTCGCCGGCGATACCCAGCGCACCCAGGGCCCCGGCTTCGGCTGCGAGCTGACCGATACGGAAGATCCCACCATCGATTTGAACAACACCAACAAGAACTGGGTGTCGCTCAACCTGAAGGATCCCGAGGGCCTGGCCATCGCGAAGAAGATGATCGGCGAGGCCGACATCTTCATGAACAACATGCGCACCGCCGCCCTGAAGAAGCTCGGACTCGACTACGAGACCCTGCACGAGGAGTTCCCGGGGCTGATCTGGGGCCAGATGCGCGGCTACGGCGAGTTCGGCGAGTTCGCCCATGCCCCCGGCTACGATGCCGTGTGCTGGGCCGCCCGCGGCGGCGTGGCCGGTACCTTCCCCGAGAAGGACACCTCCCCCGCCATCCCCCCGCAGGCCTTCGGTGACTACAACACCGCCATCATGATGGCCGCCGGCTTGCTCGGCGCGCTCGTGAACAAGCTGCGCACCGGCCAAGGCGACAAGGTGGTCGTGAACCTGTACCACTCCGCCATCTGGGGCGGCTCCATCGGCCTTTGCGCCCAGCAGTTCGGCGCCGACTACCCGAAGTCCCGCACCGACGTGCCCAACCCCTTCAACAACACCTACAAGACCGCCGACAATAAGTGGCTCTACATCTGCCAGCCGCAGCACAACCGCTATTACAACGACATGATGAAAATCATCGGCCGCGACGACTTGGTGGACGATCCGCGCTACGCGACCATCGAGAACGTGAAGGCGAACCACCTGCAGCCGGAGCTCATCACCATCCTGGACGAGGGCTTCTCGAAGAAGGATCTGGAGGAGTGGCTGAAGATCCTGGCCGAGTGGGACGTGCCGAGTCAGAAGGTCTTCCGCTTCACCGACATCCTGAAGGACGACGAGGCCTACGTCAACGACGCCATCCGCAAGGTGAAGTACAACGCCTTCGGCGAGCATGCGCTGCCCACCACGCCCATCCGCTTCGGCGGCTACGGCGACCCGCCGATCATCCTCTCCAAGCCCATCGGCTACCACACCGCCGAGTACCTGGAGCACTACGGCTACACGCCCGAGCAGATCGCCGAGCTGGAGGAGAAGGGCGCCGTGAAGTGCTACCACGGCGAGGAGGTGCCGGATGTGATCTTCAAGTCCGAGCGCCAGGAGAAGGGCGAGGCCCCCTGCAACTGGTAGGCCCTCCCCCGCCAAACACGCTTCCTATCTCGAGAAGGAGCCCCTCATCGCGAGGGGCTCCTTCTTTCTATTCCCGCTCGGGGGAAGGAGGCTGTTATAGCGCGACTAGGCCAGGGCGTACTTTGCGGCGTTGGTGCCGGCGTTGCGGCCGAAGGTCATGCAGTCGGCGATGGCGTTGCCGCCCAGGCGATTCTCTCCGTGGATACCGCCGGTGCACTCGCCCGCGGCGTACAGGCCGGGGATCGGCTCGCCGTCGGCATTGCAGGCCTCGGACTCCACGTTAACGCGGATACCGCCCATGGTATGGTGCACGGTGGGCACCTTGCGGCAGGCGTACCAGGGGCCCTCGGTCATGGCCGCATCGGCGGTGTTGTCGGCCACGAAGCCGAACTCGTCGGCGCCGCCCTCCACCACGGCGTTGTAGGCGTCGATGGAGGCCTGCAGGTTCGCGGCGTCCACGCCCATCTCGCCGGCCAGGGCCTCCACGGTGTCGCCGGTTACGATATGGCCCAGCGCCAGCATGTTGTTGATGGTGGCGCCGTTGGCGTCCGGCTCGTCGGGATCGGGGTAGCGCAGGGTGTTCACGACAATCCAGTAGGTGCCGTCGGGCTGGGCGAAGATGTTCTTGCACAGAACGTCACGCTCGGCGCCCTCGTTCACGAAACGCTTGCCATCGGTGTTCACGAAGATGCGGTTACGGCCGGAGGTGCGGATGTCCTCCATGAGGCCCGTGCCCGGGGTGCCGCAGGGGTGCAGCTGGATGTCGGACAGGCAGATGAGCTCGGCGCCGGCGTTCTCGGCGAGCACCATGCCCTCGCCCTGGGCGCAGGGCTTGATGTTGGTGCAGCCGATGGAATCGTCCAGCACGACTTCCTTCCACACGCCCGTGTTCACCTTCTGACGGTACTCCACGTTGCCGCCGAAGCCGCCGGTGGCGATGACCACGGCGCCGCAGTTCACGGTGACCTCCTGCTCGCCGTCGTAGAGCGCCTTCACGCCCACGACCGCGCCGGCGTCATCCAGGATGAGCTCTTTGGCCTGCATGTCGTTGAGCAGCATGATGGCATCGGCGTTGTCGTCGATGAACTGCTGGAACGAGCGGATGTAGGTGTTGCCCGACGGCGTGGCCGGGTAATGGCTGCGCTGGCCGAGCGATCCGGTGGCCGAGCCGATCTCGTCCTTGAACTCGACGCCCAGGCTCTCGAGCCAGTGGACGGAATCCAGCGCGTTGTCCGTGAGGAAGTGCACGAGCTCGGGATTGTTGGTGTTGTGGCCGCCCTTCATGGTGGTCTCGTAGAAGGTGGGGATGGAGTCCTCGATGCCCTGGGGCTCCTGGCGCTCGGGATCGACGGCGTTCAGCGCGCCCTCGGAGACGTTGGTGGAACCGCCGGTAATGCCACACTTCTCAAGCACAATAACGCTCGCGCCGGCCTGCACGGCCGCGATGGCCGCCGCCAGGCCCGAGCCGCCGCCGCCCACGACGCACACGTCGGCGTCGTAGACCTCTTCCACCGCCGGCTTCTCGGGCACGGGCGCCTCCGAGAGCACCTCGAAGGCCTGAGCCTGCTTCGCGCAGTCCTCAAGACCGGTCTGCAGGGAGAGCGAGGACAGCGTCGCGCCGGTGACGGCATCGATGTTGATGGTCTGGTTGTCGATGGCCTGCTGCTGCAGGGCCTTGAGCGCATCGGCGCCGACGCCGAGCGACTCCTGGTTGGCCGACGTGTCGATGGCCGTGATGGCGTCATCGGAGAAGGTCACGGTCATGGTGTAAGGGGCATTGTGGCCCGTCACCTCGGTCGTGTAGGTGCCCGCCTTCCACGGCGCGGAATCGGCCAGCTCCTCGGCACGGGTATGGGGCGCGCAGCCGGCCAGGCCGAAGCTGGCCAAGCCTCCCCAGATGCCGAGCACGGCCGCCCCTTTGCAGAAGGTACGACGGGAGATGCCATTCAGGGGAACAGAATCGGATGTGCGGGTCATGATGAGCCTCCTTCTAACGCTTCGCGGATAGGAACCGGGAGTCGCTTGAAGGATCAGCCTGCCGAGCTATCGAACCACCCAAGTGACTCGAACGATTACCCGATAGCTGGACTTTAGCGCGCTAAATGGCAGTAACCGCCAGTCAACAGGCCCTTGTTGGCTTTGCGCGCGAACTATGTAGGAACTCTGAAACCCTGTCAGCAATTCGTCATATTGGATACCGATTTGTTTGCTTCTCAGTGCGGGGAAACCGCTACCGCAGGCGCGCGAGCGTCCCTCTCCCCCGCAGTTGTTGAGCCCGGCCGTGGCGAGCGCGCTGCCTGCAGAAGCGCCGCCGTCCCCTTCCCGGCCCGATGGCTCCCATTGATTCCCAGCACTTTCATGGGTATTCTCCTCTCCAACGAAGGGAGCCCCGGCCTTGTGGGCTGCGGGGCTCCAGATAGCAGGTTCGGTTTTGCCGACCCTCTCTTACATATTGTGGAAGGCGTACTTCTCCGGGTTTTCCTTCACGTCGGCGCGGTTCTTCGGATTCATCTTCAGCGTGCCCATGATGCCGTCGTTGGTGTTGGAGGCCAGCACCTGGTTACGGTTCTCCATCTTGATGCAGTTCTCGAAGCTGGTGCCGTCCAGCGAGCACTGCAGGGCCTCCTTGGTGAGGCGCAGACCGAAGGGCGCGGTCTCGCGGCACATCTCCTCGGCCATGGCCACGGCGGTCTCCAGCACGTCGTCGTCGGCCACCACGCGGTTGGCGAAGCCCCACTCGTAGAGCTTCTGGGCGTCGAAGCGGGCCGGGTTCATGAGGATCTCGCAGGCGCGGGCATAGCCGACGATCTTCGGGAGGAAGAAGGAGCCGCCCATGTCGGTGCCGGTGTAGCCGATGGACAGGTAGCCGGCGTTCATCTTGTAGGACTCGCCGAGCACGCGCATGTCGCAGGCGCAGGAGATGGACAGGCCGCCGCCCACGGCGAAGCCCTTCAGGGCGCCGATGATGGGCTGCTCGCAGCGGCGCATGTTGATAATCTGGTCGGAGCACATGCGCTGCATGATGTAGAAGTCGCGCTGGATGCGGCCCATGTCCTCGGGCGGATCGAGCGCGAGGTCGTTCAGGTTGAAGCCGGCGCAGAAGGAGCGGCCCTCGCCGGTCAGCACGATGACGCGGCAGTCCTTGTCCATGCGCACCTTGATGAGGAAGTCGTTGAACTCGGCCATCTGGGCGTAGGACATGGCGTTCAGGTTGTCCGCATCATTGAAGGAGCAGATGTAGACCGGACCGCGCTGCTCGATCTTCAGCTTCTCGTAGTCGTAGGTGAACTCGGGCAGATGGTAGGCCTCCTGGTAGACACTCATGGATGAACCCCTTTCGCGCTTGTTTACTCAAGTTTTACTTTTAGCCCATTGGAATTTTGTTCCGCCTGACTTGTTTCTGATTTTTAAGGATGACACAGCGGTTTTCCACGGACAATTTTGAAATATTGTTTCTTTTACTACCCAATTAATTGATTTTGTGGGTCTATAGATTTCCACGCATCGCTTGGCCCTATTGACTCATCAATTATTCCAATTATCTTTTCTCAATTTTGGCTTCCTGTCCGATAAATACCTTTGTATGCTAAAAGCACGAATTTCTTCTGGGTATCAGCGGAGGCGCTCGAGCACCGGGGAGCCGCGCACGAGCGGCCGGGCGCTTCCGTGGCAAAAGGGTTTTAGGTTCTTTAGAAAGGAAGGCCTATGATCACCGATCTCAAGATCAACGAGGAGAAGAAGAAAGAGTACTACGAAAAGGGGTATTGGACGCACGACACCATCGCCGACATCTGGGAGCGAACGAGTGCCGCTCACCCCGACCGCGAATACGTCTGCGACGACACGGGAAGCCGCCTCACCTACGGGGAGGTTGACGACAAAGCCGGGCGTGTGGCCGCATGGCTTGTCGCCGAGGGCGTAAAAGCCGGCGACGTTGTCACCCTGCAGTTCCCCACCTGGGCCGAGTTCACCATCGCCTATGTGGCCGTGCTGAAAGTCGGCGGCGTGGTGCACCCGGTGCCGCGCAACTACAACGACGTGGATCTGGAATACGCCATGAACCTCGTCGGCTCCCGAGCCTACCTCTCCCCCACCTTCTCCCACAACACCGACTACGAGGCGCAGATCCTCTCTGTTCGCGACGCCATACCGAGCCTGGCCGCCATCGCCGTGCTGGACAAGCAGGCGCCGAGCCACTCGGAGCTTCCCACCTTCGACGACATCTACGGGCGCTTCGAGCCCTTGCGCGAGCCCGTCGCCGTGTCCGCCGATTCCGTGGCCTGCATTCTGCCCACCTCGGGCACCACGGGCAAGCCGAAGCAATCCATGCTCACCCACAACAACATCCTGTTCTCCGAGCGCGTCTTCACGAGCGAGCTCGGGCGTACGCAGGGCGACGTCATGTTCATGCCCTCGCCCTTGAACCATGCTACCGGCTTCTTCCACGGGCTCATCTCGCCGCTTCTGCTCGGCGGACGGGCCGTGCTGCAGCAGGACTTCCGCCCGCGCGAGGCCATCGAGCTCATGAACGCCGAGGGCGTCACCTGGTCCATGTCGGCCACGCCGTTCATCTACGACATGCTGAACGTGCTGGACGCCGAGGACGGCCTGGCCTTCGACACCCTGCGGCTGTTCTGCTGCGGCGGGGCGCCCCTGCCCCCGGCCCTCATCGAGCGCGCGGCCCGCTACGGGGTGCTGCTCTGCGAGATCTACGGCTCCACGGAAAGCTGCCCGCACGTGTTCGTGCCCCCGGAGAAGTGCGCCGAGTGGAACGGCGCCTGGTCGGGCGTCCCCTTCGCGGGCATCGAGGTCAAGGTCATCGACGAGGCAGGCAACGAGGTGCCCCGGGGCGCCCAGGGCGAGGAGATCTCCCGCGGGCCCCACATGTTCGTCGGCTACCTGAACGAGCGCGACCGCACCGACCGCGCGCTTTCCGATGAGGGCTGGTTTTACAGCGGCGACCTGTGCTACATGGACGAGGAAGGGCGCATCCGCATCAACGGGCGCAAGAAGGAGGTCATCATCCGCGGCGGCGAGAACATCTCGGCCCGGGAGATCGACGACGACCTCATCGGCGCGCCGGGGTTGGCCAACTCGGCCACCATCGGCATGCCGGATACGCGCCTCGGCGAGCGCGTCTGCACCTTCGTCGTGCCGAGCGACCCCGCCGCGCCTCCTACCCAAGACGGGCTCATCGCCTACCTGAGGGAGCGCCACGTGGCCAAGCGCCTGTGGCCCGAGCGCATCGAGATCATCGACGAGATCCCCGTCACCGCCACCGGCAAGGTGAAGCGCTTCATCCTCGCGCAAATCTTGAAGGAGCGCATGGAGGCGGAGTAAGCCTTTCTTTTTGTTCGAGTAGGCTGCCGATGGGAGGTGTGCCTCCACGCGCAGTTCCGCAGCGAACGAAAGTGTCCAGTGGGCACTTTCGCCGAGCGAGGACTGTTTGAGCATGGAGGTATACCTCCCAGCGGCAGCCGGACGAGCAGCAAAAAGCCCGAGCGCCGCTGATCGCGCTCGGGCTTTTTGCTAGAGACTTCTTTTAACTTATTGGTACTCCCGGTCGAGTTCCTTGGCGATGGTCATGCGCTGGATCTGGTTCGATCCCTCGAAGATCTGGAAGATCTTGGCGTCGCGCATGAGCTTCTCCACCGGGTACTCCTCGGAATAGCCGTAGCCGCCGAGCACCTGCACGGCGTTGCTCACCACCTCCTGCATGGCGTCGGTGACGAAGGTCTTCACGATGGCGCCGTCCTTGCGCACCATCTCGCCGGCGTCCATCTGGCGCATGCAGTTGTTCACGAGAACGCGCGCCGCCTCGGTCTTGATGGCCATATCGGCGAGCATCTGCTGCACCATCTCGAAGTCGATGAGGCGCCGCCCGAACTGCTTGCGCTGCTTCGCGTAGGCCACGGCCTCGTCGAGCGCTCGCTGCATGATGCCCACGGCCAGCGTGGAGATAAAGGCCCGGGAGAGGTTCAGGGCGTTCAGAGCGATGGACATGCCCTGGCCCACTTCCCCGATGACAGTGCTTTGGGGCACGCGCACGTTCTCGAGAACGACCTCGGTGGTGTCCGACAGGCGGAAGCCCATCTTGTGCTCCTTGGCGCCGGCAGCAAGACCCGGGGTGTCGCCGTCGATGAGGAAGCCCGTGATGCCGTGGGCGCCGGCCTCCGGGTCGGTCTTGGCGAACACCACGTAGATGTCGGAGATGGAGCCGTTGGTGATGAAGGTCTTGGTGCCGTTCAGAACGTACTCGTCGCCGTCGAGCACCGCCGTGGTGCGCATGGCCGCCACGTCCGACCCGGCGTTGGCCTCGGTGAGGCAGAAGGCGGCGAACCCGTTATTCTCAGTCTTCTCCACGAAATGGCGCGCCTGCTCCTCGGTGCCGTTCAGAAGGATGTTGCGGAAGGCGACGAAGTTCGTGACGAAGGTGTCGGCGTAAGCGGCATCCACCCAGGCCAGCTCCTCGAACATCATGGCGCAGGTCTCGTAGCTTAAGCCCATGCCGCCGAACTGCTCGGGGATCTCCACCATGTGCAGTCCCAAATCGAAGCCCCACTGGTACAGCTCGCGGGGGCACTCCCCTGCCTTGTCGGCCGCGGCCACGTGCGGCATGACCTCGTTGCGGGCGACGTCGCGCACAAGCTGCACGAGCTCGCGCTGCTCCTCGGTGTAGGTGATGACCATAGGTTTCCTCTCTCTTTCAGCCCCGCGGGGCACTTGCATGCGGCTCTATCGCGTGCCGGGCGGAACGAGGCCGCCGGCGCTAGCGGTTCTCCTGCAGGATGCCCTCGTCGAAGGCATAGCGCAGCTGGGCGTTCACCGAGCGAACGGCACCGTCGTGCAGCTCGGGCCGCACGTCGTTGTACACGGCCTCCACCAGGGCCTCGGCATCGGCGGGGATGCCGCTGCGAACCGCGGACACCACCTGCTGCAGCCGTTGGAGGCGATGACGGCGCGCCTGCTCGATGCGCTCGGAGGGGTTCTCGATCACCGGCCCATGGCCCGTCAGCAGGCGCTCCACGCCGCGCTCGGCCACCAGGCGCCCAAGCACGTCCAAACTCGCCAGATAGTCGCCCATGCGCCCGTCGGGCCAGCAGACCATCGTGGGGCTCTGGGCGAACACCACATCCCCCGTCACCACGAGCGCGCCCTCTTCCACATAGAAGCCCACCGAGTCGCTGGAATGCCCCGGCAAGGGCACTACCTCGATGGACAGGGACACTCCGGGAAGCTCCAGAGGGCCACAGCCCAGCGTGCCCGCCGCCATACCCAGCACCGGCGCACCGAAAACCCGACTGGCCTCCTCGGCGCACTCGGCGTGGTCGAAGTGGTCGTGGGTCACCGCCACGGCGGCCACGGTGAGGCCGCGCCGAGCGCAGGCCTCGGCGATGCGCCCGGCGCAGGCGGCGTCGTCGGGGCCCGGATCCACCACCAGGCAGGCTCCGTCGTCCGGAGCGGCGAGAATCCAGCTGTTGGTGCCGTGGTAGGTGAGCGGCGTGGCGTTGGGATGCCGCACGCACTGGGCGAACGCCCCGACCATGGCCTCGTTGTCCGGAGGTGCGAAGCGCGCGCTCATGTCTCGCTCACCTCGCAGCCGAGCACCACCTCGCCGCACGGTCGCGCCACCGGATGCGGCCGCACGTGCCCGTCGAAGGGAGCGTTCCACGCCTCGTCCACCGAGGTCGCCGCCACGATGGAAGTGAGGTTGGAGATGGTGGGAGGCACGAGCTTGAGCAGGCCCGCATCGAAGCGCGCCAGGGCCTCGCCCGGGGCGATCCAGGCCGCCTCCACGGCCTCGCTCGTGCGGCCATCGGCGTGCTGCCCCTCGGGCAGCCGCGCCAGGAAGAAATAGGTATCGTAACGCCGTGCCTCGCTTTCGGGAGTAACCCAATGGCTGCGCAGGCGCATCAGATCACTGCGCAGCACGAGCCCCCGCTCGCGAAGGAATTCCCCGAAGGAGACGCGCCGCGTGGCCACGGCTTCACGTTCGGCAGCCCAATGGTCTTCGCGCTCGTCGACGGGCGCGCCTCCGTCGGGAGCAGAGGCCAGAAGCACGCCGCTCTCCTCGAAGACCTCCCGGGCCGCCGCCGTAATGACGCCTTTTGCCACGGACACGGGACAGCTCATGAGACAGGCCCACTGCTCCGGAGAAGGCCCGGCCCAGGGCACGGCACATTCCACATCCCGCACGTCCATGCCGCCGCCGGGAAACACCACGGCGTCCGGCGTGAAGGCCATGGTGGAGGCGCGGCGCAGCATGAAGACATCCACCGGAGCCGCATCCACGGTCTCCTCGATGGGCGCTCCCCCCGCCAGCGGGCTCTCGAAACGACGATAATGGGACTTGCCCTCGCTCACCAGCATAACCGTGGCGGCCATGCGCGGGGCCACCGGCTCGCCGGGCGCTCCTGCGAGGAAGGCCCGGGCGCGTTCCACCACACCAGGCTGATCGTCCACCGAATACTCCACGTAGGCGCCGGGAGAAAGCGGCTCTCGGATGCTCTGGACACGCCGTCCCTCCGCCGCGCCCGCAGCCGTCGCGCCCACCGCCTTCGCCGTCTTCTCGGCTCCGTGCCTCATCTTGCCCGCGCTCTCGCTCATTTTTCCGCTCCTGCCAACAGCTCGGCGATGTCCCTCACGGGCACATCGGAATCTGCCGATACCATACCATCAGCGAGCATGGTCAGGCAGAACGGGCACGAAGTCGCCAAAAGATCGGGATCGGTGTCAAGCGCCTGGGCGCAGCGCGCCTCGTTGATGCGGGTTCCGGCGCTCTCCTCGAGCCACATGCGGCCGCCGCCGGCCCCGCAGCAGAAGCTCGCACGGCGGTCGCGCTCCATCTCCACCACGCTGCCGCCGGCGGCGCGAACCACCGCGCGCGGCGCCTCGTAGACGTCCTGATAGCGGCCCAGATAGCACGAGTCGTGGAAGCACACGCGCCCGAGCGCCTCCGGCGAGCGCACCAGGCGCCCCTCCTCCACCAGCCGAGCCAGAAGCTCGCTGTGGTGGATCACCTCGAAATGGCCGCCCAGCTGAGGGTAGTCCCGGGCCAGGGCCTGATAGCAGTGAGGGCACTGCACGATGATCTTCTTGACCCCGTAGGCCTGAAGCGTGGCGATGTTCTCGCTGGCCAGCATGAAGTAGACGAACTCGTTGCCCATCCTCCGCGCCGCGTCCCCGCAGCACTTCTCCTCGTTGCCCAAGATGGCGAAGCTCACACCCGCCTCCGCGAGCAGCGACACCAAGGCCGCGGACACCTTGCGGTTGCGGGCGTCGAAGGCCCCGGAGCAGCCGGGCCAGTAGAGGTACTCGGCATCGGGGGCCTCGGCGATGGTGGGCACGTCCAGCCCCTCGGCCCACTTGAACCGGGTCTGCCAGCCTAAGCCCCACGGGTTGCCGTTGTTCTCCAGGTTGCGGAAGGTGGCCTGGGCCTCCGGCGGGAAGGCGCTTTCCATGGACACCTGGTAGGTGCGCATCTTCACCACCTTCGGCACGTGCTCCACGAAGGCCGGGCACGCCTCCATGCAGGCGCCGCAGGTGGTGCAGGCCCACAGGGTCTCGGGGGCGATGACCGCGCCCACGAGCGAGCGATCGATGATAGCGCGCTCGGCGTCGGTGAGATCGGCGTTCTCAAGGAGCGCCTCGGCCTTCGGCAACGCGGGGACTGCCTTCGACGCCTTCTCACTCTCGGCCGCATCCGCCGCGTTCCGCTCCTGGGCCGCCGCCTCCTTCTGCAGGCGGTAAATGATGGGCCCCCGCTGCTCCAGCTCGGCGCCCAAGTCCTGGATGAACGCCTTGGGGCTCAGGGGCTTGCCCGTGGCAAAGGCCGGGCAGAGGTCCTGGCAGCGGTTGCAGCGCACGCAGGCCTGGGTGTCGAAGAGATCCTTCCACGTGAGCTCCTCCAAGCGGCCGCAGCCGAAGGAGAGCAGGCCCTCGTCCTCCATGTCGATGAAGGGCAGCTCGCCTTTGGGTTTCAGGTCGCGCCAGTAGACGCCGGCGGGCACGAGCAGCACGTGGACGAGCTTGGAATAGGTCCAGTAGGCGATGAGCCCGAAGGCGAGGGCCATATGGAACCACCACAGCACGCGGTGGGCAAGCTCGATCTGACCCTGATCCCAGCTGGCGAAGAGTCCCGCGAAGAGGCTCCCCACCGGCGACCAGGCGCTCCAAGGGTCGCCCGTACCGGCGATGCGCAGGCCCTCCAGCACGAATCCCGTGACGCCGATGGCCAGCAGCAGGCCCAAAACGACGATGTCGCCGGGCTTGGTGTCAAGCGCGCGGTTCGCGATGCGGCGCACGATGCAGGCCACCATGGCGATGCAGAAGGCGGCGCCGGCGAGATCGACGGTGAGCGAGAGGAAGTACAGGTAGAAGTCGCCTTGGACGAGAGGGAGCCCCAAATCGGCCTGGGCGGCCACGGTGGCGGTGGCGATAAGCAGGATGATCATGGCGACGTACATGGCCACGTGCACGAGCCCGGGCCCGCGCCGCTCGGCCACCTTCACCTGCAGAAGGGCGTCGCGCACCGCGCCGCGCAGGCGCTCGCCGCGCCTATCGGAGCGATTCTCGGGCTCGCCGATCTTCCACAGGCGCCAGCGCCGCACGAAGAAGACGACGGCTACGGCCAGCGCCGCGATGAAGCAGGGGTAGATCAGCCAGTGGCCCGTGATGTTCCACAGAACCTCGCGTGCCGGCACCTCGCCCATGACGCACCTCCCCTATTTGCGCTCGCGGGCGGCGGCCTCCAGCAGCGGCACCGCCTCGAAGAGATCCGCGACGATGCCGTAGTCGGCGCCGGCGAAGATCTCCGCCTCGGGATCCTTGTTGATGGCCACGACGCACTTCGAGGCGCCCATGCCGGCCATGTGCTGGATGGAGCCGGAAATGCCGCAGGCGATGTACAGCGAGGGCGCCACGGTCTTGCCCGTCTGGCCCACCTGGTACTGGATGTCGACCCAGCCCTCGTCCACGGCCGGGCGCGAGGCGCCCACGGCGGCCCCCAGGGCATCGGCCAGAGACTCGATGACCGCGAAGCCCTCAGGCCCCTTGCAGCCGCGGCCGCCGGCCACGACGATGTCCGCCTCGGCCAGATCGACACGCTCGGAGGCGGCACGGGCCACGGACTGCACGATGCGGGCGAGGTCGGCTGCGTCGACCGGGGCCGCGACGACCTCGGCGGTGCGGGAGGCGTCGGCCTCGGGCACCGGAAGCGCCTTCGGACGCACCGTGGCCACCACGGTGGGGGCGGCTGCGGTTGCGCGCTCGATCACCTTGGCGGTGTAGGGCAGGCGCGTGAAGACGACCTCGTCGCCGGCCTCGATATCCATCACGTCCGAGAACAGCGGCGCATCCAGGGCCTCGGCCAGAAGAGGGGCCGCTACGCGAGATTCGGCGCCGTCGGCGAGCAATACCACGGCCGGGGCGCTCTCGGCGGCCAGCCGGGCCAGCGTGCGGGCCACGGCCTCGGGGGCCGGTGCGGCCTCGCTTTCCACAATCACCACGCGGTCGGCACCCCACGAGGCGAGCGCCTTGGCGTGGCCTGCGGCGGACGCGCCCCACACGATGGCGACCACTTGAGCGGCCGCCTGGTCGGCCAGCGCCCGGGCGCCCCCCAGCATCTCGGCATTTACCTGGCGCAGCGCCTCATCGGCGCCGTTGACCCCTACCCACATATCAGCCATGAGAAAACCTTTCTCTCAAATCCTGCGCGAACGTTGGAAGCGAATGAGTGGCGAGCTAGAGAACCTTCGCCTCCTCGGCCAGAAGGCGCACCGTCTCGGCCACGGCCACAGGCGCCTCGCCCGCGACGATGCGGCCGCCGCAGCGGCCCGGCTTCAGCTCCCGGGAGACGACGGTCACCGTTGTCGGTTTGGACGCCGCGGCGAAGTCGGCCACGGGACGCACCTCGGCGCCACGGCGCCGCGCCTGCATGACGTCGCGCACCGAGGGGTAGCGCGGCTCGGCTAGTCCCTGCTGGGCGGCCACGACGGCGGGCAGAGGAAGCCGCGCGGTCTCCACGCCGTCGTCCACCTCGCATTCCGCGACGATAGTGCCGCCTTCCACGGAAAGACCCGTGGCCATGTTCGCCAAAGGGAGCCTCATGATGGCCGCCATGCGCCCCATGACCTGGGCCGCCGCCGTATCTCCCGACTTCCAGCCGCCCATGACGAGGTCGGCGCCCATCGTGGAGGCCGCCTCGGCGAGCAGGGCCGCGGCCTGGGCGGCGTCGCGGGCCGTCCACTGCTCGTCCTCGATGAGCACGGCCGCATCGGCGCCCATGGCCAGCCCGTGGCGCACGGCCGCGAGGCAATCCTGAGAGCCAAGCGTCAGCAAGGTAACGGTGCCACCCAACTCTTCTTTCAGCTGCACAGCGCGCTCCACGGCGAACTCGCTGTAGGGATCGATGACCATGGTCTGGCCCATTAGCTCCACCTCTCCGGCCCCGTCAAGCGCTATGACGGCCTCGGTGTCCACCACCTGCTTCACGCAAACGACGATGTTCATCTCATCCCTTTCACCCGTATACGGTCTCTTAAGGGTAATTTTACGGAAGGTCCTTTACGCGCAACACCACTACTCCCCCGCTTTTGTCCGCACCATACGGACGTATCTTTCTATCTGTCCCAAAATGCACAAAGCCCCGATCGTCCGCAATGGGACAGATCAGGGCTTTCTGGGAGTTATTGGAAGTTCTTATGCCCTTATAAGGGACGTTCTGTCCCTGGGGGCGCGGCTTGCGCCCGCAACCAATGGCCGCCAGAGCGCGGCTCGGCCGAGCGACCGGATCTACTGGGCCGCGTGCAGCTCGGCGTAGCGCTTGACGAGGGCCTCGTTCACGCAGGGCGGCACGAACTGGGACACATCCCCGCCGAGAGAGGCGATCTCGCGCACGATGGAAGACGACAGGTACATGTGCTGCGGCGTCGACATGATGAAAAGCGTCTCCAGCTCCTTGTCCAGCTGATAGTTGAGCGCCGTCATCTGGAACTCGTACTCGAAGTCGGTGATGGCGCGCAATCCCTTCACCACGGCCTGGGCGCCCATGCGACGGGCGAAGTCGACGAGCAGCTCGTCGAAAGGCTCGACGCGCACGTTGGGCAAATCACGCGTGACCTCCTTCACAAGGGCCACTCGCTCCTCGAGGGAGAAGAGCGGCTTTTTCTTTGCGGAGACAGCCACGGCAACGATGACCTCGTCGACAAGCTGGGCGGCACGGCTGATAACGTCGAGATGTCCGGCGGTGATGGGGTCGAAGGTGCCGGGGGTAAGCGCACGTTTCACGGCGGCTCCCTTTCTCTTAACGGCGGCCGCGCAAGGCGGCTCGAACGACTTGGCTCCGACGCGCGTGGACATCGGATGGTAGCGGCTCCGACGCGCGGGCGCGCCAGATGCTCCTTGGAAGTTTACACGATGCGCAGCGCCTCTTCTCCCAGGATTCGAAAAAGGGCCGGCGCACCGCTCGAGAGCCATTGTAGAAAAGACCGCTGTGGCATTATATAGACATATTCGAAAATCTGTCCCATTAATTTGTCTAAAATACGATCAATCTTACCAATACTTGTCTAATAGCATCCCAATTCATCGGATTCATTGATAGAATAGTCCCAGAGAATAGATACCACTTGAATCATTGAAAGAATAGAGGCGGCCATGCAAGTACACGTCATCCATGAAATCGACTGCTCCGTCGAGCGGATCGATCCCGCCGTCGTCGAGGCCTTCCTCGACACCGAGCTCTCCGACGATCCCATGCTCGCCGACTCCATCTGCGCCATGGCCGACGCCATGAGCGCCGAGCTGCATCCGCGCGGGGTCTACAAGCTGTTCAACCCCGCCATCTGCACCCTGCCGCCGAAGTACACCGAACCGGCCATCAAGCTCGTGGGCACGCTCGCGGTGCTCTACGGCAGCGCCGCCTACGAGCGCATGAGCGAGGCGGAGCACACGGCCATGGCGGTCTCCACCATCGGCACCGACGAGGAGATCGCCTGCCTTCGCGAGCGCCTCGTGAAAAGCGACATGGACGCTCTGCTCTTCGACGCCTGCCTGGAAGCCATGGCCTCCTTGGCCGCGGACAAGCTCGCCGAGGCCGTCGCCGACGACGCCCACGAGCGCGGCCTGCACCGCGGCAGCACCTTGGAGACCGGCGTCGAGGACTTCCCCCTCACCATGAACACGACGCTCGCCTTCTTCACCCAGACCGAGAAGCGCCTGGGGCTCACCGCCGCCGAGGACGGCACGCCGTCGGATCGCTGGAGCACCTGGGGCGTCATCGGCCTGTACAACGAGACCCAGAAGAAGCGCCGCGGCTGCGCCTACTGCCACAACGTGCGCACCTGCACCATCCGCAAGATCGGCATGACCTGCCACGGCCGCCGCACCCGCAAGAAGGCAAAGCCCACCCCTTCCGCTGACCAGCAGTAATCGACCTCACGAACCTTAAAGGGCACCGACAGGTGCCCTTTTTCTGCATCTCATTTCACTGGTTCAAAGCACTCG
This sequence comes from Adlercreutzia rubneri, assembly GCF_009755265.1. Classification (NCBI taxonomy): domain Bacteria; kingdom Bacillati; phylum Actinomycetota; class Coriobacteriia; order Eggerthellales; family Eggerthellaceae; genus Adlercreutzia; species Adlercreutzia rubneri. The sequence goes on along the minus strand of NZ_WPOO01000001.1, from coordinate 88,355 downwards.
GGATGCTGCTCGCCGCCCTCTGCACGCGCTCCGGAAGGTGCTGATCGACGACCTCTGCGCGCCCCCCGGAGAACGCGATCGTTAAGAATCAGCTTCCACTTCAGCAGCAACGATGCCGGGATGGTACCGACCCATGTGCGTCATCTTCGCTGATTCTTTTATCGCGTTCGGAGGGGGATCAAGCGCGCAGCGGGCGGCGAGCAACACCTTCCGGAGCGCTCCCCCAGGTCGATTCCAAGCACAAGAAAAGGGGGCCCGCTTGCGCAGACCCCTTCCATCAAAGCTGTATCGCGGTCGCGATTTAGATGGTCCAGAGGTAATCCGGATCCTCGGCAGCCTTGGCGTACTCCTTGAGGATGCCACGGCCGGAAATGTGCACCATGATCTCGACGGTACCGCCACCGATCTGGAAGCCGCGGCAGTCGAGCATGAGGCGGGAGACGCGGGTCTCGTCGGTGAAGCCGAGGCCGCCCATGAGCTGCAGGGCGCGGGAGCAGCAGTCGGTGAGCGCCGGGGCGCCGTAGCGCTTCAGCATGGCGGCGTCGTTGTTCACCGGAATGCCGTTGTCCATCTTCCAGCAGGTGCGGTACAGGAAGTTACGAGTGTTGGTGAGCTCGATCTGCATCTCGACGATGTGCTCCTGCACGAGCTGGAAGGTCTTGATGCCCTTGCCGAACTGCTGGCGCTCGTTGGTCCAGGCGCAGGCGTCGTCCATGGCGGCCTGGGCCTCGCCGAGCAGCTCCGCCAGAAGCACGCAGCGCTCCCACTCGAAGTTCTTCATGAGCTGCAGGAAGCCCTTGCCCTCGATGCCGAGCAGCGCCGACTCGTCAACCACGACGTCGTCGAAGATGACCTTGGAGAAGGGCATGATCTGCATGCCGATCTTGTTCAACGGCTCGATGGTCACGCCCTTGGCGTTGGCCGGCACGAGGTACATGGACATCTGCTTGTTCTCGGGAGAGGGATCCTCGTTCTTGCAGACCACGATGAAGCCGTCGGAGTTCTCACCGGAGGTCACCCAGGTCTTGGTACCGTTGATGTGGATCTTGCCGTCCTTCTTGGTGGCCGTCGTCGTCATGTACTGGTTGGCGGAGCCGGCCTCGGGCTCGGAGATGGCCAGGCAGTACGGCGGGTAGCCGTTCTCCTTGTAGTAGTCGACGGCGTACTGGATCTGCTCGGGGGTGCCGAACTCGACCATGTCGAACATGATGAGCAGGTTGGGAGCCATGGGGATGTTGCCGCCGCAGTGGTTCAGCTCTTCGATGATCATGGCCATGGTCTGATGGTCGACAGGCTTTCCACCGTACTCCTCGGGCAGGCCGTACATTCCCCAACCGTCGTCGACCCACGCCTTGGCGATCTCGGGGGCGATGCCGCGGTTCTTATAGCCGGCGGCGATGGCCTCCTCGGTCAGGTGCTTCTTGCCCCACTCGCGGATGCCGCGCTTGATCTCGAGCTGCTGCTGGGAATAGCTGAAATCCATTTCTTCCTCCTTTAAGGAACGTTGCCTTTATTCAAAACGCCTGCGCGTTTGAACCAAATTGAGAGAGCGGGCGCCGCGCCGTTTCAACCCAGCGCCCGTAACCGGGGATAAGCCCGTTTAGATGGCCATGGAGGCCTGGTAGCCGCCCTTGACGGCCTCGAGGGTGCGGTACACCTTGCCGTCGGGGGTGGTAGCGTCGCCGATGAGCTTCGCGTGCGGCCACACCTTCACGATCTCGTCGTACAGGTCGGTGTTCTGCTCCACGCCGAGGGAGGTCAGCACGGTGTCGCACTCGATGAGCTGCTCCTCGCCGGTCTCGACGTTCTTCACCTTGGCGCCCTTCTTGGTCACCTCGATGAGCTCGGTCAAGGGCATCAGGTGCACGCCCTTCTTCTTGAGCAGGTTGATGGTGGGGTTCTTGTCGATGATGCCGATGCCGTTGCCGAGCTTCTTGGCCGGATCGATCACCCAGATCTCGCGGCCGTCGCACATGGCCTCGGCCACTTCCAGGCCGGCGAAGCCGCCGCCCACGACCACCACGCGCTTGCCCACGATGGCGGTCGGGCCGCTCTTCATGTTCAGGCCCATGCGCATGAACCCGACGGTGCCGCCCTGGGCCTTGATGGCCGCCACGGCCGCCTTCCAGATCATGCCCTTGCCCTCGGGGACGATGCCGTTGCACATGGCCTTGATGTCCTCGGACTTCACGACGTTCTTGCCGTCGATGCCGGGCACGTCGATGGGGATGATGCCGCCGCCGGGCGAGACGATGACCTGGTCGGGGTTCAGGGCGCGCAGGGTGTCCACGTCGACCTTGGTGTTCAGCTTGATCTCGATGTTGGGATGAAGCTTCATCTCCTCGTTCCAGTAGGAGACCAAAGGCTCAATGTTGGCATTGAGCACCTGGGCCATGGTCAGCAGGCCGGCGAGCTTGTCGGACTTCTCAAGCACGGTCACCTTGTGCCCGCGCTCGGCCGCCACGCGGGCCGCCTCCAGGCCGCCAGGACCCGCGCCCACGACGGCGATGTGCTGCTTCTCGGTGACGGGCTTGTCCTGGGGCAGGCCCACTTCCACTCCCTCCCACACGTTCGCGTTCACCGAGCACTGGCAGGGCTTGCCGATGAAGATGTTGTCCAGGCAGCGGGAGCACACGATGCAGGGACGCACCTGCTCCGGACGGCCCTCCTCCACCTTGCGGGCGGTGTCGGGATCGGCGATGAACTGGCGCGCCATGCCGACCGCGTCGCCGTAGCCCTCGGTGACGACCTTCTCGCACATATCGAGCGTATTGATGCGGGTGCCGGGGAATACCGGCTTGGAGGTGACGGTCTTCACCTGCTTCGCGAGGTCGATGAACTCGCCCTCGGGCACGATCTGGTTGGCCACGGGACGGGGCGCCTCGTGGAAGCCGGCCTGCACGGACCAGGCGTCAACGCCGTGGGCCTCGATGATCGGGATGAGCTCGAGGGTGTCGGCGATGCGGTTACCGTCGGGCATGAGGTCGTCGGCGGAGATGCGCACGAGAATCGGCATGTCGTCGCCGCAGGTCTTGTGAATCTCGTCGATGATCTCGCAGAGGAAGCGGGCGCGGTTCTCGGCCGATCCGCCGTACTCGTCGGTGCGGTGGTTGGAGTACTTGGAAAGGAAGCGCATCACCATGTAACCGATGCCCGCGTGGATCTCGATAATGTCGATGCCGGCATCCTTGCAGCGGCGGGCGGCCTGGCCGTACTGCTTTACGACCTCGGCGATCTCCTCTTTGGTGTACTCGCGCTCAGGCATGCCCACGAACGGGCCGGAGGGCACGTCCTTGGAAGGAGCGTAGGACAAAAGCGGATCATCGCCAGAGGCACGCCACTCGTAGCACAGCTGCAGCTGGGCGGCCACCTTGGATCCGTGCTTGTGGCACACCTCGGCGATGCGCTGGAAGCCGGGAATGAACTCATCGTCCCAGCATCCGCAGGCGCCGGTGGTCGTGTGGTACTTCGGCTCGGTGCCGAAGCAGTCGCACACATAGCACGACCCGATCTCGATCAGACCGGCATGGCCCTTTGCGCGCTGCTCGTAAAAGTCCACCAAGTCATCGGTCACATGGTAGTTGTCCACCTTCTCGATGGTCATCGGCAGCATCACGAAACGGTTGCGCAGCTCGACATTGCCGATCTTAAACGGCTCCACCAGTTTCTGGTACTTCGCCACGGCTAAACTCCTTTCAATTACTTCCCCACAGGTTTCAAGGGTATTAGGTATGATTTCAAGCTTTTGACCATGTTGCCTTCTCATGATCCTCACATTTGGAAATCTCTACCCAATTTGACTTGCTTTGTCCGCCTTTCAAAGCGCCGACCGAGCTGAAGTCTCCTCGTGACTCTTATTCTACGAAGATTGCTTTGCTTTACGATGGACAGATTTATCTATCTGTGTAGTACTTCATAGGCAAATCTTCATCATCCATAGGCATTTGCCGCATAAGTAGCCGTTTTGATCCCGTTAAATAGGCGCAACTAACCGAGTCATTGGCATTTCCATTGCACATTTCGATTTATCTGTCCCATATTTCTTCGAAAGATCCTATAATGAGCGCAACGGAAGAGAATCGAAGGAGGAACCCATGAACGCGCTTTCCACCATGTTGCTCATCTCCGACGCCTTCGTGGAGCTGTGCGACGAGATGCCCCTGCGCAAGGTGTCCATCAGCGATATCGTCGAGCGCACGGGGAAGAACCGCAAGACCTTCTACTACCACTTCGAGAACAAGGACCGCCTCATCATCTGGATCTTCCGCTACGACATGGGCCAGTGCCTAAAGCAGCACTTCTCCGAGTCGGTGCTCCTCTACGACGATAACCCGGAGGATCCCACCTCGCGATTCCCCTACTATATTACCCAGAAGTCCGGCGTGCGCTCGCTCGACCACGCGGAGTTCTTCCAGTGCTTCGCCGAGGTGCTGGAGGGACGCCGCAACTTCTACCGCCAGGCGCTCGTGGATAACGGCCCCTACTCGCTGCGCAACTACCTGTACGCGCTGTACCTTGAGGCCATGAAGCGGGACATCGACATCATTTTGTCCAACCGCTACCTGCCGAAGGACAACATCGACTTTCTGGCCGAGTTCTACACCTGTGCCTTCCTCTACTACTACATCCGCCGCTGCGACGCCCGCGGCGTCGAGTCCATCGGCGGCCAGGCGGGACCTTTCGCCAACATCATCCACAGCTCCCTTGAAAACGAGATCAAGGAAGCCCAGATGCGGCGCAATTTGTAGAAGTAGGCCCCTTCCATAGCTTTTGCCTATTTTCCATTGGAAATTTTCGGGCGGTTTCTATTGGACGAACCTCAAGACGGGCTGTCAAACTGTTCACCAGGGTATACGCGCCCGCGCGCGACGGCGCGGACACACGATCACGAGGAGGCTTTATGGGCAAGTTGACCGACGAGGAGTTCCGCGATTTCCTGAAGACCTGCCGCGAGCTGGCGGAAGGCCCCTTCGAGGAGATGCAGCGTGAGGTGGAGGTCACCAACAAGTTCCCGCAGGAGTTCATCGACCTGGCCCGCGAGAACAACCTGTACCGCTACGCGCTGCCCGAGGAGTACGGCGGATGGGGCTTCACCGAGAAGGAGATCCTGCAGGTGCAGGAGGAGTTCTCCCGGGGCCCGGGCGGCATGCGCATGCACCTGCACTACGCCGCCGACCTGAACTGGCGCATCCTGGACGACTACGGCTGCGACGAGCTGAAGGCCGCCTACATGGACAAGTTCGCCGACAAGACCATCTTCACCTGCTTCGCGCTCACCGAGCAGACCGGCGGCACCGGCGCCGACGTGCACACCACCGCCGTGAAGGACGCGGATGGGAATTACATTCTGAACGGCGAGAAGTGGCTCATCTCCCACACCGACGTAGCCCAGTTCGCCTACGTCATCGCCGTGACCGACCCCGACAAGGAGGGCGACGAGCGCCTCTCCGCCTTCTTCGTGCCCATGGATGCCGAGGGCTTCGAGCTCGTGGACATGCCGCATATGATGGGCTGCCGCGGCGCGGGGCACGCCGGCTTCAAAATGACCGACGTGAAGCTCGAGCCGAAGTACCTGCTCGGCAAGGAAGGCCAGGGCATGGAAGTGGCCATGCACTCGCTGGCCATCTCCCGCGTGCACATCGCCGACTCGAACCTCGGCATGTGCCAGCGCATGCTGGAGATGTCGCTTGCCCGCGCCCGCGACCGTGTGACCTTCGGCAAGACCATCAACACGCGCCAGGCCATCAAGATGAAACTCGCCGACATGGCCACCGCGACCCATGCCCTGCGCTGCATGATCATCGACTTCGCCGAGGACTACGACCGCGACCCGCACAACCCCTACATCGCCGAGAAGGCGGCCATGTGCAAGCTGTTCTCCATCGAGGCGGTAAAGAAGGTCTCCGACGAGATGCTGGAGATCTTCGGCGGCGACGGCTACTTCGAGGACAGTCCTTACGGCCCCACCGAGCGCCTCTATCGCGACTGCCGGGCTCTCTGGCTGGAGGAGGGCTCCCCCACCATCCAGCGCATCACCATCGCCCGCGAGCTGGAGCGCCACGACGGCGTCGTGGAATACCCCGCCCTCGACTGGATCGCCGGTACCGACCTGTAGGCACCGATCGGCAGCCACCCCCTCACGAGTAAGGCCCTGCGACGCAAATCGCAGGGCCTTTTTATGCACGGCTTTTCCGCAGACAGGTGCAGCCTACCCGAAGCGGTACTCCACGCCCATGGTGGGCTGGGGGTTCTCCCACTTCCTCACGATGGTGCCCTCGCAAGCGATGCGGCAGGTGCCGCACTCCAGGCAGCCGGCGTAGTCGAAGCTCGTCGCGCCGTCCTCGTCGATCTTGTAGAGGGCCGCGGGGCATACCCGCACGAGCTTCTTGAACTCCTCGATGTCCGGATCCTCCACAAGCTCGATGTGGGCGCTCTCCTCGTCCACCTCGTACTTGTTCACGGCGATCAGCTCGTCAACGTTCACGGTAATCGGTGCGATCTGGCTCACAGCGCGCTCACCGCCTTCCTCACCTCGTTGGCGGTCTTGAAAAGCCCGCGCTTCTTGATAATGGGCATGATGCGGCGGCGCAGGGGCTCCTGCGGGCGCCCGTCCACGCTGAACATGGCGTTGAACACCTCCGCCGCCATGGTCGGGTAGTCGTTGAACATCGCGTCCCACTCCTCCATGACGTGGGGCCACTTGCGGAAGGTCTTAAGGTCCTTGATGACGAAGGAGTCCTCCATGCGGCGCGCATATCCGGAAAGCCCCGCCGCGCTCGCATCTCCCGCGTCGATGGCCTCGACGGCCGCCTCGGCGGCCATGCGCCCGCTCGCCACGGCGAAGTCCATGCCGCGCACCTGATAGCCCATGTTCATGCAGAGGCCGGCTGCCTCGCCGGCCAGAAGCGCCCCGTCGAACACGTACTGGGGTACCATGTCGTAGCCGCCCTCGGGCACCATGTGCCCGGAGTGCTCGACCATCTTGGCTCCCCGGATGATGGGCGCCACCGCCGGATGGCCCTTGAAGTCCTCAAGCATCTGGTAGACCGGCGTGTCGTTTCCGCCGCCGGCCGCCGTGGAGATGGTGGCCACGAGTCCCAGCGAGATGGAGTCCCTGTTGGTGTACAAAAAGCCGCCGCCCACCTTGCCGTGGGTGCAGTCGCCGACGAACAGCATCGCGGCGCCCTCGCCCTCGGGCAGAAGGAACCGGTCCTCGATCACGCCCGCGGGCAGCTCGAACACCTCCTTGATGCCGACGGCCATCTGGCAGGGCGCGGGCCGCGCGTTCCCGAGGCAGCGCTCGGACAGAAGCGTGTTTGTGCCCTCGGCCACGATGACGACCTGAGATGTGATCTCGTCCTCGCCGGCGCGGATGCCGACGACTTTGCCGGACTCGTCCTTCAAAAGCTCCTCCACGGCGATGCCGCAGATGTACTCGGCGCCGGCGCCCTCGGCCTTCTCGGCCAACCACTGGTCGAAGGGGCCTCGCAGCACTGAGTAGGAGTCCTTGCCCTCCTCGGCGAGCACGGGGCTCGTGAAGTCGATGGTCATCTCGGAGTCGCTGTTCAGCATGGCGATCCGCTCGTGGGTGATCTTGCGCTCCAGGGGCGCCTCGGACTCGAAGTCCGGGAACACCTCCTTCAGCGAGTGGCTGTAGATGCGCCCGCCGGTCATGTTCTTGGCGCCGGCGTAGTTGCCGCGCTCCACCACGAGCACGCTCTTGCCGGCCGAGGCCGCCACGTAGGCCGCCACCGCGCCCGCGCACCCGCTGCCGACAACAATGATGTCGAAATCTGCGTCAGACACGCTTCTCTCCTTTCAGATTCACGCTCGATCCCAAGGGCGGGAGGCCGGCGACCATGGCCGCGTCGGCGCCTCCCGCCCTCAATCGAGAAGGCCTACAGGGCCGCCGTCAGGGCCGGCAGCACATCTTTGATGTCGCCCACCAGACCGTAGTCGCACTGCTTGAAGACGGGGGCGTTCTTGTCCTTGTTGATGGCGAACACAGCTCCGGAGCGGTTGCAGCCCACCATGTGCTGCATCTGGCCGGAAATACCGCAGGCCACATACACCTTCGGCGTGAGCGTGAGGCCGGAGACGCCCACGTAGGTGCTCTGGGGCATCCAGTCGACGCCCTCGGTCAAGGGACGGGAGCAGGCCAGACCGCCGTCGATCTTGTCGGCCAGCGCGCGGGCCAAGTCGAGCTCGGACTCCTCGGCGAACCCGCGGCCGCAGGCCACGACGGCCTCGGCCTTGAACAGATCGGCGCCGCCCTTCTCGCGCTCGCGGGAGGACACCAGGCGCAGCGAACGGGCCGGCGCGATCCAGGCCACGGTCTCGGCCACGGCGCTGCCCGCAGGCTCGGCGTCGGCGAAGGTGCCAGGGGCCACCGTGTAGAAGGCCACATCTCCCGTGGCCTTGCGCACGCGCTCGCCCACGCCGCCGAAGTAGAGGCTCAGAGCGCCCCCGTCCTCGAAAGCCGTCACATCGGTGATGGCGGCGGCCCCCGCAGCAGCGGCCAAACGTCCCAGCACCGACTTCACATGGCGGGTCGGCTCGGCGAGCACCACAGCGGGCTGCTCTTTCTCGTAGACGGACTGAATGGTGAGGTAGGCATCGTCGGCCACGGCGCCCTCGGGCACCTCAACGATATAGGCGGCATCGGCGACGTTCTCCGGAGCCTCGCCGAAGGCTACGAGCGCCACCTCGTCGGCAAGAGTGCGGGCGCCGGCTGCCAGCTCGCGGGCGGCCTCGGGATGCTCGGCAATAACCAGTGCTTTCATGTTCATGTCTCCTTATCGGGTCGTGGAATTCGAAACGTGGGGAGGGACGCCTACAGGGCCGCCTTGAGCGCCGCGGCAAACGCCTCGATGGCGCCGTCGGCCGAAGCGTCAGCCACATTGCAGGCGCGCTCGGCGGCCTCGGGAGCCGCACAGGAGACGACCTCGACGGCGCTCACGGGAGCTACGGGAGCGCCCTTCACATCCATGGGCTTCTTGCCAGCCGCCAGAATGTCCTTCATGCCGGGGATGCGCGGCGTGGCGACATCGGGCGTCACGGCGATGACGGCCGGCAGCGGAACCTCCACTTCCTCCACCACGTCCTCGAGCGTGCGCTCGACGACCATCGAGTCGCCCTCGGCCTTGATGGCCGTCACCGCGTTCACGGAAGGAACTCCAAGACGGGCGGCCAGCTGCACATCGACCTGCTGGGCGTATTCATCGGCAGAGCCGTCGCCGCACAGGATGAGATCGAAGCCCCCCTCGCCCACGATCGCGGCCAGCTCCTCGGCCGTGCCGGCGGTATCGAGAGCGGCCAGCGCGTCGTCGGCGACCATGACCAGATCGTCGACCCCGCGGGCGAGCACGTTCTTCTTCAGCTTGGAGTCGTCGATGGAGGCCGCCCCCACCGTCACGGCGGTCACCGTGGAGCCGGGGTTGGCAGCAGCCAGCTGGGCCGCCGCCTCAAGCGCGTTCAAGTCGTAGGTCGACACCGTCCCCTTCGCCTTGGAGAAGTCCAGGGTGCCATCGGAGGCCACCTGGATGTCCTGATCGTCGGGAACCACCTTGAATGCCACTGCGATCTTCACTTCTGCACCTTTCTCTTCAAGAACTTCTCTCACGTATCGGTTCGTTTCAAGCGGAGCGCCTCGCTGCAGCCGATAGCGCTCCGTTGGTGCCATAGTGCCGCGGCTCGCTTTGGCCGTCATCGCCAAAACCCCGTGAAAGCATCGTTACTCAAAATGTAGTGATGCCCCTTAAGCTGGGTATTCCCCATATACCGCGCCCCTTGCGATGCCCTCGAAAGCCGCCCCGCCTACCATAGATTTCGATGCGAGGGACGCATCATCTGGCAATCAGTTCTCAAGAATCTAGGAGGAACCAATGGCTGACTACTTTGGCACCGACACCGTCGTATCCGAGCTGCGCGATGACGGCTTGCTCATCATCCGCATCAACCGCCCCGAGGTGGCCAACGCCCTGAACGGGGTGACCTCCGCGGCCATGGAGAACATCATGAACCACGCCGAGACCGACAAGGCGGTGCGCGCCATCGTCGTGACCGGCACTGGCAAGGTGTTCTGCGCCGGCGAGGATCTCTCCGAGCTCTCCGAGGGCGGCGAATGCCAGACGGTCACCGAGCACGGCTTCGGCGGCCTCACTGCGCGCTTGTGCTCCAAGCCGGTCATCTGCGCCTGCAACGGCTCGGCGGCCGGCGGCGGCATGGAGATCGCGCTTTCCTGCGACATGGTGGTAGCCGCCGAGAACGCGAAGTTCGGCTGCACCGAGGTGGGACTCGGCATCATCGCCTCCACCGGCGGCATCGTGCGCCTCGCCCGCGACATCAACCGCAAGGACTGCATGGAGCTTCTGCTCACCGGCAAGAAGATCAAGGCCCCCGAGGCTAAGGCGCTCGGCCTCATCAACTACGTGGTGCCCGCCGAAGAGGTGCTCGACCGCGCCATCGAGCTGGCCGAGGAGTGCCTGAAGAACGCGCCTCTGGCCCTGAAGTGGACGAAGTTCATCGTGCATGCCGCCGACCAGATGTCCGAGGAGGACGCCATGCGCTTCTCCGATGCGGCCTACCGCTTCCTGGAGAAGACTGAGGATGGCATCGAGGGCCCGGCCGCCTTCGTCGAAAAGCGCGCCCCCCACTGGACCGGCCGATAGGCGAACTGCTCCATAGGTATTCAGCACATGAAGAGCCCGCCACCGAGGCGGGCTCTTCTGCCGCTTAGAGGCTGGCGCTCCTTGCTTCCCAGACTACGCATCCCAAGCCCTCTCTCGAATCCGTGCGGCAAGATCGCCATGCACCAAGGGGGTCTCCCCCCCTGCTGCCGAAGCCCCGCATAAGCAGGAAGAGCCCATCACTCAGAGGGGCTCTTCCATTCTCGAAATTTAAGATCTTCTGCCGATAGCTGGAACCCTGAGAACCAACGCTCTATCTATCGTCGATGCCGCTCGTCTCGGCGAGGGACTTGCCCCGGGTCTCGGGCGCCAAGAAGTACGACAGAACGAGCCCGAGCAGCACGAGCCCCGCCGCCACGAGCATCACCGGTCCCACGCCCCAGGCATCTAAGGCGAGAGGCGTCCCGTAGGTGGCCGCGATGGTGCCGATGCGCGAGAAGCCGATGGCGATGCCGACGGCCGTCGCGCGCACCTCGGTGGGAAAGAGCTCGTTGGGGTACAGCCACTGCAGGATGCCCGGGCCGCCACTGAAAAACGCGTAAAGCCCGAATGCGAGAATGATCACCGTCACCGGCGCCGTGGGCCACAGCCCCAGCACGAGCAGACCCGCCGCCATGAGCGCGAAGCTCATGAGCAGCAAGGGGCGCCGCCCCATGGAATTCAGCCAGAACATGGCCGGAATGCTTCCCACCAGGAAGAACAGGCTCACAGCGCTCTCGCCCAGAATGGCCTCATGGCCCTCCCCCAACCCGAAGGCGGTCATGATCTCGGGACCGAAGGTGTAGATGGCGTACATGGGCACCACCTGGCACAGGATGAACACCCCGAGGAAGATCATGCGCTTGAGGTACTCGCCATGCAAAAGCGTCGCCAGCGGCGTCTTGTCCGTCGGCTTTACGGGCGCAAGCTCCACATCGGGGCCGAACACGCGATCCATCACGGCCCGCGCCTCGGCATGGCGCCCCTTGCTCGCCAGCCACAAGGGGGACTCGGGAATATCGTGCCGTCCTACGAGGAGAACCACGCAGGGCACCACGGCGCTGCCGAGCATCCATTTCCAGCCGTCCTCCACGCCGTAGAGCCCGTAGCCCACCACGGCGGCCACGGTGGCGCCCAGATACCACGCCGCCGACACCATTCCCATGGAGATCGACCGATGCTCCTTGGGCGTGAACTCGGCGATGAGCGACGTGGCGATGGGATAGTCGGCGCCGACGAACACGCCGATGAAGAACCGGGCGGCCACGAGCTGCCAGGCCTCGGCAACGAATACGCTCAGAAGCGAGAACAGCCCGATCGCCACCAAATCGATGATGAACATCTTCTTGCGACCGATGGCGTCGGTAAGGTAGCCCCCCGTGATGGTTCCCACGAAGATGCCGACGAGCACCGACGCGCCTATGGCCGCGCTCCAGACATCGGTCAGCCCGAAAGCCGGCACGATCTGGGTGAGCGCCACGCCGATGAGCGACAGCACGTAGCCGTCGAGGAAGGAGCCGCCCGACGAGAAGAACGTGATCTTGCGCAGAAACGGCGTCATGGCCACATCGTCCATGGTCCTTTTCGCCGTTTGACGCACCTTGCGGGCCATATCTCCGCTGATCTCCTTCGCCGCAGCGGTTGCCGGCGGGCTCGCCACCTGAGTCATCGCCTTCACATCGCTCGCCATGGCGCGCCCCCCTATTCCCACTCGGCGAGGCAGAAGTTCAGAAACGGCCGGGCCGCCCCATCGTCCGCGTCCACCACGCGGAAGCGGGCCTCGCCCTCGCCCATCTTCCACACCTGGGTGCAAAGGCGCGTGCCCGGCAGCACCGGAGAAGTGAAGCGGCACTTGAAGCGGCGCAGGCGCTCGGGCTGCCCGGGGATGAGCAGCGCGATGAGGTGGCGCATGGCGATGCCGGCCGTGCAGACACCGTGGTTGATGGGGCGCGCCAGCCCGGTCTGCTCGGTGTAGGCCCAATCGATGTGCTGCTGGTGCCAGTCGCCCATGAGCCGGTAGATGAGGGGCCACTGATAGCCGCACACCTCCTCGTAGGCGAGATCCGGCTCGCGGTCGGGATACTCGACGACGTCCTTCGGGGGCCTCTCGCCGCCAAAGCCGCCGTCGTAGATGCAGCAGTCGTAGGTCTCCACGGTGCACAGATGCACGCCGTCGGCGGAATAGGACTTCCCCACCTGTTTGGAGAGCGACCCGCGGCCCTCCCCGCGATCCCAGATGGCCTCCTGCACGACATAGGTCTCCACATGATCGTTCATCTTAAAGGGCGCATGGAAGTGAGCATCGATGCCGTAGTGCAGCGATCCGCTGTAGTCGAAGCCGTAGTCCAGCGTGGTCGTCACCTCCTCGTTCACCGTCAGCGGCACGCCGAAGATGGGCAGCACCTTGAGCCGCGGGTTCTCGGCATCGTGCTCGTTCACGTACTCCAGATCGGTCTTTCCGTCCCAGTCGGCGCCGCAGCCGAGCGCGCAGATCTCCAAGTCCTTGAAGGTGTAGTCCCGAACGAACGGGCCGAACGTCCTGCCGACGATTTCCGTTGAGATGGCCATGCTGTATCCTCCTCGTTAATGGGCTTCATATCTAATCAAGGGAGCAGAGCAGCTTCTTCTCCACTTTTCCGACGCTCGTATGGGGCAGCTCGTCCACGATCTCCATCAAGGTCGGCACTTTGAAATCGGCTAAGCGGCAAGCGGCGAAGCGCGTGATCTCCTCGACGGTGGCCGCCTGTCCCTGCACCAGCACGACAAAGGCCTTCACCGCCTGGTCGCGCACCGGGTCGTCCACGCCGATGACGGCGCATTCGGCTACGGCCGGGTGCATCAAGAGCGCGTCTTCCACCTCGGTGGCCGACACGTTCTCACCGCCTCGCTTGATCATGTTGCATTTTCGATCGACGAAATAGAACCAGCCTTCCTCATCGCGGTAGCCTTTGTCGCCGCTGAGGTACCAGCCCTCCCCATTCACGGTTCTCGCCGTGGCCTCGGGATCGTCGTAGTAGCCCTTCATGAGACTGATGCCGGGAATACCCCTCACGGCGATCTCCCCTACCGTCCCCGGCGGCACCGCCCGTCCCGTCTCGTCCAGGATCTCCGCCTCGTAGCCAAGGCCCGGCCGCCCCACGCTCGGCCAACGGCGCGGGCCATAGGGCAAGTCGGTGAGCGCCCAGCAGATGGACTCCGTCGCGCCGTAGCAGTTCTGCAAACGCACGGAGAAGCGGCGCTCGAAGGCCTCCTTCTCCTCATCGGTGATGGGTAGGTAGTACTGCACCGACCGGACGCAGTGCTCTCGCTCGGCGGCGTCGCACGGCTGCATCATGAGGGTGCGGGCCATCATCGCCACGAGCTGGATGGCCGTGGCTCCATGCTCGCGCACCTGGCGCCAGAAGTTGCGCGCGCTGTACTTCTCCAGCACGACGAGGCTGGCGCCCGCCGCGAGCACGGGCATGAGGGCCGCCAGCTGGAAGTTCGAGTGGAAGGCGGGCATGGTGGTAAGCATGCGGTCCTCAGGCCCCAAGGCGCACTGCCAATCGCCGTAGTGGCCGGCGAAGAGCATGTTCGCATGGGTGATCTCCACACCCTTGGGGCACGAGGTGGTGCCGGAGGTGAAGATGATCATGGCCGTGTCCTGGCCGTCCAGATCGCACCGCTCGTCCAGCACGTCAGCGCACGCATCTACCCCGGCGTCGAAGTCCACGGCACCGGCGACGAGCCCCTCCCCACCGCTGTGGCAGACGAACACGCGCTCCATAGGATAGACGCGCCTCTTTCCACAGGTGTTGTTCGGGCACGGGGGCATGGCGTCGGCGAAATAGTAGCCCTGGCAATCCGGCTCGCAGATGACGGTGCGGATGGCGCAGCGGTCGAACTGGAAGGCGCACTCGCCGAAGACGAGCTGCATGTTGATGGGCACCGCCACTGCCCCGATCTTCGCCAAGGCGAAGGTGGCCGACACGTACTCTGGCGAGTTGTACAGCTGGATGGCCACGTTGTCGCCTTTTTTCACCCCGGCCAACCGCAGGAAGTTCGCCGTGCGGTTCACCAAGCGGTCGAATTCGCCGTAGGTGAACGAGCAGCGGTGGCCGGCCCGATCCTCGCAGGTCAGAAAAAGATGATCGCCGCGGCTTGCGGACAGCTCGTTCCACAAATCGCGGAGATTCTCATTGCCTACGACGGTCGCCATGGCGTTCGTTCCTTCCCTCGAACTTGTCAGTGGGAGGAAGGCCCGCCCTTCCCCAGCGGGCCTTCCCTGCGCATAGTTGGCGCGATGCGCTCGCGCGGACGGCACGGCTACTCAGCGCACTTCACAATGCCATCAGCCGCGAATCGGGCGATCTGCTCATCGCTGTAGCCGAGCTTGGTCAGCACGTCTACCGTGTCGCCGCCCTGAGCGGGCATGGGGCGCCAAATGCGACCGGGGTTGTTCTGGAACTTCGGGAAGACGCCAAGTCCATGGAAGGTCTCCCCGTCGGCCGTCTCCCAATCGGCCCAGGTGTCGCGCAGGCGCAAATGCTCCTCCTCGACCAAATCCTCCATGTCGTTGATGACCTGGGCGGCAATGCGATGGGCGGCAAAGTCCTCTTCAATCTCGTACTTGGAATGGGCCAGGCAATACTCCTCGAAGGCGCGCTGGATCTCCTCGGCGTGGGGATTCGACAGCCACAGCCCGCTCGTGTCCTCGGGAATCTCCGGCGTGCCCCACAGATGCCCCAAGCCGATGGTCTCGAGGAAATACTTGTTCTGGTCGACGCCATAAAGGCACACGCCCAAAAAGCCGTCCTTGCAGGCGAACTCGCCAATGCCGCAGAGATTCTGGTTGCGCGCACCGGGGCGAGGCCACTTGATGCCCTCGTTCAAGTAGTCCACCAGGTAGTACTGGCCGATAGCCAAAAGCGTCTCGTACATAGCCAAATCGATGGACTCGCCCTTCCCCGACTTCTCAGCCTTATACAGGGCGGCCAGAGCCGAGCTTGCGATCATGAGCGTGTTGAAGTAGTCGCCGGCATAGGGCCCCGGCAGCATCGGCTGCTCCTCGGTACCGTTCTGCATGATGATCCCGGCATAGGCCATAACCGTCAGATCGTAGGCCGCGCGCTTGACCATCTTGGGATCGCCCGTCTGGCCGAAGCCGGACACGTGCACGATGACGAGCTTCGGGTTCACGGCCCACAGCACTTCGTCGGTCAGCCCCTTGCGAGCCCACGTGCCTCCCTTCGACGCCTCCATGAAGATGTCAGCGTCGCGGATCATGTTGAGGAATATCTCGCGACCCTCCTCAGAGAAGTAGTTCAGAGCCACGGAACGCTGGTTGCGGCGCTCGGCCTGCTTGATATAGGCCGTGTCGCGAATGGTGTCGCCAGCGCCGGTGTTCTCGAGCCAGGTGACATCCGCGCCCCAGTCGGCCATGAGGTCGGCGGCCTTGGGACAAGCCAGCTCAACAGCGGCATAGACCACCTTCACGCCATCAAGCGGACCGTAAGAGGGTTTCTCGGTAGGGATAGCCATTGTTTCTCTCCTTAAATCGCGTTTCTCTCAATACCTCGCTGGTTCGCCCAAGGAAGTTAGGCCTTGTAAGCCTTGCAGGCGCCCTTGGAGGTGGCCAAAATCATCATCTCGTCGGTGCCACCAGAGACGCGGTCGACGCGCAGATCGCGCCAGATGCGGTTGATGCGGTGCTCGGAGGCCACGGCGATGCCGCCCATCACCTGCATGGCGTCGTCGGTCACCTCGAAGGAGGCGTTGGCGCAGTAGTACTTGCACATGGCGGCCATGGCCGGGTCGAAGTCGCCGCCGTTGTTGTCGGCCATCCAGGCGGCCTCGTACAGCATGTTACGCATGTTGGTCAGCTTGATGCACATCTCGGTGATCTTCAGCGAGTTCAGCTGGAATCGGCTGATGGGCTTGCCGAAGGCGATGCGGGTGTTGGCGTGCTTCATGGCGTCCTCGAAGGAGCAGATGGCGGTGCCGTAGTCGCAGGCGCCCACGAGCCAACGCTCGAAGTTGAAGTCGGACACGCCGCGCATAAATCCGTTGCCCTCCTTGCCGAAGATGTCGGACTCCTCCAGCTCCACGTTGTCCAGGTACACCTCGCAGCAGCTGTCCATGCGAAGCCCCAGCTTCGGCAGCGGGGAGAGCTTCACGCCCGGCTTGGACATATCGACGAAGAATTCGGTGAACTGCGACTCGTCATCGGCGTTCTTGGCCATGATGACCAGGTACTTCACGCCGGCGGACGAGGTGATGAAGGTCTTGGTGCCGTTCAGGTAGATTTTGCCGTTCTCGCGCTTGTACGTGGTGGCCAGCGCCCCCACATCCGAGCCTGCGCCCGGCTCGGTGCAGGCGGAGTTCCAGATCTGCTCGCCGGAGCCGAGCGTGCTCATGACGGCGTCGATCTGCTCTTGGGTTCCCTCGCGGATAATGGTCTCGAAGCTGGGCAGCTGGTAGAGCACGTAGGTGGGCGCACCGTAGCGGCCGAGCACCTCGTAAACGGCCATCAGCGTCACGCAGGGCTGCTCCAGGCCCAGGCCGCCGTGGGACTCGGGCAGCATGATCTGGTCGAAGCCCAGCTCGCACAGGCCCGCCACCCAGCGCAGGGGGTAGACGTGCTTCTCGTCGCACTCGTGGAAGTAGGTCTCCCAGTTCTCGCTCTCCATGTACTCGCGGTAGCTGTCGACGATAAGCTCCTGCTCGTCGGTGAGTTTGAAGTCCATTCTTCTGTCTCCTTTCAAAGGGTGCTTTGCAAAGGGAACGCGCCCTGCGCGCCCCCGGATTGCCAATAACTAGGCGAGGCCCAAGGTCTCGCGGTAAAAGGTGGCGCCGTGTTCCAGCACGTCGTTGGCCGCATCGAGCATCTTGGTGTAGTGCAAGAAGGCGTGGATAACGCCCTCGAACAGCTCGAAGCGGAAGGGGGTGCCGTACTGCTCGCAGATGGCGGCCAGGGTGGCCGAGTCGTCGCGCAGCGGGTCAAACTCGGCGGCGGCGATGTAGCAAGCAGGCACATCATGGGTCAGGTCGTTCAAAAACAGGTTCGCGTAGGGCTCCGCCGCAAGGGCCGCGGGATCCTCGGCGTACAGGTTCAGGTAGAACTGCCAGTCCTCCTCGGTGAGGCCGTCCCACGGACCGCCCAGGAGCCGCATGGAGGAAGAGTCGGTCAGGCCGAACCACCCGTAGAACAGAAGCAGGCACTTCACGAAGTCGGCGCCGCCCATCTCCTCGCGCAGATACAGCGTGGCGGCCAGGCCCAGGTGCGCGCCGCCGGAGTCGCCGGCAAAGGCCAGGCGGTCGCCGTCGATGCCCCAGGCCTTCCCCGCCTCGTGCAGGTGCGCGGCCACCGCCGCCGCCTCGCGCACGGCGGAGGGGTACTTCGCCTCCGGGGACAGCCGGTAATCCACGGCCACCACCGGCACGCCGGCGCGCTTCGCCAAGATGCGGCAGATGCGGTCGTGGGTGTCCAAGTTGCCGAGGACGAACCCGCCGCCGTGGACGTAGACGATGGCCGGCGCCGTCGCGCCCTCGGCGATTTCGCAGGGGTAGTAGCGCCGCACGCCGATGGCGCCGAAGGAGCCTTCCACCGCATCGTCGACCACACGATCCATCTCAGGGGCTCCCTCGTTCCACCAGGCGCGGCCGGCCACGTAGTTCTCGCGCATCTGAGCGAAGCCGGCGCTTGTGTCGTTGGCGTCCCCGGCCAGCTCGTCCTCCTTCGCGAGGACGGCGGCCATCTGCGGGCTGATGCGGGCGAGCACGTCAATCTTGTTCGGCATAATAGGATCTCCTTGTCCTTTCCCGAATCCTGCGGTCTTTCCGATTTCCTCGCGTCGCTAGATGGTGGCCTCGCCGCCGGCGATCTCGGTCGCCTCGGCCTCCTCGGTCTTATCGACGGACTCGGCGCCGAAGTGCTTCTTGATGGTGCGGAGCAACATGACGAGGCAGATGCAGCCGATGACGCCGAACATGATCTCGAAACCGAAGATGCTCGTGTAGGCATCGATGCCCTGGGCGTCGATGAGGCCGCCGTACCAGGTGTGGATGAACACGTCGGGCATGAAGCCGACCACGGACAGCACGCCGGCGGCCGTGCCGAAGATGCGCATGGGGATCTTGATCTCCGAGAGCGGAGAGCTTCCGATGGAGAAGGCGCCGTAGGTGGTGAACCCGAACACGACGACCAGGATGGCGGCGACCATGGCCGCGCCCGGATCATGCGGGAAGACGATGAAGCCGAGCAGCACCGCGATGGACAGGATGAAGGCGCCCAGGATGACCTTGGAGGGGCTCTTCAGCTTCGTGGCCAGCCAACCGACCACAGGGCCGGCGATGAGGCCGATGCCGTAGGTGCGGATGAGGCCCACGACGTTCACGAGATTGCCGTCGGCGTTGAAGCACTGGGTGAGGTAGGGCGTGGTATAGGTAGCGCCCTGGTACACGGCGTAGACGCAGAAGTAGGCGACGCAGGCCCAGATGACGCCGGGGTGCTTGATGGCCTCGACGGCCTCCTTCAGGCTGAACAGCTTGGCGTTCTTGTCGATCTCGCCCTTGAAGTCGGGGATGAGGAAGATGGAGGCCACACCGAGCACGGCGATGACCACGGCCAGGAAGATGAGCATGACCTGCACGCCCTGGGCGACATTGGCGATGGCGGCGATGATGCCGGCGTTGATGAGGCCGATGACCAGTCCGGTCACGCCGTAGATGGAGTAGCTGATGCCGATCTTCGAGGCGTACTCGTCCTCCTCGCAGCACAGGCGGATCACCTTGAAGCGGGTGCCCCACCACACGAGGATGGAGGTGATGCCCATGGCTACGAACAGCACGAGGCAGATCTCCACCGACGGCAGCATGGCGTAGATGCCCACGAGCACCGCCGTGGCGAGGAAGCCCACGGTGGCCAGCGTGCGCATGCGGAACTTGTCGGCCACGATACCGGAGGGCAGATAGCAGATCATGGCCGCGATGCCGTAGGCCGACACCATAAGCCCCAGATCGGCGTTCGTGCAGCCGAGCGCCTGCATCAGCGGATCGTAGAACACATTCTTAAGGTACATGGGCGCGTAGATGATGGACGAGCCCATGGAGATGAGCACGACGAGTGCCCACTTGTGAAGCGACGTGAGATCCTTGTACGTCACTTCCCCTTTGCCCTTTGCAAGCAACGACATGGCAAAGCTTCCTTTCTCTCCGATTCGGCCCGGCCTTCCCGCCGGACCGCTTGCCCTGCGCGAGACAATTCCGCGCAATCGATCGATCTGGAATGCATTCTGCCGCTCGAGGGGCGGCACGCCATCGCACGCGAAAGAGGAAAGGGAGGTTACGCATTTTCTTGCGAGGTGACGATTCCCGTCGAAAGAGCCTGAAAGGCATCGCAAAACCCCTGCGAAAAGCGAAGTACTCAAAAACTTGCGATCCCATTTTTCATTGACGATCTTTACACTTAGCGCTCGGATTTGATACCGTAGCGCCATGATCGACGCTACATCAGCTAGAGGGTCGAACGACACCGCAACCTGCGGGATGACAAAGGGGAGAGCACCTATGGAAGCAAGCCGCGCCGAATTCGAGTCGTCAGACGCTAGAGAAGGACTCGCCCCCTCCGCCCTCTTCGATAGGCCCTTGTTGAAATACGTGGGCTTTGCCCTGCTGCTCGCCTGGCACTACGTACTTTGGTTTGTGCCGAACTTCTTCTTCCACACCCAGCTGCTCGACAAGAGCGTGACGCTCAGCTGGGTAGCGAGCCTCCTGCTAACGGCGGTGTTCCTCTTCATTCTGGCGGGGCTTCTCGGCCGAAAGCGTCACTTAAGCGACCACCCGATCGTCTTGCCGGCGGCGATGATTGCGGCTTCTTCGGGCACGGTGGCCCTGGGATTTTTTCCCTTCCATCTCGCGCCCGCAGGCCTCTACCTCGTCGCGATCATCATCCTCAGCGTCTCCGAGGCCACGCTCTGGATACTCTGGGGAGAGCGCTACGCCTGCGTGAAGGCGAACTTCACTATCAACCACATCGGCACGGTCTTCGGCATCACGCTGTTCCTGTGCGTGTTCGTCGCCTCGCTCCTGCCTCCGATGATAACGGCGCCGGCGGCGGCCCTGCTCCCCCTGGCATCGGGAGCCCTTCTGGCCTTCGCCCGCAAGGACGAAAAGCGCGCCTTTCCCGTACTCCTGCCGCGCAGCGCTACAAGCAGCGGCTTCAAGAACATGCTCGGCGTTGGCTTCGTCACGCTGCTCGCCTGCGCCGCCTGCTATTTCCTCAGCTGCATCATCCCATGGGAAGTGCTGCCCACCGGCGAGGACTCCTTCACATTCGGCATTTTGGGCGGGGCTCTGTTCATTCTCGTCATCGCCGGCATCTACACGCTGTCGCGCAACCGCCTCAACATCTTCAAGATCTACCCGGCCCTGCTCATCGCCATCATGGTGGGCTTCTCGCTGTTCCTCTCCTCGACGTTCGCTTACTTCCCCGCCTTCATCGTCGGCATCGGCGTGCAATCGCTCTTCGAAGTGCTGCTCATCATGTACTTCGGCATCCTCACCACCAAAGGCTACGCGACCCCGGCGCTCACTTTCGCCATGGCCGGCGGCTTCGTGCGCCTGGGGCTCGCCGCGGGCAACTCGCTGGCGCTGTGGTACGAGAGTATGGCAGTGCCAGTGACCCAGGCCCTCACACCGCCGACCTGCCTGGCCTTCATGTGCCTGCTCGCCGTCGTGCTCGTGCCGCTCGTGCGCATGGAGTTCAGCATCGTGGCCCTCACCGCTGCGCCGCCCACGCGAAACGAGGTGGAGGAGATCTGCGCCGAAGCGGCAGCCGAGTTCGGCCTGTCGGCCCGCGAAGCGGAGATCCTGCTGCTCATCGCGCGCGGACACACGACCAACTCCATGGCGGAAAAGCTCGTCATCTCCCCTTACACCGTAAACACCCACATCCGCCACATCTACGACAAGATGCAGATCCACAAGCGCAGTGAGCTTCTGAACTACCTGAACATGCAGCGCTCAGATTTCTAGAGCACGACTCGATAGGCAGGAACCGATCCCTCCGTAGGGGCTGACCTTGGTCAGCCCTCCCCTGGCGAGTCGACCCCACTTGAGGAGGGGCGACCAAGGTCGCCCCCTACGGGATAATGCGATAACCTTTCGTGACAAATCCATAGCACACAAGATGAGGCATTGCCAATTCTGCTTATTCACTGTATATTTACAGCAAATTCTTAGGAGGTTACTATGCCGCAGATCAAGCCACTGTCCGAATTCAACCGGAACCAGAACGCCCTCATCGAGGATCTCAGCCACTCGGGCGAGCCCTTGTACCTCACGCGCAACGGCTCGGCTTGCGTCGTGGTGATGGACTCGGCCGCCTTCGATGCCGCCATGGCCTTCCGCAACGAGATTTACGAGCAGGAAATGCGCACCTACCGCGGCATGCTCAAAGGCATCCAGGAAATGCAGGAGGGCAAGCTTCACGACGCCCAGGACGTCATGGACGAGCTGCGGGCACTCAGGGGCTGGGAGTGATGGCCGCCGAAGGCATGCGCGTTCTCTTCACGGACTCTGTGCGCACGTTCATCCTGGAGAACGTTTTCAGTGAGCGGGTGGCGCTCGCCATCGATCGCCAAAGGGACATGCTCGCGCTCTTCCCGGAAATGGGCCGCGAGTACGACCCCGTCTACGATGCGGCGCGCCTCTCGGTTCCGTGCCGGTGGATCGCCATTCCCGACACCCCCTTCACCATCTATTACGTGATCGACTACGATGCCGACGAAGTGAGAGTGTTCTACATCGAGCACCAGCGCATGAACCCCATGGGAAGGTTCTCGTAGCGGAAGCCGTCTCGTAGGGGCTGACCTCGGTCAGCCCTCTGCTGGTGGAGCAACCTCGCTCGAGGAGGGGCGACCGAGGTCGCCCCCTACGAAATCATCCCCGAATCGGTGCGAGCTCGCATAGAGAAACGGAGCCCTCCGAACCGTTCGGGAACTTCCTTACTGCCCGGATTTTACCAGCTCTTCGGCCATCTCGCGGAGCTTGAACTTCTGCACCTTCATGGAGGGGGTCATGGGGAAATCGCCCACGAAGAAGACGCGCTTGGGCACCTTGTAGCGGGCGATGCGCGGGATGGCGTAGGCGCGCACGTCGTCCTCGGTCATATCCTCGAAGCCGGGGCGCACCCGGATGAACGCGCCGACGATCTCGCCGAGCTTCGCGTCGGGGATGCCCACCACCTGGGCGTCCAGCACGCCGGGCATGGTGAGCAGGAAGTTCTCCACCTCGAGCGGGTAGATGTTCTCGCCGCCGCGGATGATCATGTCCTTGATGCGGCCCGTGACGCGGAAATACCCGTCCTCGTCCACGGTGCCCATGTCGCCGGAGTGCAGAAAGCCGTTCTTATCGATGGCCTTGGCCGTCTCCTCGGGCATCTTGTAGTAGCCCTTCATGACGTTGTAGCCCTTGCAGCACAGCTCCCCGTGCTCCCCCGGCTCGCAGATGTGGCCGTCGTTCACATCGAGCACGCGCACTTCCACCGGCGGATGGGCCCGGCCCACGGTCTCGCACTTGTGGGGAATGTCATCGTCCACCGAGGTCTGGGTGAACACCGGGCTCGTCTCGGTGAGGCCGTAGCAGATGGTCACGTCGCGCATGTTCATGCGCTCCATGACCTCGCGCATGGTCTCCGGCGGGCAGGGGCTGCCGGCCATGATGCCCGTGCGCAGGTGCGACAAGTCGAAGGAGTCGAAGTCCGGATGGTTCAGCTCGGCGATGAACATGGTGGGCACGCCGTAGACCGCCGTCGCCTTCTCCTTGTCGAGGGCCTGAAGCACCAGCTCGGCATTGAACTCCTCAACGATGAGCATGGTGCAGCGGTGGGTGAGGCAGGCCATGACCCCCAGCACGCAGCCGAAGCAGTGGAAGAACGGCACCGGCAGGCACACACGGTCTTCGGCACCGAGCTTTTGGCCCTCGCCGATGTAGAAGCCGTTGTTCAGGATGTTGCGATGGGTGAGCATGACGCCCTTGGGGAAGCCCGTGGTGCCGCTCGTGTACTGCATCATGACCACGTCGTTGTTGTCGAACTGGCCCTGGGCCCATTCCAGGGAGCTGTCGGGCTTGTGCTGGCCGAGCAGCAGAAGCTCGGGTACGCTGTAGAAGCCGCGGTGCTTCTCGGGTCCCATGTAGATGAGGTTCTCCAGGAAGGGGTACGCCTCGGAATGGAGGAAGCCGCGCTGCACGTTCAGCGACTCGGGCACCAGATCGCGGATGATCTGCAGGTAGTCCACATCGCGGTAGGCGTCGATCACGCAAAGCGCCTTCATGTCCGACTGCTTCAGCACGTAGTCGAGCTCGTGGGACTTGTACACCGGGTTCACCGTGACCATGACCACGCCGATCTTCGCCGAGGCGTACATGAAGGTGAGCCAATCGGGGATGTTGCGCGCCCACACGCCCAAGTGGTCGCCCGGCTTCATGCCGATGGCCAAGAGGCCCTTGGCCAAGGCATCGGTGCGCTCGTCGAAGTCCTTGTAGGTCCAGCGCAGGTCGCGGTCCGGGTACACGACGAACTCGTGATCGGGATCGATCGCCACCTGCTGCTTCAGATAGGCGCCGATGGTCAGCTCCGAGTGCAGCGGATAATCGGGAGACCCGGGAACGGGAGCGTCAGTGGTCTTGTTCTCTTCGGTCATAGATCCCTCCCCCGCTTAGAACGGCGTGTAAACACAGGCCAAGAATTTAGCGTTTTGCCCATTATGGGCGCGCACCTGGTGGGGCACGATGGAATCGTAGTAGATGGACTCGCCGGGGCCGAGCACGTAGGTCTCATTGCCGTACTCGATCTCGATCTCACCCTCCATGCCGTAGAGCCACTCCTCCCCTTCATGGGAATCCAGCTTGTGCGTGGCCTCGCCGGTGGGGCTCACGGTGATGATGAACGGGTCCATATGACGGGAGGGACGGCCCGCCGCCAGGCTGAAGTAGGACAGGTCGCCGGCGTCCTTGGCGGTCTGGAGCGATTTCACGCGCTCCACTTCCTCCATCTGATCGGTGCTGATGTAGGCGGGCCCGTAGGTCTCGTCGTCATCCATGAGGGTGCCCAGGCGCACGCCGAGGGCGCGGGTGAGCTTGATCAGCGGCGCCAGGGACGGCGGCACCTCGCCGGCCTCCAGCTTCTCGATGACCGTCACGTCGCAACCGCAACGATCGGCCAGATCCTGGCAGGTCAGATGATGCGCCTCGCGCAGCGTGGTGATCTTGCGCCCGAGCTTGTTGTCCTCAGCCATAACGTGCCTCCTTGAAATTCGATATCGCACTATTTTACTTGAGGACGGAAAAGGGAAATAAAGAAGCCGATGAGATGTCCCATCGGCTTCGGTGAACGTAACGCCAGGCACGCTCTTCGGCAACGCCCTTAGAGAAGAGGCCTCCTTTAGCGCTTCTCGGCGAGCAGTCGGTTGAGCGCATTCAAGTAGGCCTTCGCCGAGCTGACGATGATGTCGCCATCGGCCCCGCGGCCCACGTACACCTCGCCACCGGCGGCCTTCACGCGCACGGTCACCTCGCCGAGCGCGTCGATGCCGCGGGTCACGGCGTTCACGGCGAACTCGGACAGGTCGTTGTCGACCTGCACGATCTGATCGATGGCCTTGTACACCGCATCGATCGGGCCGGCGCCCCAATCGCACACCGTCCGCACGTCGCCCTCGGGCCCGCGCAGGGTCACCGTGGCCGTGGGCTTCAAGGGGAAGCCGCAGCTGACCTGCACGCCCTCCAGCGTGTAGATGGCGCACTCCTCGCGATCGCGCTCGTTCACGAGCGCTTCCAGATCCTCGTCGTAGACTTCCTTCTTCTTGTCGGCCACATCGAGGAAGGCGTTGTAGAGGCGGTCGAGCTCCTCGCCCTCGTACTCGTAGCCGAGTTCCTCCAGGCGGTGCTTCAAGGCCGCATGTCCGCTGCGGGCCGTCAGCACGATCTGGCTCTGGCCCACGCCCACCTCGGCCGGATCGATGATCTCGTAGGTGTCGCGCTTCTTCAGCACGCCGTCCTGGTGGATGCCCGAGGAATGGGCGAAGGCGTTGGCGCCCACGATGGCCTTGTTGGCCTGCACGTTCATGCCGGTGATGGAGCTGACCAAGCGGCTCGCCTTGATGAACTCGCGGGTGTTGATGTCGGTGTGCGCATCGAGCTCCTCGCCGTGCATGCGCATGGCCATGACCACTTCCTCCATGGCCGTGTTGCCCGCGCGCTCGCCGAGGCCGTTGATGGTGCACTCGATCTGCGTGGCCCCGTTGCGCACGCCGGCCAGCGACAGCGCCGTGGCCATGCCCAAGTCGTTGTGGCAGTGCACCGACACGGTGACATCGTCGATGCCGGCCACGTTGTCCATGAGGTACTTGATGCGCGCGCCGAAGTCCTCCGGCAGCGAGTAGCCCGTGGTGTCCGGGATGTTCACCACCGTGGCCCCCGCCTTGATGACCGCCTCGATGACCCGTGCGAGGAACGCGAAATCCGACCGGCCCGCGTCCTCGGCGTAGAACTGCACGTCTTCCACGTACTTCTTGGCGTAGCTGACGGCATGCACCGCTCGTTCGATGCACTCGTCCTCGGTGATGCGCAGCTTGTCGCGCATGTGCGAGGGGGACACGCCGATGCCGGTGTGGATGCGGGGACGCTTCGCGAACTTCAGCGCATCGGCCGCCGAGTCGATGTCCTTGTCCACGGCGCGGGTCAGCGCGCACACCACGGCCGCGTCGCCGGCCAGCTCGGAGATGCGGCGCACCGACTCGAAGTCGCCGGGACTGGAGATGGGAAAGCCGGCCTCGATGACATCGACGTTCAGACGAAGAAGCTGGCGGGCGATGACGAGCTTCTCCTCCGTGTTCATGGAAGCGCCCGGCGATTGCTCGCCGTCGCGCAGCGTGGTATCGAAGATGTCGATCTTGCGTGTCATGCCATCCTTCTTTCTTCTTTTCTTCTTCCGACAGTTCGCGCCTGAGACGCGGACATAGTTGACCGAAAGCATCATAACAAAAACCAGCGGCACCCCCGTTAAAAGGCGCCGCTGGACACGGTTAAATCTTTCTATAGCCCGACATCGGAGCCGTCGATGGCCGCTACAGGGTGATCTTCCACAGGTTGCGCAGATCGATGGCCCCGCGCAGGCGGTCGAGCACCGCTTCGGACACGTCCCCCTCGACATTCATGTACACGAGCGCGCAGGACTCCTCCGGCCTGGTGCCGATCTGCATGGTGGTGATGTTGGCCGCGGCATCGCCCAGAATGGTGCCGATGACGCCGATGCGGCCGGGGGCGTCCACGTACTCGAACACAAGCGACGTGGTCGCCGGCGCGATGTCGATCTTGTAGCCCATGAGCGAGATGATGCGGGGCGTGTGCTCGGTGCCGAACAGGGTCGCCGCCACCTCCACCTCATCGGCCACGATGCGCACCGAGGAGGCGTACTCGCCGGCATCGCGCGCCGAGGCGGTGGTAACGGAAATGCCATGCTGGGAGGCCACCGACTCGGCGTTGGCCGCCGAGAAGGCCCCGAGGCGCCGGTAGGACAGGCCGCCGTCGAGCACCGCCGCGAGCAGCGGCGCCGGGTCGGCATCCGCCAAGCCGCCGGCCAGCTCCACCTTCAGGCTCTTCGGCGTATGCCCGAGGATCTGGCTGGCCATCGATCCCATCATCTTGCAGGCGTGCACGTAGGGACCGATGGCATCGAAGACCTCCGGGGGCAAGGGCGACAGGTTCACCGCCGTGGCCACCATACCGCCCTCCAGGCCCGCTTCCACGTACTCGGCGATCTGGGTGGAGGCGCGCCGCTGGGCCTCGTGGGTCATAGGCGACAGATGGGGCGTCAGAATGGCGTTTTCGAACTCGTGCAAGGGCGAGTCGGTGCAGGGCTCGGCCTCGAAGGAGTCCACGGCCACCGCGGCGATCTTGCCGGCGGCCACGAAATCGGCCAGGGCGTCCATGTTGAAGATGCCGCCGCGGGCAGCGTTCACGAGCACGACACCGTCCTTCATGGCAGCGAACTCGTCGGCGCCGAACATGCCCAGGGTACCCACCGTGCGGGGCAGGTGCACCGTGATGAAGTCGGCCTGGGCGAGCACCGGCGCCATGTCGTCGTAGAGGGTGACGCCCAGATGCAGGGCGCGCTCCGGCGAGCAGTAGGGGTCGTGCCCGATGAGGTTCATGCCGAAGGCCGCGGCCCGCTCCGCCACAAGACCCCCCACCCGGCCCAGGCCGAAGATGGCGAGCGTCTTGCCAAACAGCTCGCTGCCCATGAAGTCGGGACGGCGCCACTGGCCCGCGTGCATGGAGGCGCTCGCCTCGGGAATGTGGCGAGCGGCGGCGAGCAGGAGCGCCATAGTATGCTCGGCGGCCGAGATGACGTTCGAGTTCGGCGCGTTGCACACGATGACGCCGCGCTCGGAGGCGGCCTCGATGTCGATGTTGTCCACGGTCACACCCGCGCGCCCGATGATCTTCAGGTTCTCGGCGGCGTCCAGCAGAGCCGCGTCGACCACCGTGTTCGGATGCACGATGAGCGCGTCGTAGGGCGCGATGGCGGAGGCGAGCTCTTCGGGCGTGGGATCGATGAGCTTGTCCACCTCGTAGCCGTGCTCGGTGAGCGAATCGATGCCTTCCTGCACCAAGTCTTCCGTGACCAGGATCTTTTTCGTCATGAGCGCCACCTTCCGCATTCGTCGCCCTCGCCGGGCCTCTGTCTTGTCGCAGGGAGGCCGCCGCCTCCCCTTTTTGCCTGCTCGCTAGCCGTTGTTCTTCTCGAACTCGGCCATGAAGGCGACGAGCGCCTCGACACCGGCCTTCGGCATGGCGTTGTAGATGCTCGCGCGCATGCCGCCCACGGAGCGGTGGCCCTTGATGGACTCGATGCCATGGGACTTCGCCTCGGCCACGAACAGCGCATCCAGCTCATCGGAGCCCGTGACGAAGGGCACGTTCATGAGCGAGCGATCCTCCTTGCGGGCGGTGCCGCGGAACAGCTTGCTCTGATCGAGGTAATCGTAGAGGATGGCGGCCTTCTCCTTGTTGCGCTCGGCCATAGCGGACAGGCCGCCCATCTCCTTCAGCCACTTGAACACAAGGCCGCAGATGTAGATGCCGTAGGCCGGCGGGGTGTTCGACAGCGACTTCGCCTTCGCCTGGGTGGTGTAGCGCATGATGGTGGGCGTGAAGGGCAGCACTTCCTCGCGCACCAGATCGTCGCGCACGATGACGATGGTCACGCCGGCGGGGCCTATGTTCTTCTGCACGCCGCCGTAGATGAGACCGAACTTCGACACGTCCATGGGCTCGGAGAGGAACATCGAGCTCACATCAGTGACCAGCGGAATGTCACCGGTCTCGGGCAGCGTGTGGTACGTGGTGCCGTAGATGGTCTCGTTCTGGCAGATGTACACGTAGTCGGCCTCAGGGTCGAACTCGAGGCCGGCCACGTCGGGCACGTAGGAGAAGTTCTCGTCCTCGGAAGAGGCCACGCAGCGCGCCTCGCCGTAGAGCTTCGCCTCTTTCCAGGCCTTCTTCGACCAGGAGCCGGACACGATGTAGTCGGCCTTCTTGTTCTGCATGAGGTTCATCGGGACGGCCGCGAACTGCTGGGTGGCGCCGCCCTGCAGGAAAAGCACCTGGTAGTTGTCGGGAATCTGCAGAAGCTCGCGCAGGTCGGCCTCAGCCGTCTCGATGATGTTCGCGAAGGGCTTGGAGCGATGGCTCATCTCCATGACGGACATGCCGGTGCCGTCGTAGTCAAGCATCTCGGCGGCCGCCTGGCGCAGCACCTCCTCGGGAAGCACAGCAGGACCGGCGGAAAAGTTGTAGACCCTAGCCATGAGGCGATTCTCCTTCATCACGCGCCCGAAGCGTCTGCGGTGGTGCGCCCACGCGTCCCACAGGCGATACGCCCCGGGCAGCCGTCAGTTACCCGGCCATTGTAACCCCATATGCGAGTCGCGCCCTCAACATAAGAGCCGAGCGGTTCGGAGGCGAAGACCTCACGACCTTGCAAAGATTTTGCCGAAAATGGTCACAAAATCGAGTTTTGCTCTTTCCCTATCTTGGAATTGCTCGTTTTTCGTTAATTCCAACAGTCGATTAACCAGTTTCAAGCGCCAATTCGGGCGCGTCGGAGAGCATTTAACATATTCTCGAATTCAAAACTCGATTTTGTGACCAAAAAACGAAAAGTTTTTGTCCTGAGGAAAGGAAGCCTCATGTACTTCGACAACATGGTTCTCTATTACAAGCCTACCTGCCCCTTCTGCCACAAGGTACTCGCCTTCATGGAGCAGGAGGATATCGCCATGCCCATGCGCGACACCCTGGAGCCGGGCGTGAAAGACGACCTCATCCGCATCGCCGGCAAGGGCCAGGTGCCGTGCCTTATCGTGGACGGCGTGCCGATGTTCGAGTCCGACGACATCATTCGCTTCCTCGGCGACCTCATCTTGGAGCGCGAAGAGGGCTAGGCGGCTGCAACAGACGAAGCACAGGACGCGCCAGGGCCCGACCCGGCGCGTCCTGTTTTATGGAAGACTTCCTCAAAGATAGTGCGCCATTGACGCCTCGTCAGCGCTACACTGTTCTCACGCGAAAACGCGCAAGCGAGGACAAGGAGTCTCTATGACCAAGTTCACCAACGTCATCGTCCGCAAGCCGGGCAAGTCTCTGTGCAACGGCATCACGAGCGCCCCGGAGCTGGGCCAGCCCATCTACGAGCGCGCCGTGGAGGAGCACGACGACTACATCGCCGCCCTGAAGCAATGCGGCGTGGAAGTGACCGAGCTGCCGGCGCTGGAGGAATACCCAGACTCATGCTTCGTGGAGGACCCCGCGGTTATCACGCGCTGCGGCGCCATCATCACCAACCCCGGCGCCGATTCCCGCAACGGCGAGAAGGACGAGATCGAGCCGACCATCCGCCAGTTCTTCGACGACGAGCACGTCAAGCACATCGTCGCGCCGGGCACGCTGGACGGCGGCGACGTCATGATGGTGGGCGACCACTTCTACGTGGGTCGTTCCGCTCGCACCAACGAGGAGGGCATCCGCCAGTTCATCGAGATCCTCGAGGGCTGGGGGCTCGAGGGCTCCGAGGTGCCGCTGGAGGAGGTGCTGCACCTGAAGACCGGCGTGAACTACCTGGAGGACGGCAATATGCTCGTTTCCGGCGAGTTTATCGAGAAGCCGGATTTCGCCCAGTACAACAAGGTGGTCGTGCCCGAGGACGAGGCCTACGGCGCCAACTGCATCTGGGTCAACGGCACCGTCATCGTGCCCGAGGGCTACCCCACGGTGCTGAAAGCGGTGCAGGACCTCGGCTACAAGACGCTGGTGGTGGACACCTCCGAATACCGCAAGGTGGACGGCGGCCTGTCCTGCCTGTCGCTGCGCTTCTAAGCCGCTGCTCTTACCGAATGCCAGATGAGGCCCGCGAGCGATCGCGGGCCTCTTTACGTACCGGCTCAGCCTCGCCTCGTTCTTTAGGAAGAACGGCAGTCACCGCGCGCTACTCCACCGTACCGTAGACCTGGCCCCAAGCGTGGCCGACGATGGCGCTGTTCAGCTGGGTGCACAGGCGCTGGCGCGTGTAGTCGCCAGGCGGGAGCAGCGTGACGATGCGCAGAAGCTCGTCAGGCAAGTCGGCCGCCTCGGCAGCCACCACCACATCGAGCCGGCGCACCTTGGCGCCGACGGCCTCGGCGATAGCGGGGTCCAAGTCGCCGTATTGGGCGAACAGCGCGTCCACGACATCCTGCAGCGCCCCGTAATACTCGCTGCGCTCGCGATTGGTTCCGGTATGCTCACGGGCCATGACGGCCTCCTATCTATCCTTCATCGTAGAGGGCGACCTTGATCGCCCCTTCGCAGCCTCGAAGCTCTTCCAATTCCGTTCCACAGATGGGCCTGCCGCCGAGGGGCGACCAAGGTCGCCCCCTACGGATGGGGTTGCGGCCGTTAAGGAACGGATGACCTCAAACGCTTGCTTCGCGCTGCTTGGCGATTGTAAGCGCTTCCAGGGCGGGCAGGTCGGTTTTCTCGAAATGGTACGGAACGATCTGCGGATCACGCGGGTTATCGGTGCCGGGGCGCTCGATGCGCAGGAAGTGGGCCTCCACCGACTCGTAGCCCGCGCGCATGAGCGCATAGGCGTAGCAGCTCGCCTGGAGACGGTGCTTCTCGTCGAGCTGCTCGGGCGTCTCGTCGTCGCGGCCGCCGGTCTTGTAGTCGATGAGGAAGGCCGCGCCGTCGCCGTTGTCGGCGAGGCCGTCGATCTCGCCTTCCAGGAAGAAGCCGCCCAAGGCCACGGTAAAGGGCACCTCGGCGCGGCGGTGCTCATAGGAGGCGAAACGGACGGCCTCGTCGCTTCCGAGCCAGCGGGTCAGCGCCCTGTACAGCCGTTCCTGCTGACCGGCCGAAAGGCTCTCTTTCTGAATTTGGGCCTCGATGGCCGCCTCGCCCGGGCAGAAGAGCGCCCCGCGCTCGCTCAGCTCGATGGCCTGCTGGGCCAGGCGGTGGAATGCCGTGCCCAGGGCCGTCGCACTCTCGGAGCCGGGAAGCGCGCCCCTGTCAGTTGAAGCGCGGTATTCGGAGGCGACCGCAGCTCCTTCCGAGTCGACAAGCACTAAGCCCTCGTCGGTATCGACGGCCGCCTCGTCGCTGTGGGGGTGCGCGCCGGAAAGCGACGTGTAGGAGTAGAGCCCCTCGCGCGCGAAGTTGCGCGGAACGAGCACCGGATCCTCGGGGTGCTCGCGCAGCGGAACCAGAAAGACAGGGGAAATGTCCGTCGCCGCAGTTTCGGAGACGATCCCCTCGTCGGCCCGTTGGCCCCGCGCCCCGTCGGATCCTCGGTCCTCCACTTTTTCTTCGCCGGCAAGAGCTCCCTCGCCCTCGCCCATCTCATCGTCTTGCATCTCGACGAGTAGCCGCTCTGCCGTCACTCTGGCCGGTGCGCGGCCGCCGAAGTCCACCATGGAGATACTGGCACCCTCGCCCATGGGCCATCCGAGCGCATCGAAGACGTCGCCGGTCACCCAGGTGTCCCCGTAGCCGTCCTCGGGTTTCGCGCTCACCCTCATGACCAGCTGCAACGAGCGGCTCGCGCGCGTGAGGGCAACGTACATGAGGCGCCGCGCCTCCTCGCGCTCCTGGACGGCGGAATAGGTTGCCAGTGCCGCGCCAAACCGCGCCGCCGGCAGCGTGCAGAAAGCGCGCTCGGCCTCGGCCGGCTCTTCCATCGGCACCGCGGGACCCTCCTCGTCCAGCGCCCGTGCCCAGCTGCGCAGCTTCGCCGCCGTCTTGTCCCACGAGCCATGGGGCATCCAAGCCGCAGCCACATAGGTGGCCTCGCCGATGTTCTCGACGAAGAAGGAGGGCGCGCTACCCCCCGGATAGCCGTCCTTCAACTCTGCCACAGCCACATGGGGAAACTCCAGGCCCTTGGAGGTATGCACGGTCATGATGCGCACGAAGTCGGCATCGAGGCACGTCAGTGCGCCGGGCGCCTCCTTGGCCAGGGCGATATAGTCGGAATAGCGCCGCGACACATCGGCGATGCCGCAGCCGTCGCGCTCGAGCCCCTCGACGATGACGCAGGCCTTGTTGAAGTTCCCTGCGCGCGCCATGCCGTTGGCTCCTTCAAGTTGGAGCCGATCCGCCAGGCCGCTGTCCGCGAAGAGACGCCGCAGGGCCGACGCCGCGCCCTCCCGCACCGCATGACGCACAAAGGAGCGCAGGCAGCGGCGCGTCAAAGCCAGGGCAGCGCGATCATCGGCGCCCAGGGGAAACGCGCCGTCCTCCTCACGCCCGAAGAAGCCGCGAGCGATGGACTGGCGGGGGTACCCGCTCTCGTCGCCGGCCGCCCAGGCGTCCGTCGTGGCAAGGGCGAGAAGGGCATCGTCGGATATCGCGAACAGCTCGGAGGCCAGCACCGGGTAGAGCGCCTCGGTGTCGTCGCGGTTCACGGCCACGCGCAACAACAGGGCCACCAGCTGGGCCTCCGGGCTCTGGCCGAAACCCGACCCGCCGGCCACGATGCTCTCGAGACCCGCCTCGCGCAGCGCCTCCTGATAGAGGGAGGCGCGGGTCATGCTGCCCAGCAGCAGAGCCATCTCCCCCGGGCGCGCCCCCGCGTCCCTCAGCTGGGCGAAGCGGTCGGCCACCTCGCGAGCGCAGCGCCTCGATGCCTCGTCGGATGACACGGTGGCGTGGCTCGCGTCGTTCTGGAAGACGCTCACGGCGATGCGGGCCGGGCCGTCGGGGCCAAACATCGGATCGACGGTCGCGTTCACCGCGCCGGCCGCCTCCAAATGCAGGAACTCATCACCGAACACCTGGGGTTGGCCGAAAATGGCATCCACGAGCGCCAGGACGTCGCCGTGACTGCGGAAGTTGTGGGGCAGCGAGGGAAACTGCGCGTCGGGAGAGAGGTTCCGCAGCCTGTCGCGGTACTCGAAGAACACGTTCACGTCGGCGCCGCGGAACCGGTAGATGCTCTGCTGCGCGTCGCCCACCGTGCACACGTTGGCGAAGCCCGGTTGCGCCAGAGCGCCGATGACGGCGACCTGCAGCTTGTCGGTATCCTGGAACTCATCGACCATGATGACCCTGAAGCGCTCGCGGTAGCGCGCCGAGAGCTCGGGGTGCTCGGCGAAGGCGTCCAGGCACCGACGCAGCAAATCTCCCTGATCGAGCCGGCCGCTCCCCTTCGCCCGGGCATAAGCGTCCTCCACTAGGCGCGCGAGCGTCACGGCGGCGGCAGCAACCCGCGCCCCCAGGGCCGCCCGGGCCTCGGAGAACACATCCGCATAGGCCTCGCGCCAGGCGGCGAATGCCTCGGCATCCGGCTTCTTGGCGCGGTACTTCTCCGAAGAGGGCGGAAAGCCCAGAAGTACGTCCAGGTACAGCTCCGCATCGAAGCGCGCACTCAGAAAGCCCTCGCCCGCATCGGCCGCAAGCCATCGCTCGGCCCCCTCGATGCCCTCCTCCAGAGCTGCGGCGAACGCCTCGTCGGTGGCGGTGGGCTTGTCCCATTCCCGCACCGCGCCCTGGATTTCCCGGGCCGCTTCCAGAACCAGCCGCATAAGCTGCTCCGGCGCGGCGGTCGGCTCCGCCACCCGCAGGCCGCCGAACCCCTCGGGCATCGCCCTCACCCGGGCCACCACTTCCTGGGCGTATTCAAGAAGCCCCTTGTCGAAAGGGCCGCGGCCCTTGAGCCCGAACTCGTCCACAACCGCGCGCAGCAGCGGATCGGCGCCCTCCTCGAGGTGGGCGAGCACCTGCTCTACGGCCTCAGCCCGAAGGTAGCTCGCCTCCGCCTCGTCGACCACCTCGAACGCGGGATCGATGCCCACCTCGAAGGCGTTCTCGCGCAGGATGCGGGCGGCCATGGAGCCGATGGTGCACACCCAGGCGTCGTCCACCTTCAACGACTCCTCGACCAGGCCTTCCTCGCGCAAAAGCCCGCGGATGCGGTCGCGCAGCTCGGCGGCCGCCTTCACCGTGAAGGTGATGGCGAGCACCTCGTCGACAGATCGCAGGCCGCCGGATTTCCCTTCGCCGGCGAGCAGCCCGTAGGCGATGCGGCGCGTCAGGGTGAACGTCTTCCCCGAGCCGGCGCCGGCGGCCACCATGAGGGGTCGATCGAAAGTGGTGATGGTCAGGCGCTGGCCCTCTTTGCAGCTATCGAGATTCACGCGAGCCTCCCGGGACAATCGTAGGCGGGACAGTACGTGCAGGCAGCCGGCGCGGACGGGCTCACAGGTATGGCCCCTTCGGAAAGCTCTGCCAGCCGCGCGGCCACCAACGCCTCGATGGCATCCAGGTAGGCCGAGAAGTTCATGGCCACTTCCGAGTTTTTCGAGGACAGGCCGCCCGCATCGTAAGCCGCGCCATCGTAGGCGCCGGCCAGAAGCTCCTTCGCGCCGCGCGCGCGGTAGCCCAGGTACAGCGCGCCCGCGCAGGCGAGGCCGAAGCCGGTGCGCGAAAGCGCCTGGGCGTAGATGAGCCCCTGCACGTGTTGCGGCAGAGACGGCTCGTCGCCCTCTTTCAGGCCTGATGCGTAGCCCTTGGATGCGCCCTTGTAATCCACGATCACGAAGCGCCCGCGCTCCGCGTCGACATCGACGCGATCGATGCGGCCCCGCAGGCGCACGCCGGCGTAGTCCACGGCATCGGAAACCTCGATGGCATGCTCGCAGAGGGCGGGCTCGTAGCCGGCGGGCATCTGCGCCTGCAGGCGCAGGCTGCGAACCAACTGCCGTTTGAGCTGCGCCAGCTGCTGCCGCTCCTCCCGGTTGGCCGCGACGAGGCGCGATCCCAGTCGCCGCTCGGACTGCACCCGCGCAAGCTCGTCCACGAGCGCCTCGAGCCGGGGCGCCAGGGCCTCGATATTCTCCGCACTCACACGGCGCACGCCCTCCCCGGCGAGACCGTCGTAGAAGTGGGCGAAGACCTCGTGGGCGAAATTGCCCAGCTCCCGCGGGCCAAACTCCTCATCGGGGCCCTCCGGTCGAAGGCAGGACTGCACGAACCAGCGGTAGGGGCACGAGAGGTACTGCTCGATAGCCGAGGGGGACAGCACGGGCAGTCCCTCGGGCGTGCGCGCGAGATAGCGTAGAAGCGGAAGGGTGCGCAAGCGGCCTCGCATCGGCACGGAAAGCTCCTCGCAGCTGGCAATGGGGCCGAACGCGACGCCGAGGACTTGGGGCAGCGCGCCCTCGCCGGCGCAGCGCGCCTCGGTCGCCAAGGGCTCGGGCAGCCCGAGGCGCGCGGCATCGGAGCGCTGCCACCGGGCCGCCAGCTCCCCGTCCCCTTCCACAAGGGCCCGGGAAGCCTCCGCTTGGGCCTGGGCACTTGCGAACTCCTCCAAGAGAAATGACGGGAACGACTCGTCCCCCCGCTCGTCGCGGCGGCTCACCCCCAGGACGAACCGGCGGCGCGCGGCCCCCCCAGCCGCCGCGAACCGCGACCGCTGGCGCCGAAGGGCCGAGGGCTCGCGGGGAAGGCCGAGCGCCTCGGCGAGGCCGTCCAGGGCCGAAAGGTCCTCGGAGATGCCGAAGGTGCGCGCACTGACGTCCGCCAGGACGACCGTGTCCCAGCTTTTCGGCGCCAGGGAATCCAGCACCGCCGTTCCCGCGATCTCGCACACCGGGCCCTCGCCATCCGACGAGCCCTCGATGCGCACCGTGGCGTCCGCGAGCATCGGCAGTAGCGCGCGGGAGGACGCCCCCAGCTCTTCCGCCGTCTGCACCAAGGCGCGGAGCCTGTCGAGGGCGGCGCGCTCGACGGCGCGCTCCAAAGCGCCCGGGAACGCAGAGCCCACGATGCCGGAGAGGGCCTCAAGCGCATCGGACGGAACGCTCTCTCCGCGGGCCATCGCCCGAACCACGCGGACGAGGGCCTCATAGGAGCGGCTTTCCGCCGCAAGGATACCGGCGGCGTCCTCGGCGAGAAGCAGGCGATCAGCCCTCAAGCGCCCGTTGATCTCCCGGGCTTTCCGGTCGTCGAGGCCCGAGAGCGGGTTGTAGGCGAAATCGGTGGCCGCCGCGAGCCAGTGGGGGCTCCCCTCCTCCAAGCGGCGCACGCATTCCCAGGCACGCCCGAGAGCCGTGGCGTCCCAGGGCACGGCCCCCCGCAACGCCACCTGAAAGCCGGCTGCGGCCAAGGACGCCCCCAAAACCCGCAGCAATCCCGCGGGATCGGCGCTCACAACCAGGGTGTTCTCCGCTTTGCCCCCATCGCGCGCTATCGTCTCAAGCAGAAGCTCCGGCATCGCCGCCGCTCCCGCAGCGATCAGTACGGACGGCTGCACGTCCCGGGGAAGGGGCGGCACCGTCGCAAGGTCGGCCGCGCCCTCCGCACGGGCGCCCAAAGCCGCAAGGAGGCTCCGAAGCCCCTCTGAGGCATCCAGAAAGTCGAGAACTGCCACCTCCATGACGGGAAGCCGGCCGGCAGCGACCATCGAAGCAAGACGGGCGGCCGCCGCGTCCGGCTCTATGAGGTTTCGTGCCGACAGATCGTCGTAATAGGAGCGGAGGCACGCGACGAGCTCGCGCTGCAAGGGGGCCAAGCCATCCCCATCGCGTCCGATCCCCTCGGCAAAGGCCGCCGCATGCTCGGCGGCGAAAGCGGCCAGCACCGACGGCGCACCAGGTGTCTCGGCAGCCCCGCAACCAGCGGCCGCCCGGGCCATCAGCACCTGGCGCTCGTCGGCCCTGACGAGCGCGCGCCCATCGCCCCACAGCTCCCACAGCTCCTCCACCAATCCCGCGGCCGTAAGGCGGCGCGTGCCGAAGGCGGCGCCGGCGCCCGCCTCGGTCGCGGCGGCCTTGGCGGCAGCATTCGCACGCTCGGTGGTGCGGTAGAGCTTGATGGGAACGGTCGTCGGCACGGGCATCCTCCTTGAAAAATCAGTTCCGACCATTCTAACGCGATCAGGACGCTTCGGTGTCCTCTTTATGTCCCTCCACAGCCCGAACTTCCCTCTGCTGGCACCGCGTTCGCACCGGATAGCCCCACGCAGCCGAAAATCAATCGGCCCGGACGAGTCGTCGCCACCGGCTCCGTAAGCATTTGGCAACGGATTGCCGCCCGCGCGGTGACCCGTGGGCCGTCGAGCGTCGACGGCCTCTTCCCGAGGCTACCATGACAAGGGAACGCGATGACACCCGGCGCAGACGCGCCCCGGAAGGCCAGCCCGTTCCCCTAACCGCAAGCGACAGGAGGCGCATGATGACGTATCAGGAACTGATTATCAAGCTCATCGAGATTCAGAAGCACATGATGCCCGACTTGGAGAAGTTCGAGCGCGAGGGCCGGCTGCCTCACGATCTTAAGGTCGCCAAGGCCGAGATCATCGAATGGGAGCACACCGTGGACGGCGACGGCGGCCTGGAAGAGGCCCCGGAGATCTGGCCCGTGGAGAAGTTCGCCCGGGCCCTGCGCGAGCACTACGACGACTTCAACGACTTCATGCGCCGCAACATCGCCGAGTACGAGGCCCTGGCGGCCCAGCTGCCCGAGGCCTACGCGCACCCGCTCGGCCAATAGGCACCGGAGTCGGGGCATGCCGTTGAAGTCCCGCTCGTGAGCGCCGACCACCATCGAGAGCCACCTCCCCGGGCGGCTCTCGTCGTCTGCTACCCCGCTCGCGCCTAGTAGGTACCGGCGATCTCCTGGGCCATGCGAGCGACGCCGCGGCGCGCCTCGAGGCGCTCGCGCTTGAAGTGCCACTGGCCGCCGTCGAAAGCGGCACCCAAGCTTATGGCCGCCAGCCGATACCAGGTGCGCGCCCGGCGGAAGTCCTGGGCGCAGCCGCGCCCCAGCTCGAAGGCCCGGGCCAGGCGCAGGGCGGCGTTGCCCGTGGATGCCCGGTCCTCGTCGATGCGCCCGCTCTCCAAATCGAAGGCCCGGCGGTACAGCGAGAACGCGCGGGCCGTCGAGGCATCGCATCCCCGGCCCGCGGCCGCCAAGTCACCCAAACGCCAGCAGCACTCGCCGTGGCCGTGGTAGGCGCCGAAGGAGAAGTGCAGGTAGGCGCGCTCGTCGAAAGGGGTGTCTACCTTGTGCAGCGCGCGCCGATCGGCCAGACCGTCCCAGTACTCCCCCTCGCACAGATCGCTCTCGTAGATGACGCCGAGACGGCAATGGGCGCCGATATTGCCCCGGGCCGCGGCATGCAGAAGGAGTATCTCGGCCGCGCGGTAGCAGTCGATGCGTCGGCGGCGATGCTCCTCGCCCGGCAGACCCAAGGCTTCGCTGAAATAG
Source organism: Adlercreutzia rubneri (assembly GCF_009755265.1). NCBI lineage: Bacteria > Bacillati > Actinomycetota > Coriobacteriia > Eggerthellales > Eggerthellaceae > Adlercreutzia > Adlercreutzia rubneri. Next base: position 48,903 of record NZ_WPOO01000001.1, on the reverse strand, counting down.
ATCTCAGCCAGCTCCAGTGCGCGCCAGCCGCCACAGTCGGCGCCACCGGGGTAGGAGGCAACGAAGGTGCGACCGGCCCCGTCGGGCGCCGGCTCGCTCACCCAGATGCGGGGCAGGCCGCCCGCGCCGGCAACGCCCTTGCGATCCACGGCGAACACCGAGCCCGTCTCGCGCCTACGGCGCCACTTCTCGTTGCGCAGCACTTTCGGCGTGAAGCTCGTCTCGGCGCCCCCGCAGGCCCGCCGCGCGCTGGGCGCGCCGAACATCAGGTTCGCCATGCGTTGGGTCCAGCCCACTTCCTCGGCGCGGGCCGGGGCGGCGGGGGCGGTTGCAACAGGGGCAGCCGCGGCCGCGACGGCGCTAGTCATTGAGCACCACCTCCATCACGAGCCGCGTCCACGAGCCGATCTGCTCCTTGTCCGTGAGGCGCCCCTCCACGGACTTGCCGCCGTCGATGAGCCGGGCGACGAACTCGTTGCACTCGCAGGAGACGTAGCCGATCCGGCGGTCGGCGCCATCGCGCACCTCCACGGCCCAGCCGTCATGGGGGTTGGCCGCGTCGCGCACGAGCGCGAACCGCTCCCCTTTTCCGTAGCCTTCCGCAATGGCCGCCATGGCGGGCACGTGGCGCGTTCCCGCCACGGTGGTGCCCTCTACGACGCGGATCGATTGAGCTGCAGTTGCCATGGGTTCCTCCTGACCGATAACCTTATGATCGACCATAATAAAGGACCCCCGAGCGATTAAGTGTACTATCTTCGGTACAGCTGAACCTTAAAGCCTCCTTCGCCGACCAGATCGCTCATGGTTGTCGAGACCACACGATTATGTTAGAGTCCGCTAACACGAAATCTGCTTCCCCGAAAGACGAGGAACACCATGAAGGACAAGAAATCGAAGAAGGCCGCCGCCGACAAGAAGGCCGAAAAGAAGGCCCGCAAGAAGAAGCACACCGGTTGCGCGGGCGAGAAGGGCGCCGCCGGCTGCAAGGGCTGCGCCAAGGCCAAGGCGTCGCTTGCGCTTTCGCACTGCACCTGCTGCAAGAAGCGCTGCCCGCTTTCCAAACCCAAATGCGGCAAGGGCCGCCGCCTCGCCGCCGCCCTCAAGCTGCGGGAGAAGAAGGCCTAGTCGTCGACGACCTCGGTATCGGCCGCTTCCGCCGTCTCGTCATCTGTCCCGGCACCTTCCTTCGCGGCGCGGGCCTCGTCGAGCAGGGCCTTCATGGTGGGGTTCTTGCGGGTGAGCTTCTTCACGGTGAGATCCTCCGCCTTGTCGTTGGCCAAACGCAGGTTGCGCTCACTCCCCAGCAGGTGCTCCTTGATCTTCTGCAAGTGGTCGATGGACTTGTCTATCTCGTCGATGGCCTTGGCGAAGCGCTCGCTGGCGAGCCGGTAGTTGCGGCCGAACTTGTCCTTGAAGTCGGCCAGCTGGTCCTCGAAGTTCGTCACGTCGATGTTCTGCTGGCGCACGAGGGCCAGCTCGCGCCGGGCCTCCATGGAGGAGAGCGCCGCATTGCGCAGAAGCGTGATGAGCGGGATGAAGAACTGCGGACGGATGACGTACATCTTCTCGAAGCGGTAGGAGACGTCCGTGATGCCGGCGGCGTACAGCTCGTTGTCCGGCTCGAGCAGCGACACGAGCACGGCGTACTCGCAGCCCTTCTTGCGGCGGTCGGCGTCCAGCTTCTTGAAGTGCGACTCATTGGTCTTCCTATGGGTGGAGTCGTCGGCCTCGTTCTTCATCTCGAACATGATGGAGACGATCTCGTTGCCCTCCTCGTCGAAGTCCCGGAAGACGAAGTCGCCCTTGGTGCCCTCCACCACCTCGTTGTCCTTCTCGAAGTAGGCGCGCGGGAAGGCCGTGGGGCGCAGGCGGTTGAACTCGATCTCGCAGTGCTGCTCCAGCGACTCGCCGAGCATCTTCGTGGAAAGGCGCGCCTTCATGTCCTGGATGCGCTCGATCTCGCGCTCGCGGTCGGCGATGAGCTCGTCTTTCGCCCGCAGCTTCTCGGCCAGCTGGGCCTGGGCCTCGGCCTGAGCCCGGGCCAGCTCGGCCTCGGCACGGGTCTTCTGCGCCTCCAGCTCGTCACGTGCCCGCTCCACTTTGCCGCGCAGCTCGTCCCGCTCGCGCTCGACGGCCACCTGGGCGTCCTTGGCCGCAGCCTCGGCCCTCTGCACCGCGATCTGGGTTTCCATAGAGGCTTGCGCGCGCTGGCTCTCCAGCTTCTGGGCCAGCTCGTCGCGCTCGCGCTCCACCGCGCGCAGCCGCTCGGCCTCGGCGGCCATCGCATCGCTCACGGCCAGCTTGCGCGCCGCCTCCGCCTCGCTCTCCTTGGTAGACAGCTGGGCTTTCAGGTTGACGAGCTCGCCGTCGCGCTCGGCGATTTGCGCGCGCAGGGCCTCTTCGGCCTTCGACACCGCCAGCGCCACCTCCTGCTCGCGGCTCTTCTCGGCCAAAGACACGCGAGCGTCCACCTCGCGTTGGAACTCCTGGTCGCGCACTTGGTTCAAAATGGCGGCGTAGCCGCTCTCGTCCACCGTGAACGCCTCGCCGCAATGGGGGCACTTGATCTCGTTGCTCATGAAACGGTTCCTTCCTGTTGCTCGAGGGAATCATACACCGCCGCCGAGGCGGCGGCCCGGAGGTCAGCCGGCCGGGTACAGCATTTCCAGAGACTGGATGGCCGAAAAGGGAATGCGACGGCGCACGATCCACAGGTCGCGAAAGGTAAGGTCAATCTGGCTCACGGCCCCTTCGGCCACCCGGTAGCCGCCGTCCTCGTAGTAGCGGCAGCGCACCACGTCCCCGCGGACGAGGTTCGCGATAATCCCGTCCAGCGCCCGGGCCTCGTCGTCAGCCAGCGGCCGACGCGGCTCAGGCACTACTTCCTTTGCATGAACGAGATCGTAGTAGCCGCGCAGCGCCGCGAAGGGCATGAACTGGCGGGCACGATCCGGGTGCGGCCGCCCAATGTCGGGCGGCACAGGAGGATCCAAGGACGCCTCGGCCTGCCGCCCCTCCGCCCCTGCATCGGCGACCGTCCCGCCAACGGCGACCCCCTTGTCAGGAACACCCGCACCGCCGACCTCCTCCCATACGAGTCCCGCGAGCAAATCCACTTCCCTAGCCATGGTGCCCTCCCACCATGGTGTTCCGCTCGCGACCGAGCGCGTGCTCCTTCAAGCTCGTGCCCTTGATGAGGGCGTTTTTCCCGAACTTCTCCTTCACGGCGAGCACGGCCTCGGCGCGGCGCCGCTCGCGATCGGCGGCCGCAACATCGGTGAACAGGTCCACCGTGGCCAGATCGGCGTCCACCAGGTTGCCAAAACCGATGCTGATCTTGCGCATAGTGCGAGCGGGATCCACCGTCTCCCGAAAGAGCGCCTCCAAATAGCCGTAGAGCTTCGCGAAAGAGTTCGTACGCTCGGGAATCTTGCGCGAGCCGCCCCCGTGTGGGCGAGCGCCGCCGACACGGCGGATGCCGTGGCCGCCGTCGAAGAGCTCCCCGGCCTTCGCGGAGCCCTCCGACGCATCGCCCCCAGCATCTTCCGCCATCTCGCCCTCGCTCTTCCCGTAGCTCACATGCAGGGATATATGATCGGTCACCAGGTGCTTCTCTACCAGATCGAGCACAGAGTCGTCCACCATCTCGCGCAGCACCATGAGGGTGTCGTCGAAGTTGTAGCCGCAGGGCAGGATCTGCCCGTTCATCATGGAGGAGCTCTCCGGTTCGTAGGCCTTGATCTCGGCGATGGTGCAGGGCTCCACGCCCCAGGCGTGATCGATGAGGTACTCGGCGTTCACCCCGAACTCGCCGTAGAGCACGTCCGGATCCATCTCGGCGACGCCCTTCAAATCGAACACCCGGTACTTCGCGAGCCGCCGAGCGATGCCCGGCCCGATGTTCCAAATGTCGGTGATGGGCCGATGTCGCCAGATGCTCTCGCGAAAGGAGCGCGCATCGAGCTCGCCCACCCCGTCCAGCGCGTGCTTGGCCGAGATGTCGAGCGCCACCTTCGCAAGGAACAAGTTGGGGCCGATGCCCACGGTGGCCGGGATGCCCGTCTCCGCGAGTACTGCCGAGCGCAGGGTGTCGGCGAACTCGCGGGCCGTCAGGTCGTACAGCTCCAGGTAGGGCGTGGCGTCGATGAAGCACTCGTCGATGGAATAAGGATGGATGTCCTCCTGGGACACATAGCGCAGGTAGGTGCCGTAGATCTCCGCCGACACTTCCATATAGCTGTTCATGCGCGGCTGAGCCGTGATGTAGTCGATCCCCTCGGGAATCTCATAGAGCCGGCAGCGGTTTTTCACCCCCGCCGCCTTCATGGCCGGGCTCACCGCCAAACAGATGGTCATCTCCGAGCGCGTCGGATCGGCCACCACCAGCCGTGTGGTCATGGGATCCAGCCCCCGGCGCACGCACTCCACCGAGGCGTAGAAGCTCTTCAGATCGATACAGACATATGTGCGCTCACGTTCCATGCCGCCCAGTATAACATGGAACGTTAGTTCGAGTTATACGAAATAGCCTACTTCCCGCTTACGACCGCCGCTTCAGGGCGCGCAGGCGGCCCTTCTGCTCAAAGGGGATGCGGCGGCTCTCGATGGCCTTCTGGATGGCCTTGTTGTGGGTCCACTCGTCGAGGGCGCCGGAGGCGATGACGCGCTCGGCGGCCGCCGGCTGCTTGGCCAGCGCCTCGGCGAAATACCAGGCGCGCACCATGTTCACGTAGTACTCCGGTCGCGACACCGCGACGACCCACTCGAAGAACTCGGGTCGGAACCGCTCGTCGAGGAACAGCTGCAGCAGCACGCCGATGGCGAAGCGCACCGTGTACTCGTGGTCGCTTTCCAGCCACTGCCGCACCTTCACCAGGGCGGCATCGGGATTCGCGGCGAGCCCGCGACAGGACAGCTGGTCGCAGGTGGCCCAGTTGTCGGCGAAGGGCAGGAAGCGCTCGATCTCGCCGACGAGCTTACCGAAGTCACGTTCCTGCGCGATGACGAACGAGTGCAGCTGATTCTCCTCGAAGGCGCCGTGCGGCAGCGCCGCCAGAAACTCCCCTGCATCTTCCCGCCGGGCGAGTCCTTTCGCGAACTTCCGCAGCTCGGGCGTGCGCACGCCCACGATGGTGGCCGCATCGATATTCGGGATGAGTTTCGCCTGGAACGCCCGGTACCCCTCGTCCGCATGGGAGGCGAGAAACGCCGCTATGTCTTCGTGAATCGCCACGGTCCCCTTCCCCATCGCATGAACACCGTCATTCTAGCACGTAAAAAGAACCCCCAGTTCATCACGGGGGGTTCTTTTCATGCGACTCACAGGCTGTTCGCAGCGTCGGCAGATCCGTTCGACCCGTCAGGGCGAACGGAATCGATTACACGATGCCCTGGGCCATCATGGCGTTGGCGACCTTCTCGAAGCCGGCGATGTTGGCGCCCATGACGTAGTTGCCCTCGTGGCCGTAGCGCTTGGCAGCGTCGTCGATGGCGTGGAAGATGCTCACCATGATGCCCTTGAGCTTCGCGTCCACTTCCTCGAAGGTCCAGGAGAGGCGCTCGGAGTTCTGGGACATTTCCAGACCGGAGGTGGCCACGCCGCCGGCGTTGGCCGCCTTGCCCGGGAAGAACACGATGCCGTGCTCCTGCACGTACTCGGTGGCCTCGAGCGTGGTGGGCATGTTGGCGCCCTCGGCGAGAATCTTGCAGCCGTTCTTCACGAGGTTCTCGACGTCCTCCATGTGCACCTCGTTCTGGGTGGCGCAGGGCAGCGCGATGTCGCAGGGGGTGACCCACACGCCGCGGCCCTCGTGGTACTCGACGCCCTCGCGACGGGCGGCGTACTCGGTGAGGCGGCCGCGCTCCACTTCCTTGACCTGCTTGAGCAGCGCGACATCGATGCCCGCCGGGTCGTACACCCAGCCGGTGGAGTCGGACACGGTGACCACCTTGGCGCCGAGCTGCTGGGCCTTCTGCGTGGCGTAGATGGCCACATTGCCGGAGCCGGAGATGCAGACCGTCTTGCCGTCGAAGGAATCGCCGTTGCACTTCAGGTACTCCTCCACGAGGTACACCAGACCGTAGCCGGTGGCCTCGGTGCGGGCGAGCGAGCCGCCGAAGCTAAGGCCCTTGCCGGTGAGCACGCCCTCGAAGACGTTCTTGATCTTCTTGTACTGGCCGAACATGTAGCCGATCTCGCGGGCGCCCGTGCCGATGTCGCCAGCCGGCACGTCGGTGTCGGCGCCGATGTGACGGAACAGCTCGGTCATGAAGGCCTGGCAGAAGCGCATGACCTCCATGTCGGACTTGCCCTTCGGGTCGAAGTCGCAGCCGCCCTTGCCGCCGCCCATGGGCAGCGTGGTGAGGCTGTTCTTGAAGATCTGCTCGAAACCGAGGAACTTGATGATGCCGAGGTTCACGGAAGGATGCAGGCGCAGGCCGCCCTTGTAGGGGCCGATGGCGCTGTTGAACTGCACGCGGAAGCCGCGGTTCACCTGGATCTTGCCGTTATCGTCGACCCACGGCACGCGGAACATGATGACGCGCTCGGGCTCGACGATGCGCTCGAGCAGCGCGGCCTGCTCGTACTCGGGATGGGCCTCGATGACCGGCTCGAGGGACTGGAGCACCTCGGTGACGGCCTGGATGAACTCGGGCTGCTCGGCGTTCTTCGCCTTCACCTGCTCGATGACGTTGTCGACGTAGCTCAAAGGAACCTCCTTTATGCGGAAAGGGCTCGCGGCGGTGCCACGGTGCACCTCCGCCTTCGCGCTGCATTATAGGACGGAGAATTTCCAAACGATGACTAATTAACTGAGCCGAAACAAAGCCCGCGAATTTGCGCACCGGCGGCCGGCAAACGGGCTAGAGCGAGGCGTACACCTTCGAGGAGGGGACGTTCAGGGACGTGAGCAGCACGACGCCCACCTGCCCGCGCTCCGGCGCGTAGACGATGTGCGCGCTTCCCTCGCCCTCGCCGCGGCCGGGCTCGGCCTGGTCGTCGTCGGTGACGATGACCACGTTGAAGTCGTCGGTGTCCGCCAGGCAGCTCAGGCGCGGCACGAGGCAGACGAAGGACTCGGCGCCGGCGGACGCGAGCTCGTCGTGCAGCTTTTTCAGCTGACGAGCCGAGGCGTAGTAGTCCACGGCCACGACGCCGATCTTGCGGTCGCCGGCCATGAGGATGCGCGGCTTCTCGTAGCGGGCGAGGTCGTCCACGTTCAGCGTGAGGACGCCGGCGCCCTTCTCCTCGTAGAACGAGCGCACGTCCGAGGCGTACACGGGCCGCTCGCGCATGGACAGCGGCAACCGCGCCAGCTCGGCGGCCACCATCTCGCCCAGTGTCTCGGGACGCTCCTCGGCGCCCCCATCCACCGAGGGGAGCTTCGTGGGGCGCAGCGCGTCCAGGACGTCGTAGGTGCCGTCGAAGACGATGGCCGTATATCCGGACATCTGCCCGAAGGCGTCGTCCACGGCCGTGGCGGCCATATTGAAGGAGCGGCCCGTCTCGAAGTAGCGCAGAAGCACGCTGCCGCCGAGCACGACGAGCAGCGCGAACACGAGCAGGGCGACTTTTTCGCGGGTACGCTTCTTCATGGAGGAAATTATACCGAAGCGCCGCCGCATGGGCGCGACGGGGCACGAGGTTCCATATTCCCTCTCCGTAGGGGGCGACCTTGGTCTGCCCCTCCGGGATAGGGCCGGACGCTTAACGGGAGGCCAGTTGGCGGTCGGCCTCCAGCATGCGCTTGACGAAGTGGCCGGTGTAAGAGCCCTCCACCTCGGCCACCTCCTCAGGCGTGCCCTGGGCGACGATGGTGCCGCCGCGGTCGCCGCCCTCGGGGCCCAAGTCCACGATGTGGTCGGCGCATTTGATGACATCCAGGTTGTGCTCGATGACGAGCACCGTGTTGCCGGCGTCCACGAGGCGCTGCAGCACCTCGAGCAGCTGGCGCACGTCCTCGAAGTGCAGGCCCGTGGTGGGCTCGTCCAGGATGTAGAAGGTCTTGCCGGACTGGCGCTTCTGCAGCTCGCTGGCGAGCTTCACGCGCTGGGCCTCGCCGCCGGAAAGCGTGGTCGCCGGCTGGCCCAGGCGGATGTAGCCGAGGCCCACGTCGAAGAGCGTCTGCAGCTTGCGGCGGATGCCCGGGATGTTCTCGAAGAAGTGCAGAGCGTCCTCCACGGTCATGTCGAGCACCTCGGAGATGTTCTTGCCGCGGTAGGTCACCTGCAGCGTCTCGCGGTTGTAGCGCTCACCGTTGCAGACCTCGCAGGGCACGTACACGTCGGGCAGAAAGTGCATCTCGATCTTGATCTGGCCGTCGCCCTTGCAGGCCTCGCAGCGGCCGCCGCTCACGTTGAAGGAGAAGCGCCCCGGCGCGTAGCCGCGGGCCTTGGCCTCGGCCGTGCTGGCGAACAGCGCGCGGATATCGTCCCACAGCCCGATGTAGGTGGCCGGGTTCGAGCGCGGGGTGCGCCCGATGGGGCTCTGGTCGATGTTGATGACCTTGTCGAGCTTCTCCAGGCCCGTGATCTTGCGGTAGGGTCCGGTGCGGCGATGAGCGTGGTTCAACCGGTTGGCGAGCGCCGGTGCCAGCGTGTCGGTGATAAGGGAGCTTTTTCCGGACCCGGAGACGCCCGTGACCACGGTGAGCGTGCCGATGGGCACCTCCAGTGTGACGTTGTTCAGGTTGTTCTCCTTGGCGCCGGTCATCTTCAACGTGCCGCGCCCGGGCTTGCGACGCGTCTCCGGCACCGCGATGCGGCGGCGCCCCGACAGGTAGTCGGCCGTGACGGAGCCCTCGGTGGCCATGACCTCGGCCGGCGTCCCCGCCGCGATGACGTGGCCTCCGTGCTCGCCGGCGCCCGGGCCCATGTCCACCACGAAGTCGGCCGCCCGGATGGTGTCCTCGTCGTGCTCCACGACCACCACGGTGTTGCCCAGGTCGCGCAGGCGCTCCAGCGTGGCGATGAGCCGCTCGTTGTCGCGCTGGTGAAGCCCGATGGAGGGCTCGTCCAGAATGTAGAGCACGCCCATGAGCCCGGCGCCGATCTGGGTGGCGAGCCGGATGCGCTGGGCCTCGCCGCCGGAGAGCGTGGCCGTGGCCCGCTCCAGCGTGAGGTAGTCCAGGCCCACGTCCACGAGGAAGCGCAGCCGCTCGCGGATCTCCTTCACGATGGGCAGGGCGATAACCGCCGCCTGGCCCGTGAAGTGCAGCCCCTCGAAGAACGCCAGCGACTCGGCCGCCGACATCTCCGTGACGTCGTGGATGGACTTGTCGTTCACCGTGACCGCGAGGACCTCCGGCTTCAGGCGCTTGCCGCCGCAGGTCTCGCAGGGCACCGTGGCGAAATAGGCCGACAGCTTCTCGCGCTGGGCGTCGGACTGGGCCTCGGTATAGCGGCGCTTCACCGCGGCGAGCACGCCCTCCCACTCGATGTACCAGTAGGTGTCGCGGCCGTCCACGGTGCGGTAGTCCACGCGTACCTTCTCGTTGCCGAGGCCGTGTAAGAGCGCCTTCTGGGCCTTCTTCGGCATGTCCTCCCACGGGGTGTCGGCGTCGGTGCCCACATGCTGGGCCACGGCGCGCAGCACCTGGGGGTAGTAGTTGCCGCTCTTGAACGGCGCGATGACGCCCTCGTTCAGCGTGAGGGACGGATCCGGTACCACGAGCGAGGGGTCCACCTCGTCGCGGCTCCCGATGCCGAGGCAGTCGGGGCAGGCGCCGTAGGGGGCGTTGAAGGAGAAGTCGCGGGGCTGCAGCTCGTCCATGGAGTGGCCGTGCTCGGGGCACGCGAGGGCCAGCGAGAACAAATGCTCCCCCTCCCCGAGGCCGCCCGTGGCGCCGGAGGAGGTGCCCCCGGCCGCACCGAGCGGGTTGCCGTCGGGCCCGAGCACCTGCACAAGAACGCGGCCGCCCGCCAGCTTGCATGCCAGCTCCACGGCCTCGGCGATGCGGCTTTGGGCGGATTCCTTCAGCGTGACGCGGTCGACCACCACGTCGATGAAGTGCTTGATCTTCTTGTTCAGGGTAACGGGCTCACCGGTTAGCTTCACGATCTCGCCGTCGATGCGCACGCGGGAGAAGCCCTCCTTCTGCAGATCGGCGAAGAGCTTCGTGAACTCGCCCTTGCGGCCGGCCACCACCGGGGCCATGAGGATGGCCTTCGTCGACTCGCCCTGGGCGTCGTCGCCGAGGCGCAGGATGTCGTCGGTCACCTGGTCGGTGGTCTGCTTCTTGATTTCGCGGCCGCACTCCGGGCAGTGAGGCACGCCCACCCGCGCGAACAGAAGGCGCAGGTAGTCGTAGATCTCGGTGGTGGTGCCCACGGTGGAGCGGGGATTCTTCGACGTGGTCTTCTGATCGATGGACACCGCCGGCGACAGGCCGTCGATGGAGTCCACATCGGGCTTGGACATCTGGCCCAGGAACATGCGGGCATAGCTGGAGAGGCTCTCCACATAGCGGCGCTGCCCCTCGGCGTACATGGTATCGAAGGCGAGGCTGGACTTGCCGGAGCCGGAAAGGCCCGTGATGACGACCAGCTCGTCGCGGGGAATAATCAGGTCGACGTCCTTCAAGTTGTGCTCGCGGGCGCCTTTGATGACGATCTCGTTGGCCATGGGCTGGATTTCCTTCGCAGACGTGAAGCAACGGGCGCCGCGCGGGCCGCCCGTTGCCGAATTCTCTTGTTTCGTCTGCGTATTCTAACGATTCGCGCGGCCGCTGGCTAGCAATTTAGGGAACTTTTGTTCGTGTTCACGGATTTTGCATAGATGAGCGCTCAGGTTATATGAGCGCGGGGCAGCGACGGAGGCATCCTCGGGAACGGCCTCCCCCGTCGCGGGCTCGGGAGCCGACGACTCCCCCATGCCCTTCATCTTCCGGAAGCGGGACAGCGTGAGGCGGGCGTCCTTCTTCTTCTCGCTGGGCGCCCGCAGGCAGACCGCCACGAACAGGCTGGCAGCGACGAGCACGGCGGCCATGGCGGCGAACACGAAGACGAAGGAGGTCGCTTCCAAAAGGATGCCGCAGACCACGCCGGTGACCGCCGAGCCGGCGTAGGCCACGAGGTTCACCGAGGCGAGGATGGCCGAGACGCGCAGCACGCTCACGCGCAGAAGCAGAAGGCGCAGCGACACGGACACCGCCACGCCCATGGCGAAGCTGAACAGGGCGCAGTCGGCCATGAACAGAAGCTCGGCGCCCATGAGGATGAACAGCGCCATGAGCGCCGTGGTGAGAGTCACGGCCGTCATGGAGACGACGAGGGTACGCTTGGGCTCGAAGCGCTGCACGAGCGGGCCGCCGAGAAGCGACGGCGCCATGATCAGGGCCAGAATGACCGACCCGGCCAGGGGCGAGGTCTCGCCGAAGCACTGCTGGGCGATGGGCGCCGAGAACGACTGGTAGAAGCAGGAGACGAGCCAGGTAGCCAGGTAGCACACGGCCACCACGGCGAACAGGCGCCGGTTGTCGGTGGGGATATAGACGCGCACCCTCAGCACGGCGCGCAGCGAGAGCGTCTGGTCGAGGGGCTCGTGCACCACGGGCATGAGGAACAGGCACACGGCCAGGATGACGATCATGATACCGTAGAGCACGGCGATGCTCGGCACGATGTCGTAGAGGACGCCCACGGCCACCGAGCCGATCATGATGCCGACCATGGCGCCGCAGCTGGCAACGGTGGATCCCCAGCCGAGGTGCTTCTCCCCCACGCAGTCGATGACGAGAGCGGACACGGCGCTCATGCCGAAGCCGGCCGAGAGGCCCTGGACGAAGCGGGCGGCGAGCACGGCCGCGCCGCTGTCGGCCATCATGAACATGATGCAGCCGACGATGGCGAGCATGAGGGTGAGGCTGGTCACGGGAGTACGCCCGAAGGCGTCGGAGATGCGTCCGGCGAGCAAGAGCGTCAAGGCCACGCCGGTGAGGTAGGTGAACATCGTATTGGAGATATCCGCCGTAGTGAGCCCGATGGTGGCCTGGTAGTCGGCATAGAGGGGAATCGGGATCGCCGTGGCGGCGAAAATGGCCAGAAACGCGATGGTGGCGAGCGCGAACCCGCGCAGGGACTGCCCGTCGGTGAGCTCCTCTTTGTGCATCCTTTCCTCCGTATGAACGAGATGTGCCAGCCTGCCTCTTGGGAACGGATATCCCGAAAGGGTGGGTGAAGTATGAACCTCGCTTCAGGGGAATTCAAGGGATTGCGCTGAGTTTTCCACTCAGCGATGAAACGGCCCCGCAAGCCGCGCGAGGGTTCGGAGTCCCGTGCCGCCCGCCGCCGCCTTAAAGCCGCCGACGGCGGCCGCCGCGAGCAGCTGGTCATGCCCCCCCCCCGCAACCGACAGCGAGCGCAAAAGGAGCCCTCTCCCCCGAGGGCTCCTGAGTGGGTTTCCGCTGTGGCGTATCCGGAACCTACATGACAGCGTGGCTGGCGGACTGCATGAGGTAGGGAATGTAGGCGAGCACGACGAGCGCCGCCCAAAACAGCATCTTCGCCTTCTTGCGACTCATGGCTCCTCCCTTCCGCGCAATCCGTCCGATCGACGGTCCATCTGGATCGTCACGGTGATTCTTGCACAAAATACAGGAGGGGAAGACCCGGAAAAGCCACTGGTCACGATGGCGCAACCGCCCCGATGACCCCGCGCAACGCCTCTGTTCGCCATTTGTAAATTACGCCCGTATCGTTCCGCAGGGGCCGACCTCGGTCGGCCCTCCCGACGGGAGCAAACTTGCACGACAAAACAGGGGCGACCAAGGTCGCCCCCTACGGTTGGGCAACCTAAGCCCGGGGATGGGCGAGGCCGTGGATCTCCTTCAGGCGCTCCGGGGTCACATGGGTGTAGATCTGCGTGGTGGTGAGGCTCGCATGCCCCAGCATATCCTGGACGCTGCGCAGATCGGCGCCACCCTCCAGAAGGTCGGTGGCGAAGGAGTGGCGCAGGGCATGGGGCGAGAGCGACTCGTCCAGCCCCGCTGTGGCCAGAGCGCGCTTGAACATCTTGCGGATGCCGTCGGGCTTCATCTGGTTTCCCCGGTTGCTGACGAAGAAGTAGTCGCTCTGCCTGTCGCCGAGCAGCTCCGGCCGCGCCTTCTCGAGATAGCGGGCCATGGCCTCGGCGCCCCGGCGGCTCAAGGGCACGATGCGCTCCTTGGCGCGCTTGCCGAACACCTTCACCTCGCACTCGGGGAAGTTCACCCAGGAAAGGAGAAGCCCGGAGGCCTCGGAGACGCGGGCGCCGCAGGAGAACAGGAATTCCAGGAGCGCCGCATCGCGCATCTGCGCCGCCGTCTGCTCGCGGGGCGCGCCGTCGGCGTCGGTCGGGCCGTAGACGGCCAGCAGGCGCTCCACGTCGCCGTCGGACACGACCTTCGGGAGCCGCCGGTCGACCTTGGGGGCCGACAGCACGCTGGCGGGATCGGCCGGGGCGAGGCCGATCACGCACGCCCAGCGGAAGAACGTGCGCAGAGACGACAGGTGCCGCTTGATGGTGGTGCGGGCGTAGCGCGCCTGGTCGAGCTCGGCGAGGTAGCGCCTCAGCTGGCGGTAGGTGGGAGCGAGCGGGTCGACACCCGCCCGCTGCGCCCAGCGCAGGTAGGCCTCCATGTCCTCGCGATAGGCGCGCACCGTATGGGCCGAGGCGCCCATCTCGGAGGCGAGGTGATCGCAGAACCGCGCCACCGCCTCTTCGCCGGACAGCGGCGCCCCGTCGGCGGCGTTTCCGCCGCCAGCGCCTTTGCGCCCCGTCACGGCAGCAGCCCCGCCTCGGCCAGGGCCTCCCTATAGCCCGCAAGCGCCTCGTTGGCGCGGTCGGCGTAGGCCTGGTAGCGGGCGCGCTTGTTGCGCACCGGGGGCGAGAGCGGAGCCATGAGCCCGAAGTTCACGTGCATGGGCTGGTAGTCCTTCGTCGCCGGATCCGTGGCGTAGGCCAGAAGCGCCCCGAACACCGTCTCCGTCGGCAGCTCCGGCAGCGCGATCCCCGCAAGATCGGCAGTCACGGCCAGCGCGACGTGCAGCCCGCTGCGGATGGCCTCGCAGTAGCCCTCGGTGCCGGCAAGCTGACCCGCCACGTAGACGGGGACGCCGAGGGCGTCCGCTTGCGGCGTGACGAGCCGGTTACGACGGTCGAGCAGCCGCGGCGCGTCGATGAAGGTGTTGCGGTGCATGACGCCGTAGCGCGCGAACTCCGCCTCTTCCAGGCCGGGGATCATGCGAAACACGCGGCGCTGCTCGGGGAAGGTGAGGTTGGTCTGGAACCCGACGAGGTTGTAGCTGGCGCCGTGGGCGTCCTCGGCGCGCAGCTGCAAAGCCGCCCAAGGGCGGCGCCCCGTGCGCGGATCGGTGAGCCCCACCGGCTTCAGGGTGCCGAAGCGCGGGGCGTCGCGGCCCGCCCGGGCTATCTCCTCGATGGGCTGGCAGGCTTGGAACAGCTCGCGGGTCTCGAAGTCCTTGGCGATGACGCGCTCGGCCGCGAGAAGCTGCTCGATGAAGGCGTCGTACTCCTCCCGGGTGAACGGGGCGTTCAGATAGTCTCCGCCGGCACCGGCGTCCTCGTAGCGGCTTTGGCGGAACACCTTCCCAAAGTCGATGGAATCCGCCATCACCACCGGCGCCGCAGCGTCGTAGAAGGCCAGGGCGTCTCGCCCCGTCAGGGCCATAAGCGACGATGAGAGCGCGTCGGAGGTGAGCGGGCCGCTCGCCAAGACGATCGCGTCCGAGCCGGCGGCAAGGGAGGGGATGTCCGTCGCCTCGCGGCGCTCCACCGCAATGAGGGGATGCTCCTCCACCTGGCGCGTCACGTCTCGGGAGAACAGCACCCGATCCACCGCCAACGCGCCGCCCGCGGCCACCGCATGGCGTTTCGCCGCCGCGATCAGCGGCGACTCCAGAGTCGTGAGCTCCGCCTTCAAAAGCCCCGCCGCGCTGTCGGGCTTGGTGCTCTTGAGCGAGTTGGAGCAGACGAGCTCGGCCGCGTCTCCCGTATGGTGCACGGCGGTCGGACGCGCGGGTCGCATTTCGACAAGGCGCACGGAGATTCCGCGCGAGGCGAGGTTCAGGGCCGCCTCGCTGCCCGCCAGTCCTGCGCCTACTATGGTTACCGTATTGCTCATGGGGCAAAAGGATACCAAACAACGGTGCCGTAAGGCCCGTCAATTCCGCTTGGGCGCCCCAGCTTCTCCCTATCGACACAGCCATGGCCTACACCGCCGTCCGCAGGGCCGGATGCGGGCCGTAGCGCCCGTCGGGGTACTGGGCGATGAGCCCGTCGCGCTGGGCCTCGGCGAGCCAAATCATGAGCCAGGTGAACGTGTCGCCAGCCGGAGCATGATCCTCGGCCAACTGACGCAGGGCCTCCATGCCCAAAGGCTCCGCTTGCAGCGCCGCGAGCAGAGCCTCCTCGCCGCGATAGGGCTGGCTCGCCTTGCCGCGATCGTCCGCAGCCTCGGCCCGCTGCTCCTTCAGGCAACCGAAGGTGGCGAAGAGGGCGTCGGCGAAGGCTTCGTCGTCCACAATGGGGAGCGCCCCCTGGTACAGCAGGCGGTTCGCCCCCTTCGACGCCGCAGAGGTGATGGCCCCCGGCACCACCCATACCTCCCGGCCCGCGAGCAGCGCCTCGTCGGCCGTGGAGAACGTGCCCGAGGGCAGCCCCGCCTCCACGATGAGCGTGGCCCGGGAGAGCCCCGCAATGAGCCGGTTGCGGGCGCGGAAGGTGTGGGGCTGGGGCGGGAAGTCCCATTCGTGCTCGGAGACCACCGCGCCGCCGGCCGCCACGATGCGCTGGAAGAGCCCCGCGTTCTCCGCCGGGTACAGCTGGTTGCAGCCGCCCCCGAGGAAGGCCACCGTGGGCGCGCCCGCGGCCAAGGCCGCCTCGTGGGCCACGGCGTCGCAGCCCCGCGCGCCCCCGGAGATGATGGCGACGCCGCGCTCGGCGGCAGCCGCGGCAAAGCGCTTGGCGCAGCCGCGCCCGTAGGGCGTCGCGCGCCGCGCACCCACGACGGCCAGTCCCTCGACCAACGCGCCGGGGCAGCCCACGCCGTACAGGCGCGCCGGCGGGTGGGGTATGCTCTTCAGCGCCTTCGGGAACAGCGGATCCTCCAAGGCAAGCTCGAAGCGCTCCCCTTCCAATCTCATTACCTTCACAGGCATCGGTCACTTTCCTCCTATTCCATCGCGCACGCGGAAGTTCACGGCCTCCGCGATGTGCGCGCTCTCGATTTCCTGGGATTCCGCCATGTCGGCGATGGTGCGGGCCACCGCGAGCGTGCGCGTGATGGCCCTGCCGCTCATGGCGTGCAGCTCGGCCTGGGCGATCATGAAGCGGCGCGGCCCGTCGGCCAAGGCCTCTATGGAGCCGTCGGGCTCCTTTTCGGCCATCTGCGATGCGCGCCACGAGGCGAAGTCCCGGGCCGCCATCACCCCCTCCCGCAGCTGCGCGGAGCTCGTCCCCCGCCTCCGCTCCAAAATCTCCGCCGGACGGATGCGGCGGACGTCCAGATGCAGGTCGATGCGGTCGATGAGGGGACCGCCGATGCGGTTCTGGTAGCCCCGGATCTGGGGCACCGTGCAGGTGCACTCCCGCTCCTCGTCGCCGAAATACCCGCAGGGACACGGGTTGCTGGCCGCCACGAGCATGAACCGCGCCGGGAAGGTCACGTTGCCGTCGGCCCGGGTGAGCATCACCGATCCGCTCTCCATGGGCTGGCGTATGCCCTGCAAAACCGAGCTTTTGAACTCCGCCAGCTCGTCCAAGAAGAGCACTCCGTGGTGGGCCAGGGACACCTCGCCCGGCCGCAGGGGGCTGCCACCTCCTACGAGCCCGGCCAACGTGGCGCTGTGATGCGGATGGCGGAAGGGGCGCTGGCCCGCGATGATGGCATCGATGGGCTCGGCGGCCACGGAATGAACCACGGCCGCCTCCAGCATCTCGTCGGGACAGAGCGGCGGCATGATGGAGGGCATGCGGGAGGCGAGCATGGTCTTGCCCGACCCGGGCGGTCCCATCATGAGCAGCCCGTGACCGCCGGCCGCGGCGATCTGGAAGGCCCGCTTGGCCGTCTCGTGACCCGCGACCTCCGCGAAGTCGAGCGCCTCGACGGCCGCCACCGAGACCGCCCGCCCCCCGTGGGCCGGCAGCACCGCCGCCGCGCCTCCCTCACGGGCCGCCTGAGCCAGCGACGTCATGGCGAGCAGCCGCACGTCGTCCAAGGGCACCGGATCGCTGTCGGCGGCGCAGACGAAGTCCAACCCGAGGCGCCGGGCGCAGATGGCGCAGGCGAGCGTGCCCGCCACCGGCCGCACGCGCCCGTCCAGCGAGAGCTCGCCCACGTAGAGCGCGTCCCGCGCCCAGGCCGGATCGATCTGCCCCGTGGCCGCCAGAATGCCCAAGGCTATGGGAAGGTCGAACCCCGACCCCGTCTTGCGCAGATGGCTCGGCGCCAGGTTCACGACGATCTTCTCCCCCGGCATGGAGAACCCCGCTGCCCGCAGCGCGGCGCGCACCCGCTCCCGCGCCTCCTGGATGGCCGCGTCCGGCATGCCCACGATGGCCATGCCCGGCAGGCCGCCGGAAACGACCACCTCGACCCGCACCGGCACCACTTCCACACCGCGAACCGTCGCCCCCATGACGGCGCATTGACCCCGCGCCACGGCTCAACCCGCCGAATAGGCGCCCAGATGGTGCCGGATGAAGGCGCGATCGTCGGAGAGCACGATAATGGCCACCACATCAAAGCGCACCACGGCCTCGCCGAAGAAATGGTCTTGAATGTAGGCGAGGGCGATGCGCTCGTACTTCTCGCGCTTGGCCCGGGTGACCGCCTCGCTGGGCAGCCCCTTGTCGGCGTTGCGGCGCGTCTTCACCTCGACGAACACGAGCGCCTCGTCGTTGACGGCGATGATATCGGCCTCCCCGGCGAAACAGGTCCAGTTGCGCTCGAGAATGGTGTAGCCGTTGCGCTGGAGGAACCGCGCGGCCGCCTCCTCGCCCCGCGCCCCCAGCGC
This sequence comes from Adlercreutzia rubneri, assembly GCF_009755265.1. Lineage (NCBI taxonomy): Bacteria > Bacillati > Actinomycetota > Coriobacteriia > Eggerthellales > Eggerthellaceae > Adlercreutzia > Adlercreutzia rubneri. The sequence continues at coordinate 30,885 of NZ_WPOO01000001.1, read as the reverse complement.
CTGGTTGCGGCGTCCCCGGGCGTTCGGATCGGCAGGCCGCCGCTTCCTCGATCCCTCTTTCGCCTTGCGTTTGGGCGCCGACGCGGACTTGGGCTTCTTCTCCTTAATCGCGGGACGCTCCAACACGCCCGCCTCACTGCTCGCAGCCATAAGGTGCGCTCCTTTCCTCTCGATGGAGCACACCTTAGTCGAGCACGACCGTAAAAATGACGCGGGAATGTCCCGTTTCGTTCCTCGCGCCGACCGCACTGGCGTCGCAGCAGCGTCGCACTAGCGTCGCATCGACGTCGCAAAATCCCTAGAACAGGCTCTCCTGGGCGGCGAAGGAGCAGAAACTGCGCCGGTGGATGGGACAAAGCCCCCGCTCGCGGATGGCCGCCATATGGCCCTCGGAGCCGTACCCCTTGTTCGACTCGAAGCCGTAGCCGGGGTACTGCTCGGCATAGGCCTCCATCACATGATCGCGCGCCACCTTGGCCACGAGCGACGCGGCGGCGATGGAGGCGCACTTCCCGTCCCCCTTCACGACGTTCACCTCCCGCGGATCAAGATGCAGCGGGTTGCCGTCCAGAAGAACGACGTCCACCGCAACGCCCTGGGCCTCCACCTCGGCGATGGCGGCGGTAAAGGCCTGACGCAAAGCCGCCGTCATGCCCACTCGGTCGATATCGGCCGGCTCCACGTACTGCACCGTCCACGCCCGGGCGCGCCGGCGCACCTCCTCGGCGATGGCCTCGCGGTCCTCCGGCCTCACCTGCTTGGAGTCGTTGAGCCCGGCGATGGGGTCGTCCGCGTTCAGCACGACGCCCCCCACGGCCAAAGGTCCTGCCAAGGGCCCCCGTCCCACCTCGTCTAGCCCGATGACCACCGACCCTCCACGCTCGGCGGCGAGCTCCCGCTCGAACGCGTACATCCCCGCCAGGCGCGCCGCCTCGGCGGCCTCGGCCTCGAGGCGCCGGCGCGCCACTTCCACGGCCGTCCGCACGCCCTTGCGCGTGTCGGCCACAAGCGACCGCTCTAACACGGCGAAGGCGGCCGAGTCGGCCTCCTGCAGCTTCCGTCGGATCTCGGGGACGGTCAGATCAATCACCTCGGGCTCCTTCCCACCGGCGAAGAATACGAAAAAGGGCCCCCGAAGGAGCCCTCGCAAACACAAAAGATAAGGCCTAGCGGAACGCCTTCTCCTTGATCTTGGCGGCCTTGCCCACCTTGTTGCGCAGGTAGTACAGCTTGGCACGGCGCACATCGCCCTTGCGGGTGACCTCGATCTTCTCGATCTTCGGGGAATGCACGGGGAAGGTGCGCTCCACGCCGATGGAGAAGCTGATCTTGCGCACGGTGAAGGTCTCGCGAACCGACTCGCCCTGACGGCGGATGACGTCGCCCTGGAACACCTGGATACGCTCGCGGTTGCCCTCGGTGATGCGATAGTGAACCTTCACGTTGTCGCCCACGTGGAACTCGGGGAGGTCCTGCTTGATCTGCTGCTGCTCAATAGCGCGAATGATATCCATTGCCTTTTCCTACTCTATACTTCTAAATGGTCTTGCATCATTTCTCGTTTGGACGCGATTTGACAGTATATCGCCCCTATACCCTCGGCGCAAGGGAAATTATCGCGCCTTTCTGGGAAAGTCCACGAACGGCACACGGAAGCTCGAAGCGGTGTGACGAAGGAGCTACTTCTCCTCTTCCTCCACGATGACGAACTCGTCGTCGCCTTCCGTCTCCTGGGCCACGAGCATCTGCTCGAACATGGAGGCCGTCGCCGTGAAGTCGCTCGGCAGCACCACGGTGGACTGGCGGCCGTTGCGGGCGAACTCGCTCATCATGTCGGTCCACTGGGTGAAGATGAACAGCTGGTTTGCCTCGGCCGCCGACACGCCGGAGCTCTTGATGACCGCGAGCGACTCTGAGATGCCGTCTGCGATGGCCTTGCGCTGGGCCGCGATGCCGCGACCGGCCTGCTCCATGGCCTCGGCGCGGGCGCGGGCCTCGGTGACCACCTTGATGCGCTCGGCCTCGGCCAGCGACTGGGCGGCCTCCTTCTCGCGCTGGGCGGAGTTGATGCGGTTCATGGACTGCTCCACGTCGGCGGGCAGATCGATGGACGTGATGAGCGTGCTCACCACGTCGTAACCGTAGGCCACCATGAGGCCGGATACCGTCTGGTTCACATCCGAGGCGATGGCGTCCTTCTTGTCGAACACCTCATCGAGGGTGTACTGCGGCACGCTGGAGCGCAGGGCGTCGATGAGGTAGGAGCGCATCTGGGCCGTGGGATTGGCCAGCATGTAGTAGCTGCGCCACACGCCCGAGGGCTGTCCCTGGGACGCCGGTTGGGCGCTCACGCGGTACTGGGCGGCGATGGCCATGGTCACCGTCACGTTGTCGCGGGTCTTCGCGTCGATGCCGAACTGCTCCTGGCGGGTACGCATGTCCACCTTGGCGGCGATGGTCTCGAAGAACGGGATCTTGAGGTTCAGGCCCGCTCCCACCGTGCGGTTGAACTTGCCCAGCCGCTCAATGATGTAGACGTTCTGCTGCGGAACGATGAACAGCGCCTGGGGCAGGAGCAGCACCAAGAGAACGATGATGATAGCAAGTCCGATCATGGGATTCCTTTCGTCGAGAGGGCAAGGCGATGGATTGGCAACGCCCCCGCCTGATTCACCTTCCATAGTACTACAATGGAGCGAACCTGCCGCGAAGTTTAAGGAGTTGCCGTGATAGAACCAGCCCGCGCCGCCTTCCTGCTCATCGATATGCAGAACGGATTTATCGATGCCGCCTCGCCCTTGTGCATCGCCGGCGCGGCCGCCACGGTGCCTGCCTGCGCCCATGCCCTGGCCGCCGCCCGCGAGCACGGCCTCGCCGTCTTCCACGTGCGGCGCGCCTACGCCGCCGACGGCAGCGATGTGGAGGCCGTGCGCTGGGAGACATGGGCGGAAGGAGGCCGCCCCCTCTCGGCCGCCGACCCTGCGAGCCTCGACTGCCCGCCCGAGCTTTCACCCGCGCCCGGCGAGCCCGTCATTATGAAGCCGAGCTGGTCGGCCTTCTTCGGCACCGATCTGGCAGCCCTGCTGCGCGCACGCGGCATCGGCACCCTCGTACTCGCCGGTACCACCACCCCCAACTGCGTGCGCTCGACGGCTTACGACGGTCTCGCGCTCGGCTTCAACGTGGCCGTCCTGCGAGATGCCACCTCCTCGCGCAGCCCCGAGGCGCAGGAGGCGAACCTGGCGGACATGGAGGCCGTGGGCATCCAGCTCCTCCACACCGACGACTTCGCCGCCAACGGGCTTCTGCACGTCCGCGACACCGAGGCCGAGGTGGCCCGGGCCGTGGCCCTAGAGCGGGCGACGCAGGAGGAGACGGAAGGTGCGGCGGACAAGACAAACGCGGTCGTAGGAAACCCCGTCGCGCCCCTGCCCCCTACCCCGGCCCTGGAGTCCGTCGAGACCGTCTCCACCGGCTGGATCAACAAGTACCACCTGCACTACACGCTGCCCGACGGGCGCCCCTACACCTACGAGGGCGTCTCCCGCAAGGGGCCCGAGCGCTACGAGGCCGCTTTGGAGGCCTTAGGGAGCACCGGTGCGCCCGACCCCGACGCCGTCTGCATCGTGCCCCTTCTGCCCGACGGCTCGGTGCTGCTGGAGCGCGAGTTCCGCTATCCGCTGAACAGCTGGTGCGTATCGCTGCCCGCCGGCCTCATCGACGCCGGCGAGTCTTTGGAAGAGGCCGTCGCTCGCGAGCTTTCCGAGGAGACCGGCTACCGGCTGCGCGACGACATCGCCCCGGCGGTGCGTCCGCTGCCCCAGCCCGGCTTCTCGTCCACGGGCCTTACCGAGGAGAACGTCCAGGTGGTCTTCGCCCAGGTGGAGGCCGCCGGAAAAGCGCGCCCCGACAGCGCCGAGCTCATCGAGCCCTTCACCGTGGCCCGCGCCGACCTGCGCGCCTTCCTGGACGCCAACCAGCTCCCCATCGGCACCCGCTGCCAGCTCATCCTGGAGTTGCTCGCGATCTAGCATCGCCGGAACCCCACATCCTCCTCTCTCGGTAAGTACCGAGCGGCGCCACAAAATGGCGGCCGACTCTTCGTGAACCATGGAAGGCAACGAAAAAGGCGACGACCTCCGTCGGTCGCCGCCTTCCGTTTGCCTCGCATCGCGTCGCGCTCGCGCGATCTCTCGGGGCTCCTCGTTCTGTGCTCGGCGCTACTCGCCCAGAAGCTCCGCGAGGTCGGCCTCCGGGGTGGTGATGGGGGCGATGCCGTAGTTCTCGACGAGGACGTCGAGAACGCCGGGGCTCACGAAGGCCGGCAGCGTGGGGCCGAGCTTGATATTCCGAATGCCCAGGTACAGCAGCGTGAGCAGGATGCAGACGGCCTTCTGCTCGTACCAGGACAGCACCATGGACAGCGGCAGGTCGTTCACGCCGCAGTCGAAGGCCTCGGCCAGGGCTACGGCCACCTGGATGGCGCTGTAGGCATCGTTGCACTGGCCCATGTCCATGAGGCGCGGCAGGCCGCCGATCTCGCCCAGATCGAGGTCGTTGAAGCGGTACTTGCCGCAGGCCAGGGTGAGCACCACCGTGTCGTCGGGGGTGGCCTTCACGAAGTCGGTGTAGTAGTTGCGGCCCGGGCGCGCGCCGTCGCAGCCGGCGACGAGGAAGAAGTGCTTGATGGCGCCGCTCTTCACCGCGTCCACCACCGTGTCGGCCACGGAGAGCACCGTGCCCTGGGCGAAGCCCGTGGTCATCGTCGTGCCGCCGTTGATGCCGGGAATCGTGTGGGGCTCGTCGTAGCCGCCCAGCTCCAGCGCCTTCTGGATAACCGGGCCGAAGTCCTTGTCGGGGCCGATATGCGTGCAGCCGGGGAAGGCGACGACTTCCGTGGTGAACACGTTGTCGGCGTAGCTCTCCTTGGGAGGCATGAGACAGTTGGTGGTGAACAGGAAGGCCGCGGGCACGCCGTCGAACTCCTTCTTCTGGTTCTGCCACGCGGTACCGAAATTGCCCTTGAGCTGCGGGTACTTCTTCAGCTCCGGATAGGCGTGGGCCGGCAGCATCTCGCCGTGGGTGTAGATGCTCACGCCTGTGCCCTCGGTCTGCTCCAGCAGAAGCTTCAGGTCGTGCAAGTCGTGGCCGGAGATGACGATGAACGGGCCCGGCTCCACCTCCATGGCGACGGTGGTGGGCTCCGGCGTGCCGTAAGTGCCCGTGTTGGCCTCATCGAGCAGCCTCATGCAGCCGAGGTTCACCTCGCCCACCTTCAGCGCCAGGGGCAGAAGCGCGTCCACCGAGCCCGGCTCGGCCAGCTGCGCCAGGGCGTCGGCGAAGAACTCGTCGACAGTCGCGTCGCGGTAGCCCAGCACCCGGGCGTGGTAGGCGTAGGCCGCCGTACCGCGCAGGCCGAACAGCACGAGGGACTTGAGCGAGCGGATGTCCTCGTCGTCGCCCCAGATCTGGTCGACGTCGTAGTCGGAGACCGGCTCGATGCCGGCCGCGGCGGCCACGGCGACCGTCTCGACGCGCACTGCGTCCTTAAGCGCGGTCACGGCCTGCCCGTCGAAGTTCACGTTGGTCATGCAGGTGAACAGGCCGTCCACGATGAGATCGCAGATACGGTCGTTCTTGACGCCGGCCTCCCGGGCCGTGCGGGCCAAAGCGATCATCGCCCCGGTCAGCGCGTCCTGGGCATCGGCCACATCGGCCGGCTTGCCGCACACGCCGGCGCCGCCGGTGCAGGCCTCGCACTTCGCCACCTGCTCGCATTGGAAGCAAAACATTTGCTCTGTCGCCATAGACACTCCCTTTCGGGTCGCGGCCCTTGCGGCCGTGTTCCAGTAGATAGACGGCACCGTTGCGCCGCTGTTGTGAAGGTACTGGCACGGCAGGGCATTGTATGTTGTAATCACAACAAACGAAGCTTCCTTCAATGAAAAGGTTGACCCATGGAACGAAACGCCTTCCTGGCTGGAACGCCGCTGTTTTCTGGCGTGGCATCGCAGGAGGTCGGCGCGATGCTCGATTGCCTTGATGCCCATGAGCGCCGCTATGCCCAGGGCGAGCGCATCCATCATATGGGGGATTCGGTGTCCACTGCCGGCATCGTACTCACGGGGCGCGTCCGCATCGAGCACGTCGACCCCTGGGGCAACGTGAGCGTCGTGGGCATGCGCGGGCCCGGTGCCATGTTCGGCGAGGCCTACGCCGCCGCCGGCGAGCCGCTGCTCGTGGACGTCGTCGCCGACCAGGACTGCACCGTCCTCTTCCTGAATCTCGCGAAGGTGGTCGGCCCCTGCTCGTGCCGCTGCGACCACCACGCCCTCGTGGCCCGCAACATGATCGCCGCCATCGCTCGGCAGAGCCTCGCCCTCTCGCGCCGCATCTTTCACGTAGCGCCCAAGTCCATCCGCGGCAAGGTGCTCGCCTACCTCTCCAATGAGGCCGAGCGCACCGGCACCCGCGAGTTCGACATCCCCTTCAACCGCCAGCAGCTCGCCGACTACCTGGGGGTGGATCGCAGCGCGCTATCGGCGGAGCTGTCCCGCATGCAGAAGGCGGGGCTCATCCGATGCCGCCGCAACCACTTCGCGCTGCCTCACTCCCCCTCGAACAGCACCGTGGAGAAGTAGCGCTCGCCGGTGTCGGGGGCCAGCGTTACCACGGTCTTGTCCGGGCCGAGCTTGCGGGCCAACCGCAGAGCTGCCGCCACGTTGGTGCCCGAGGAGATGCCGCAGAACAGCCCCTCTTCCCGGGCGAGGCGCCGCGCGCACGCCAGAGCTTCCTCATCGGTCACCACGACGATCCCGTCGATGAATGAGGTATCCATGATGGCGGGCAGGATGCCATCGCCGATGCCCATCTGCACATGGGTGCCGATGGCGCCGCCTGAGAGCAGTGCGGCATGCTCGGGCTCGGCGGCCCAGATCTGCACCTCGGGGAAGACCGCGCGCAGCTCGGAGCCTATGCCGGTGATGGTGCCACCAGTGCCGAAGCCGGAGCAGAAGCCGTCGATGGCGATGCCGGCCGCGCGCACATCGGCAAGGATCTCCGCGGCCGTGCCATCGACATGGGCCGCCAGGTTGTCGCGGTTCACGAATTGCTGGGGCACGAACACGCGCGGATCCTCCGCGGCCATCTTCTGGGCAAGGGCGATGCACTCCTCGATGCAGGCGCCGATGTCGCCCTCGTCGTGGACGCAGACCACCTCGGCCCCGTAATGCTCCATGATGCGCCGGCGTTCTACCGAGCAGGAGTCCGGCATGATGATGCGGGCCGCGTAGCCCTTCACGGCCGCCACAAGGGCGAGTCCCACGCCCTGGTTGCCGCTCGTGGGCTCCACGATGATGGAATCGGGCCCAAGCTCGCCGCGCTCCTCGGCGCGCTCGATCATCTTCAGCGCCGTGCGCGTCTTCACCGAGCCGCCCACGTTCACCGCCTCGAACTTCACGAGCACCTGGGCGTCGTCGGGCCCGGTCATGCGCCGCAGCCGCACGAGCGGCGTCGATCCCACGGCTTCCAGAATGTTATCGCAGATCATAGCTTCCCCTCACCTTCGGGGTCATCGTTTTCCACGACAGATTCTAGCATCGCCCCCGATTCCCTTTGCCGCCCCCTCCCCGAAACGCCGAAACCCCGCCCCGAGGGGCGCAGCACGTCTCCGCACGCACTGCCGAAGTCGTCAAATAAGTAACTGCGCTATCATAGACATCAGCAAAGCGCCCGACCGGGGAGTATTTCACATAAGTCCGGCGCTTTACTTTTGCCAAAGCGCTCGAGCAGTGAGCATTTCACTCAAGTCGGGCGCTTTCGTATTTCCGGATCCCCAGTACGGCATCAAACAAAAACAGGAGCCCGTAGGCTCCTGAACTAGTTAAATGGCGGGATGTACGAGACTCGAACTCGCGACCTCCGACGTGACAGGCCGGCGCTCTAACCAACTGAGCTAACACCCCGAATGGTGTCGTGCTGAAAATGGCGGGATGTACGAGACTCGAACTCGCGACCTCCGACGTGACAGGCCGGCGCTCTAACCAACTGAGCTAACACCCCGTGTTTCAGCAGCCCATATAGTTTAACAGAATCGCTCTTCCGCACAAGCCCCTTTTTCGAGAATTTTTCCTACTGTGCCTCGCGGTAGGAGCCCTCGAAGGTGAAGCGGCCCATCTTGGTGCCTCCGAGCACGTGAATGTGCAGGTGATTCACCGTGGCCGCCGAGTCGGGGCCCGTGTTCACCACGGTGCGGTAGCCGGACTCGCCGACGCCCTTCAAACGCGCCACCTCCGGCACGACGCTCATCATATGCCCGATGACCTCGGCCGGCACGCCGGCGGCCAAGTTGTCGTAGTGGGTCTTCGGCACGATGAGGGTGTGCACCGGCGCCTCGGGCTCGATGTCGTCGAAGGCGTAGCACACATCGTCCTCGTACACCTTGGCCGACGGGATCTCGCCGGACACGATCTTGCAGAACAGGCAATCGTCCATGGGTCTTCCTTTCAACTTCCAACCCTTAAATCATACCTTCATTTGCCCGCGTTGGCTTGAAAACAACGAAAGATCGGCAATCGCGCCGTTTTTCGCCCCTCCTTTGCCTGAAATGGCTTGGAAATGACGAAAGATCGGGCATGCCAAGCTCTTGAAAGCCCTTTTGTAATACACCAGCTGGGGAAACATCCGGTTCTGTATTACAAGGAAGCCCGATTTTCGCTCTTTCGGCCGAACTTTCGTGATTTCCAAGCCATTTTGCGGGGCTAAATCCCCTCGGCGGCGCGCTGGTCGATGCGGAGGAAGGTGATCGGCCGCAGCATCTCGGTCGCGTGACCGGCGGCAACGGTCTCGCGAATAAGTTCGCGGGCGAAGGCGTCGGCGCGCAAGGATCCCGTGGGCTTGGCCTCAAGGGAGAAGCGCACCGTGGCGCCGTCCAGCGACACCGGGCCCACGAGGAAGTCGGCCGGCACGAGCGTCTTCTCCTTCTTCTTGCGCACAACGGTGATGGCCTCGGGAACCACGATGGCGCCCGGAGCCTCGGAGAGCACGACCTCGTAGGTGCTCACGGGCAAAGCCACGCTGGCGGCGGCATCGCGCGCCTCAATGTAGCGCGCCTCGGTGGGGTACAAGTCGGCGGGACTCGCCTCCTGCAACGCCGCGAGGGCACGGAGCGCCGGCACGTAGTCCGTGAGGAACAGATCGAATATCTCGGCGGTGCCTCCCACCCCCACGGGCAGAGCCGCCCCGAAGGCGATGCGCATATGCGGCGAGAAGCCCTGGCTCACCGCAAAGGGCAGCTGCGCCCGGCGCACGGCGCGCTCGAGGGCGCGGGCCAGTTCCAGATGCGACAACATGGCCAGACGGCCAGTCTCGCGGAAGGTGACGCGCAGACGGAACAGACGGGGATCGGCCATTATCGAATCGCCTCCTTACCAGCAGCTCCTTCGCGTTGCCCTGCTCGCCCGGGACGCGGGGGCTCGGCCTGCCTCGGATGCGCGACCGTGCGATACGGGTTGCGGGCCGGCGACGCCTCCTTGCCCTCGCGCTCCTGCTGCAACTCGATGTCGACGCCCAACGTGGGGCAGGCGCCGCAGGCGGAGCAGTTCTCGAAGGTGCAGTCCGGCGTCGTGATGCCGGCAGCGGCGCGCTCCCGCTCCCGGGCGAGGAACTTCGGTGAGACCGCGGCGGTGATGTGCGCCCAGGGCAGCACGTAGTCGGTCGGGAACTCGGCCTGGGCGATCGCGGCGGGATCAAGCCCCAGCTCCCCGGCAGCGCCCGTCCACGCCTCTTCATTGAAAAGCTCCGTCCAGGCGTCGAATCGGGCGCCGCGCCGCCAGGCGGCCTCCACCCAATCGGCCACCTCGCGGCCGCCGCGGCTCATGACCGCCTCGACGAACGACGTCGCGGGGTCGTGGTAGTGCACGTCCACCGCCTTGTACTTCACCGAGCGCTTGAGCAGCCCCACGCGCCGCAGCGTCTCCTCCGGGGAGATCTGGCCGTCCCATTGGAAGGGCGTCTGGGCCTTGGGCACGAACACCGCGCAGGACACGCTCATGCGCACGCTGCCACGCTGGTCGGCCGGCACGGCGGCCTTGGCGCGGTCGTAGGCGCGCTGGGCCAGACTCGCGATGCCCTTGATGTCGTCGTCGGTCTCGGTGGGCAGCCCCACCATGAAGTACAGCTTGCAGCGGCGCCAGCCGGCGGCAAAGGCGGCATCAATGGCGGCGAACAGGTCGTCCTCGGTGACGTTCTTGTTGATGACGTCGCGCAGCCGCTGGGTGCCGGCCTCCGGCGCGAAAGTGAGACCGCCCTTCTTCTGGCCGGCCACGAGCTCGGCCATCTCCACCCCGAAGGCGTCCAGGCGCTGGGAGGGCACGCTCACGCGCACGCCGGCCCCGGCGCAGTCGGCGTTCACCCGCGAGAGGATCTCGGCGATCCGCGAGTGATCCGTGGAGGAGAGCGACGTCAGGCTCACCTCGTCGTAGCCGGTCTCGGCGAGGCCCCGGGCCACGGCGTCCACGATGTTGTCGGCCGAGCGCTCCCGCACCGGGCGGTACATCATGCCCGCCTGACAGAAGCGGCAGCCCCGCGCGCAGCCGCGCAGGATCTCGACGTTCAGCCGGTCGTGCACCACCTCCGTATAGGGCACGATCATGGGCTCGAGGGCCGGGCTGTCGGCGAAACCCTCGAAGACGCGCTTGTGCACCACGCATGGCACATCGTCGAACAGGGGCTCCGCCCAGCTGCCGGCCGCCTGGGCCTCCTCATCGCTGCGCCAGCGGTACAGACTCGGCACGTAGGCGCCGCCCACGCGCCGCACCACCTCGCGCAGGATCTCGGCCCGGGGCGCGCCGGATGCGCGCAGCTCGCGGATGAGCGCCAGCGTCTCGGGCAGCTGCTCCTCCCCCTCGCCCACCAAGATGACGTCGAAGAACGGCGCGTAGGGCTCCGGGTTGTAGGCGCACGGGCCGCCGGCCAGCACGATGGGGTCGCCCTCGGCGCGGTCGGCGGTGCGCAGCGGGATGCCGGCGAGGTCCAGCGTCTCCAGCACGTTGGTGGCGGCCAGCTCGTGGGGCAGCGTGATGCCCACCACGTCGAAGTCGGCCACGGGGCGGCAACTCTCCAGGGAGAACAGCGGCACGCCCTCCTCGCGCATGAGGTCGGCCATGTCCACCGCCGGCAGAAAGGCCCGCTCGGCCCCCATGCCGTCAGTGGCATTCACGGCGTTCACGAGGATGCGCACGGCCTGGTTGGCCTGGCCCAACTCGTAGGTGTCCGGGTAGATCATGCAGAAGGCGAAGTCCCCCTCGGCCACCGGCGCCGATGAGCCCCACTCGTGGTTCAGGTAGCGGGCCGGCCGTTCCACCCGGGAGAGCAAAGGCTCCACCCGAGGCCACAGATCGCGCCTAGCCACGGGCGCCTCCCTTGCCAGCGCCCTTCCCCTTGCCGCGCAGGGCGCGGAAGGCCGAGGCCCCGGCTCCGCGAGCCGCCTCGATCACCTTGCCGCCGGCGGGGGTTGCCGCCGCCTTCGACGCGGCCTCCACGGCCTCGTCACGGGCCTTCTGCACCACCGATGCCACGCCGACGATGTCGCCGCCGGCCTCGAAGTACTCGATGGCCGCGTGCCCCATGGCCTCGGTGCCCGCGAACCCGATGGCCCCCTTGATGGCCCAGCCGAGCACCGGCACCACGCCGACGGCCGTGCGGGCGATGTTGCGGAACAGAAACGCCCCGCCCACGACGGCCGCCAGCTCCTTGATGCGCTCGGCCGACAACGGCTGGCCGTAGGCAGCGGCGATCTGCAGCAGCATCTTCGCCTGGTTGAGCGTCATGATGGGCATGTCGGCCCCGGGGATGAACACCACCACGCCCACGCCGGCGTTCTGCACCGAGGTGGCCCGCACCGCGTCCAAGGACAGCGGGCGCCGCACGAAGGGGAAGGCCAGCGCGAAGGCGAGGCGCTTGTCCTTGCAGGCGGCGATGATCCACTCCCCCATGCGACGATCCAACGTTGAGGCGCCCTCCCCGTCCAAGGGAATGGGCTCGGCATCGGCGGGCTCGGTCTCCACGGGCAGCGCGTGCTCGATGTCCTCGATAGCCGCCTCGGCCGCCGCGGCGTTCGGCGCCTCGTTGGCGGTGCTGCCGGCCGTGATGCGGCGCGCCAGAGCCCGGGCGGCGTCCCCGAAAGGCGTGGGGTTGGTCATGTTCGGCGCGACGATGTCCCCCTCGGGAACGGGCCAGCCGGCCGCCTCGGCCGCTGCGGCCACGGCGTGAGGGGCCGTGGTGGCCACCATGACCGGGATGCCGGCGCCGCGGATGTGGGCCGCCTGCTCGCCGATGCGGGGCGAATCGCCGGCGACGATGACCGCCATGTCGTCGGCCCCGTAGGGCTCGGCGAGCAGGTTGTCATCCAGATACCCGATGGTCACCCGGGTCTTGGCCCCCGCGCTCGCAAAGGCGCTGCGCACGTGGCCCACCACATCGCCCGGGGCCGTCTCGTCGATGTAGACCGACACCGCCAGAGGCGTGTTGCGCGCCTCGTCGATATCGGTGGCCGCCTTCAGGAGGGCGGGGATATCGAGGGGAAGATTCATGAGGCCTTCCTTCCGTGAGAGGGAGTCCGGGCAAAGCCGGACTGCGTGGACGTATGGGAGTACACCGAGCCGATGAGCCCGATGAGCGCGAAGTTCACGACCATGAACGAGGAGCCGTAGCTGACGAAGGGCAGCGGGATGCCCGTGATGGGCATAAGACCGCAGTCCATGCCGATGTTCTCCAAAATCTGGAAGAGCCACATGCCGATGACGCCCATGACGATGAGCATGCCGAAGAGGTTGTCGGCGCGCCGGGCGATGGAGAGGCACGCCACGATGAGCAGGGCGTACAGGCCGAGAAGCGCCATGACGCCCACGAACCCGAACTCCTCGGCCAGAACGCAGAAGATGAAGTCCGTGGGGGCCTCGGGCAGAAAGCCGTGGGTCGACTGCGTGGCGTTCCCGATGCCCTTGCCGAACAGGCCGCCGCTGCCGATGGCGATCTTGGCCTGGGCGAGGTTGTAGCCGTCGCCGGAAAGGTCCCCCTCGGGGTTCAGGAACACGAGCAGGCGGCTGCGCTGGTAGTTCTTCAGGAGGCGGTACTCCCACGTGCCGTCGGACTGCTGGTACTTCAGCAGCTCGTCGACGGCGAACACCGCCGCGATGGCCGCGATGCCGGCGATGAGCGTGATGAGCAGGTAGCGCCCCTTGGCGCCTCCCATGACGAGCACCACCGCGGAGATGGCCATATACACCAGCCCCGTGCCCAAGTCCGGCTGGGTCATGATGGCCGCGAACGGAACGAGCAGCATCCCGAGCACCTTGCAGTACTCTCGCCAATCGTCCAGCGTGCCCTGGTAGCGGGCCAGAAGACTCGCGGCGAAGAGCACCACCGTGACCTTCGCGAACTCGCCGGGCTGCACCTGCATGCCGATCTTGATCCAGGACTTGGCCCCCATGCCCGCGTCGGTGCCGAGGCCCGGGATGTGGGGCAGAAGGATGAGCACCACGTTGATGACGAGCAGCGCCGTGGTGAGGTTCGAAAGGCGCCGGTAGTCGAAGGCCCACAGGGCCACCATGGCGACCAGGCCCACGGCCACGCCCTGCAGCTGGCGGCTGAAGTTGTAGTCGGCGTCCCCCTGCACCGCCGACCAGCAGACCACGAGACCGTAGGCGACGAGCACCGCGATGACGGCGAGGAAGCCCCAGGGCACGCGCGCAAGCAGCGAGGGCGCAGCCGGGCGCGCCGAGCCGTGGGCCGGTCGGCGCTGGCTGGAGTGAACCGAGTGGATTTGGGGAAGCTGCTGGGCCATGCTAGTCCTCACGGCCGCCGGAGTCGTTGGCGATGGCGACGGACTCGCCGGGCGAGCCGGAGATGCGCTCCGGCTTCACCGAGGACGTGCCGGCGGCGCAGTCCATGAGCGCGCCCATGACCTCGGCCACCACCGGCGCCGCGGTGTCCGATCCGCCGCCGCCCTGCTCCACCACGCAGGCCACGACGTACTTCGGATCGTTGTAGGGGGCGTAGGCCACGAACCATGCCGTGTCGTTCTGATCCTGCTTCTCGCCGGTGCCGGACTTGCCGGCCGCATCGATTCCCAGCTCCTCGAACAAGGGCGCCACGGAGTGGGACTCCTGCACCATGCCGTGCAGCGCGTCGCGCACGTAGGCCAGATGGGCCTCGGTCACCTCGGGCGTACGCTCGACGACCGGCTCGTAGGTGACGACCGTCTCGCCCTCGCTGTTGCGCACCTCCTTCAGAAGGTGCGGCCGCATGATGCGGCCCGTGGCCACGCCGGCGTAGGCGCAGGCCACCTGCAAGGGCGTCACGAGCACATCGCCCTGGCCGATGATCATGTTGGTGTAGTCGCCGCCGCGGAAGGTGGCTTCGGAGGGCACGTTCTGCCAGCGCTCGGCCTTCCAGGCCGGGGTGGGAATGACGCCCACAGCCTCGCCGCCCAAATCGATGTCGGTCTTCTCGCCGAAGCCGAACTGCCCCAGGTAGTCCTGGAGCGCCGTCTCCGATATCTCGCCGGTGCCGGCGGGCCCATGGTCGTAGAAAGCCTTGCCGATCTCGTAGAAGACCGTGTCACAGGAGTTCACGATGCCCCCGTGCAGATCGAGCGTCCCATGGCCGTCGTGCTTCCAGCAGCGCTGCACGTCCCCAGTGCCGAAGCCGTCCCACTTGCCCGTGCAGTTCCACGAGCTGCTCTCCGTGGCGAAGCCGTACTCCAGGCCAGCTAAGGAGGTGAAGGCCTTGAAGGTGGAGGCGGCCATGAACTGGCCGGACACCACGTTGTTGTTCAGCGGCGCGTAGGCCTCCTCGGAGTTGTACCTATCCATGAGTTCCTGGGAGAAGGCACCGGTGAAATTCGTCGGGTCGAAGGTGGGGAAGCTTGACATAACGAGCACCGACCCGTCGGTCACATCAAGTGCCACAACGGCGCCCTTGGAGCCCTTGCCCGTGCCGATGACGCCGCCCGATGGCGCGATGAGCTTGGCCAGGGCCGCGTCGGCCACGTACTGAGCCCTGGCGTCGATGGTGAGGTAGAGGTCGTTGCCCTTGGTGTCCTTGATGTCGCTCATGACCGAGATGCGCCGGCCGTTGGCGTCCACCATGACCTGGCTCTCGCCGTGCTCGCCGGACAAGTACGCGTCGTAGGTGGCCTCCACCCCAGCGTTGCCCACCACGTCGATGGCGAGGATGTCGCGGCCCTCGATCTTCTCCTCAAGCCGGGCAGCCGAGGGCGAGCCGGTGTAGCCGAGCACATGGGCCGCCAGCGCCCCGTAGGGATACTCGCGCTGGGAGCGCTCCTCCACGGTGATGCCGGGGAAAGCGTCGGCATGCTCGGCGATGAAGGCCACGTCGCGCAGGCGCACGTCCTCCCCCACCACGCGCAGGCTCTGAGCGCCGGCGGCGGCATCGTTGATGCGCTGGAGCACCACGTTGGCGGGAAGCCCCAGCACCGTGGAGAGCCGGCGCACGACATCGCGGTTGTCGGCCACCTCAGGGTCGGCCACGACGGTCTGGCTCGGGCGGTTCACCACCAAAGCCTCGCCGTTGGTGTCGTAGATGCAGCCGCGGGGGGCGGGCGTCTTCACCGTGGTGTACAGGTTCTCCTCCGCCGCCTGGGCGTAGGCCTCAGATCCCGCGATCTGCATGGACCACAGCTTCGCCGACAGGGCGCCAAAGATAGCCACGGCCGCCGCCGCCAGACCCGCAAAGCGGCGTCCCAGCTCGTCAGAGGGCTTCTTCGACGCGGCCCCGGGCTCGGAGCTGGACACGGTCACATCGCCCTCGCGGGCGGCCTGGGCCTTGGAGCGGCGCTCGAAGGGCGAGCTTCCCACGCCCACGGTGGAAAGCTCCGAGACTCCCTTGGCGCGGCCGACCGAGGGCGTCTCCCTGCGGGCGCGCAGCGCGAGCGCCGCTGCCACGGCTACAATGACGATGACCGCCGCCAGGACGGCGACGATGATAGCTACGAGCACGGCTCCCCCTTCCTAACGAAGGACCGGCGTCCCGGGTTGGACGCGCGGGCGATCGACCATCAACCGCGCGGCGATCGGATACAGCAAAAGGCCGATGACGCAGTCGTAGAGCATGCAGGGCAGCGTGCGGTAGAGGAAGGCCTCCCCCAAGGGCACGTCGGCGCCGCAGACCACGACGATGAGCCCGTACATCACCTCGACGAGCATGATGCACGCCAGCATGATGGCCACCGGCATGAACAGGGTATCGTTGTTGAGCGCCATGAACAGCCGCGAGGCCAGAAACGTTACCAGCACGAGCACAAAGGCCATCCCTCCCACAGGACCGCCGCCCATGAGGTCGAAGAGAAGGCCCAAAACCAGCGGCATGACCGACCCGGACGCGGCCGGCGTGGCCACGGCGCGCACGATGCAAAAGGCCACGATGAAGTTGGGCACGGCCTCGAACAGCGTGATGGCCGGCGCCACGGTTATCTGCAGAAGCACGGCGATGACGGCGCCGATGACGCCCGCCACCGTCTCGCGGGAAAGTTCCATCATGCGGCCTCCCCTCCTTCGGTGCCGTCAGAGCGGCCCGCATCGTCGCCGGAGCCGTCGCCGCTGGCACTGTCGTCACCGCTGCCGGTATCGTTGCCGTCGCCGGAATCGCCCGAGCCGGAACTGGACGCTCCCTCGCCGCCGTCGGCGCTCGTGGGCGCCGTCACGGTGCGGTCGGCGGCGTCGTCGGCCGCGGAGAACACCACGAGCGCCTCCTCCATGAGGCTCACGGTGTCGTTGGGGGCCACGACGATCTTGCGGGTGTCGCTGCCGGCGCTGCCCTCGACGCGCACCACCGTGCCGATGATGAGGCCCCGGGTGTAGCTCCCGCCCAGGCCGCTCGTGAGAACCACGTCACCCACCTGCACGTTCACGTCCGCGCCGATGTTCTCCAGATAGAGCAGGCCGTCCATGGAGCCGCGCACGATGCCCTCGGCCCGGCTCGACTGCACCATGGCGGCCGCCCCGGACTGCGGATCGGTGAGCAGGCGCACCCGGCACGAGCCGCCGTCCACGGAGATGACCTGGCCCACGACGCCCGTGGGACCGAGCACGGTGAGCCCCGTTTCCACGCCGGAGCTCGATCCGACGTCCAGGGTCACCGTCTGGTTCCACGCGTCGGTGGTCCGCCCGATGACGCGGCCGGACACGCCGGTGATCTCGTAGGTGTCGCGCAGGTTCAGAAGGCCGCGCAGCCGCTCGTTCTCGAGACGCTGCTCCTCGGCGGCGGCCAGCTGCTGCACGAGCTGCTCGTTCTGCTGGCGCAACGTCGCGTAGGTCTCCTCGGTAACGCCACCCTCGGCCGCCGCGGCCCCGGCGTCGTCCACGGCCTCGGTGAGAGGCGCGCTCGCCCGCTGCAGGGGCACCATGGCGCCCTCCACGGCGGACTGCAGGGAATGCAGGGGGCCTGTAGCGCCCTCGGCCTGGTACAGGCCGACGCACACCAGCGAGACCGCCAGCGCGATAATGAGCGAGAGCCGGCCCGCGGAGGCCGGTTCGTGTTGCTGAAAGTTGAGAGCCATAGGAAGCGAAAGACCTACTTCGAGCGCATGAGCGTCTGCTTGAGGGCCGTCGGCGTCTCGAGCACCTTCAGGCAGCCCGACACCACGTTGGTCAGCGCCGTCTCGGACACCCACACGGGAATCTCAAGCTTGTCGGTGAGGTAGCGGTCGAGGCCCGAGAGCAGGCCGCCGCCGCCCGTGAGCAGGATGCCGTTCTGGATGATGTCGCTGGCCAGGTCGGGGTTGGTCTTCTTGAAGGTGTCCTTGATGTGCAGCACCATCTCCTCGATGGGGGCCTGAAGCGCCGCGCGCACGTCCTCGGACTGGATGGTGACCTCCTTGGGCTGCTCGGTGTAGACGTCCTGGCCGGAGATGATCATGTCGCGCTCGCGGCCGTCCTCGAAGGGAAGGATGGAGCCGATCTTAATCTTGATGACCTCGGCCGTACGCTCGCCGATCTTGATGCCGAGCAAATCGCGCAGGTGCATGGCGATGGCCTCGTCGAGCCGGTTGCCGGCCAAACGAAGCGAGCTGGACGTCACAATGCCGCCGAGCGAGATGACGGCCACCTCCGTGGTGCCGCCGCCGATATCGACCACCATGGAACCGGTCGGCTCGGTCACGGGCAGATCGGCGCCCATAGCGGCGGCCATGGGCTCCTCGATGAGGTAGGCCTGGCGGGCGCCCGCCTGGATGGTGGCCTCGAACACGGCGCGTTTCTCAACCGAAGTGGCGCCGCAGGGGATGCACACGACGATGCGGGGCTTGGGCTGCCAAGGGTACTTGCGCTCGGCCGCCTTGTTGATGAAGGCCGAGATCATGGCCTCGGTCACATCGTAGTCGGCGATGACGCCGTCTTTGAGCGGGTGCTCGGCGGAGAACGCGTCCGGCGTGTGGTTGATCATGTTCTTGGCCTCATGGCCGACGGCCAGCACGCGCTGAGTGGACTTTTCTATGGCGACAACGGAGGGCTCGTTGATGACGATGCCCTCCCCCGTAATAGCAACAAGGGTATTGGCAGTGCCCAGATCGATGGCCATGTCCGCGGACATCTGGCCGGTCAGGCCCGAAAACCAATCAAGGAATGACATACAGGCAAACCCTTCGGATACGTATAGGTTACAGTCAGCCTTAGATTTTATCACACGGGGCCTAGGGGCTTAGAAACTCCATAGGTGTAAGGGATTGTCCGGGCTCGGAGCCGCCGGGGTGCCCCGTGCTCAAGCAATGGCTCGCTCGGCGGAACAGTCCACTGGACTGTTCCGTTCGCTGCGCAACCTGCGCGCGGGCCACCCCGGCGGCTCCGAGCCCTACATTGCCAAAACTTAGTGCACGCTGCAGGAGAGGCAGGGGTCGTAGGCGCGGACGAGCTTCTCCACTTCCAGGGTGATGAGGTCGGCATCGTAGCCCCCGGCGACCATCTTCTCGGCGAGCTGGCGCATGTCCGCCTCCAAGTTCGCGATGTTCTGGGCCGTGGGCGTCATGATGGAGGCGCGCTCGATGCGGCCCTCGCCGTTGATGTCCAGGATGTGGAACAGCGCCCCGCGCGGGGCCTCGGTGAATCCCACGCCACGACCGGCGCGCACCTCGAAAGGCACCGGCTCGCTCGAGCCCTCGAACTCGTCGGCGGCCAGGCGCCGGCAGAGCGCTGAGCAGCGGTCGAGCACGTCCACCAGCTCCACCGCCTGGGCGATGTTGTTGGCGAAGGGGTTGTACTCGGGAGGGCGCAGCCCCGCCTTGGCGGCGGCGTAGCGCGCGTCCTTGGAAAGCGCGTCCCAGCTGGCATTCACGCGGGCCAGGGCGGCAGTCATATAGGGCCGTCCCGTGCGGCGCGCCCGGGCGAGGAAGGCGGCAGAGTGCCCCACCGGGTACTCCTCGATCTCCTCTTCCACGTCCTGGGCACTGAAATCGTAGCCGGCGCGAACGAAGCGCAGGGTGTCGGAGGTGCACACCGGGTAAGCATCAGGCGCCACCATGGCGAGCAGGTCGCCCTCCGTCTGCACGTCCACGGTGTCGAAATCGCGGAACAGATCGACGCTGGCTAAGGCGAACTCGCGCGTGGCGTCCATGGCCTCGGCCAGACGCAGGTACTCGTCGGCGGAGATCTCGTGGGTGAATCCGCCCACCACCGCCGTGATGGGATGGATGGACCGGCCGCCCACCAGGGTGCACAGCTCGTTGCCCAGCGCCTTCAATCCCAGCGCGCGCTCGAACAGCTCTGGGTTGCCCTCGGCCAACGGGAACACCGACTTGTGGCCCAAGAAGTCCGGGGCAGCGAACACGAACAGATGCGTGCCGTGGTTCTGCAGGTAGGAGCCGTAGAGCAGAAGCTCGCGCAGGGCCTCGGTGCGGTCGGTCACTTCCACACCGAAGACCTGCTCGATGGCGCGCAGGTCGGTGACGACGTGGCTCGACGAGCAGATGCCGCAGACGCGGGAGGCGATGTAGGGCACCTCTTCGAAGGAGCGGCCCCGCACCATGGATTCGAACAGGCGCGCCGGCTCCACCACGGCCATCTTGCAGGTGACGACCCGACCGTCCTCGATAACGAGGCGGATGTCGCCGTGGCCCTCGACGCGGGCGATGTGGTCGACGGAAATCTCGGTGGCGGCCATGAGGTTACTCCTCCCCTTGTGCGGCGTTTATCGCCACGGCGTTGAACATCTCCAGGGCGTCGTTGAAGCGCGCGACCTCAAGGCCGCGCTTTCCCACGACGTAGCGGGCGGCCTCCACGTTGGAATCGGGAGAGAGTCCCGCGCAGCCGTTGCAGGGACGGCCCAGCGCCGGGCACTTCGCCCCGCAGCCGGCCCGGGTCACGAGTCCCAGGCACATGACGCCCTGCTTGTAGAAGCACCCCTTCTCGTTGCGGGAGCACTCGCCGCACAAAGCCGAGGTGGCCGGCAGCCGGTTGCTTCCATAGAGAACGCCGTCGAGCACGCGCACGAACTCGAAGGGGTCAATCGGGCAGCAGCGCACCTCTGCGTCCACGTCGATCACGTCCGACACGGGCCGCGGCGCCAACAGGTCGCCGCAGGCATCGGGCGCCGCATCGCCGTAGACGGACTCCACATGACCCGCCAGATCGCCCGAGGCCATGCCGGGAATGCCGCCGGTGACGGCGCACGATCCGATGGCGATCACGCTCCCCGCGCGCTCGCGGGCGCGGCGTACCGTCTCGGCCGCCTCCTCGGTGGTGACGGCCCCCTCGATGACGGCCACGTCGAACTCGTCGGGCATCGGCACCGAGCTTGTCAGCTGCCAGTATCCCAGATCGATCTGGCCGAGCACGTCCATGAGGTGGCGCTCGATGTTCGTGATGTTGATCTGGCAGCCGAAGCAGCTGGCCAGGCCGATAACGACCACGCGGGGAGCACGGCGCTCGGCGGTCGGTGACAGGTTCTCGCTCATTTACATCGACCCCTGAATGTTCTTGGCTTCCCAATAGTTGAAGACGGGCCCGTCGATACAGCAGTACTGATGGCCCACCTGGCAGTGCCCGCACTTGCCCACGCCGCACTTCATGTGGCGCTCGAAGCTCATGTAGATACGATCGTAGGGGATGTCCTTCTTGCGCATCTCCTGCACGACGAACCGGTACATGATCGGCGGCCCGCAAAGGGCGCCGAAGGTGTTCGTCGGGTCGATCTCCAAGTGCTCGAACGGCTTGGTGACCAGCCCCACTTCCCCATCCCACGTATCGTCGGGATGATCCACGGTCAGGTGCAGCTCGAAATCCTTGCGGTGCTTCCACATCTCGAACTGGTTGCGGAACATGACCTCGGAGGGGTTTTTGGAACCGTAGATGATCGTGACCTTCCCGAACTCGCTGCGCTCGTCGTGGATGTTGTTGATGAGCGAGCGCAGAGGCGCGATGCCCAGGCCGCCCGCCACCAAAAGCACGTCGTGGCCGCGCATCTCGTCGATGGGGAACCCGCGTCCGAAGGGCCCGCGGATGCCGACGATCTCGCCGCACTGCATCTGGTGCAGCCGCTCGGTGAACCGGCCAGTGCGGCGGACGCACAGCTCGATGAAGCCCTGCTTGGTGGGCGACGACGAGATGGAGATGGGCGCCTCCCCCACGCCGAAGATGGACAGCTCCACGAACTGCCCCGGCTCCTGGCGGAAGGCCTCGCGGATGCGCTCGTCCACGAAGCGGAACTC
Organism: Adlercreutzia rubneri; assembly: GCF_009755265.1. Taxonomy (NCBI): domain Bacteria; kingdom Bacillati; phylum Actinomycetota; class Coriobacteriia; order Eggerthellales; family Eggerthellaceae; genus Adlercreutzia; species Adlercreutzia rubneri. Next base: position 9,167 of record NZ_WPOO01000001.1, on the reverse strand, counting down.
GAAGAGCTTCTCGGTGGGCGTGAGCTCGGTGATGGAGGTGATGCGCGCCGGCCACGGACGGTAGGGGTTCGCGTGCATGAGCTCGGCGCCGGTGGCCTCGCGCCCGGCGTCGCGGAAGGGATGCACGGCCACGATGTTGTCGTTCGCCATGGCTCTTAGGCCCCCTTTCGGTCGAAGAACTTCAGCACCTCGATGGGGCTGATGTCGACTTTGCAGGCGGAAACGCAGCGGCCGCAGCCCACGCAGAGGTTGCGGTCGTGCTTGGCCAGAAAGCCGTTGAGCTTGTGGTACATGCGGTGCCGCACGCGGGAGGCCGGCGTGGGCCGGAAGTTGTGGCCGCCGGCGACCATGGCGAACTGCGGCGAGGTGCAGGCGTCCCACACGCGCTCGCGGCGCCCCGTGGCCGCGCCCGGGTCCAGCGTGTCGCGGATATCGAAGCAGTAGCAGGTGGGGCATACGTTCGCGCAGGCGTTGCAGGAAAGGCAGCGGCCGCCCAGCTCCTCCCAGAACTCGTCCTCGTGGAAGGCGTCCATGAGCATGGGGATCTCCTGGATATCGGGGATGTCCCGGTTGAAGGCCTCCTGGCGCGCGCGGGTGGCGGCGCGAAACGCGATGCGGTCCTCGTCGGTGGCCTCACGGACATCGCAGGCCGCCTCCAAGATGTTCGCCGCCACGACGCTGCCGATGGAAACGAGGTAGCGGCCGCCGATGTTCGTGAGGAACAGGTCGTAGGCGGCCCGTGCCTCCTCGGCGTCCATGAGGTTGCAGAAGCAGTTCGCCGACGGCATGCAGGCGACGCCGACGATGAGCGTGGCGGCGGCATGGGCCGCGTAGTAGGGATCGGGATAGCGCGGGTCGTTGAAGACGCTGCTCAAGTTCTGCAGGCCGTTGATGTCGCAGGCGTGCACGCCGAAGAGCACCCGGGGGCGCACCTCATCGGTGTAATCGGTCACCTCGTTATTCTCGGCATCGAACTCGAAGAGGGTCTCTTTGGCCGGCAGGAGGTACTTCTTGGGAGAGGCGATGGTCGTGGGGTAGTCCAGCGCGATCTCGTCGAAGGAATCGACGGCGGAGAACACGTACTTGTCCCCCCGCTTGACCGGCGCCACCACCTCGTAGCGCTCCATGAAGGCGGCGACGAGCGCCGGCGCCTCCGTCTCGTCAATGACGCGATACAGCATAGGCGATTCTGTTCCTTACGTCCTGCGCGCGCAACGGTTCGCGCAACGGTTCCGTCTCCTTCCATAGTAACGGCTCTTCCGCCGCCCCACTCCCTCGCGCAGGCCGATGGCCCAGAAAAACCAGACGGAAACGCAAAAAGCCCCTCTCAGGGCTTTCCGATAGAGCCATTGCCAACTCACATTGTTGGCAAGGTCAGCGAGAAGCCCCAAGGTGCCGATAGTTGGCGCGTCTCACGGCCGAGCGTACTAAGGTACGTGAGGGCAAGCGAGAAAGCGCCAAATATCGGTGCATTGGGGCTTCGCAGTGTCGGCTTAATCTTTTTTAATTAAAAAAGATTTTGATCTCGCGCTCGGCGGACTCAGGGCTGTCGGAGCCGTGGATCACGTTCTCGTCCATGATGAGGCCGAAATCGCCGCGGATGGTGCCCGGGGCCGCCTCGGCCGGGTTGGTGGCGCCCATGAGCGAACGGCACTTGGCCACGGCGCCCTCGCCGGAGACGACCATCTTCACCACGGGGCCGGAGGTGATGTACGCGATCAGCCCGTCGTAGAAGGGCTTGCCCTCGTGCTCGGCGTAGTTCGCCTTCGCCTGCTCGGGGGTGACCATGCCCAGCTCCATGCGCTCGATGGTGAGGCCGGCGCGCTCGAAGCGGTTGATGATCTCGCCGATGTGCCCGTTGCGCACGCCGTCGGGCTTGATCATGGAGTAGGTCTGCTGGATAGCCATGGAATTCCTTTCGTTGTAAGGGTCTTGCTTGCAGACGGCCCGCAAGGCGCGGGCCGGGTTTGCTGAAATCGGAAAACGGCCCGATGCGCTTTAGGCCTGGCTCGGGAAGTACAGCTCCACGTTGCTGACCTTCCACGTGATGCCGTCGCGCACCATGGAGATGCGGTACTGCACGGACCCGCCCTCCTCGGTTTTGGCCGTGGCGTACACCGTGGACTCGGTCATGGAGCGACTCACGCCGTCGATGGTCACGTTGGAATCGGTCACCACCGGATCGAGCATGGCCGGGATGGCATCTTTGTCCACATCGGCGGAGAACACCTTGTCGGCGGCGCCGGACGGGTCGCTGAACAGCTCCTGGGTCACCGTCTGCACCGTGGGGTAGCCGTAGCCCTGGGTATAGGCGAACACGCCGGCCGCGGCGGCCAGCACGATGACGATGACGAAGAACAGCAGGATCTTCAAACCCACGTTGCGGCGCTTGCGATCCTGCTTGGCCAAACCGCGCGACCACTGCTCGAGCTCGGCGTCGGTGGCCGTGAAGAACCGGTCGTTGTCGACGTTCTCGTAGGCGCCCACGTAGCCGGGGAAGCTCGCCGGGTCGGCCTCGTAGGTGCCCTCGTCGTAATAGAAGGCCTCGGAGACGTCGCCGCCCTCGTAGGCGCCCTCGTCGTAGACGCTCGTGCCGTCGGCGGCCACGTCGAGCCCGGACATGTCGGCCAGCTGCAGCACCTGGGTGGCCTGGTTCTGCTCGGACGTTCCCTGGGCCACGGCCCCCACGGCGCGCTGGTAGTCGACGCTGGCCGAATCGGACAGGTAGTACGTCTTGTCGGCGATGGCCTCCTCAAAGGCATGCACCGCCTTCTCCATCTGGCCGCAGGCCACGTAGGCCTGCCCCAGGCTCGCCTGCAGCTTGTTGCGCGTGGCCGGCTGCATGTCGAACTGCAGGGCGCTCTCGTAGGAGGCCACGGCGTCGGCCGGGCGGTTCAGAGCCATGAAGCAGACGCCCAGGTTCAAAAGCGCCTTGGTGGGGTCGGGGTTCGACTCGTCCAGAGCGGCCTCGCGGAAGGCCACGCCGGCTTCGGCGGACTTGCCGAGCTTCATGAGCGCGTTGCCCATGCCCATGTAGGACTTGTAGGGAGTGGGGTTGGTCGTGTCGGCCACCGACTTCTCGAAGCAGTTGATGGCGTTCGTGTAGTCGCGCAGCGACGCGTAGGCCATGCCGAGGTTGCACTCCACCGTCGCCAGCGCCCGATAGGCCGTATCGGCCGTGGCCTGGCTGTAGGCCTGAATGGCCTCGCGCGGGTTCTTCAGCTTCACCAGACAGTTGCCGATCTGGTGGTAGAGAAGGCCCATTTCCCCGGGAGTGAGCGGGAAGTTCGTGTCCTGCAAGCATTCCGTGAAAGCCATCAGCGCGCCGCGGTAGTCACGCAGGCGGTAGCGCTCATTTGCTCGATCGAATAACTCGTTGTTCATAGACTTCCTTCACTCGACATTCGGGGCGGCCGCTTAGGCGGCGCGGCAGTGAGGTGAGACGGCTCGGACGGCGGGCGCCGACCCCTCTCGCGGGGCGGTACTTACTCGGCGGCGTTCTCGATGACGACGGACTCGATGACATCGCCGGCGCGCAGCTGGCCGATGACGTCCTTACCCTCGATGGTCTGGCCGAACACGGTATAGCCGGAGTCCAGGTTGTGCTGGGGGCCCAGGCACAGGTAGAACTGCGAGCCGGCGGAGTTGGGATCCATGGAGCGGGCCATGGCGAGCGCGCCGTCCTCATGGGAGTTGTTCGGGTTGGTGGTGAACTCCTCCTTGATGGAGTAGCCCGGGTTGCCGGTGCCGAAGGGGGCCAGGCCCGGGGCGCGGCCGGCGGCCACCTGCTCGGGGGTCGCCTCGCGGGTGTTGGGGCAGCCGCCCTGGATGACGAAGCCGGGCACGTAGCGATGGAATTTCAGGCCGTCGTAGAAGCCCTTCTGCGCCAGCTCCACGAAGTTGCCGACGTGGATGGGGGCGTCGTTGCCCGCCAGCTGCACGCGGATCGTGCCCTTGGAGGTGTTGATGACGGCAATCTCCTCGCCGGTGGGCTGATATTCCGGGGTGTAGAGAGCCATGGGGCTCCTCCTTTGTTCTCGGCGACGCGGGCGGCCGGCGCTTGGGGGCGCTACGGGCGCGAATGCGTCTCATTGCATACGGGGAATGATTCTAGCAGGTTAGGAGCCGGACCGCTCGAAAATGCTAACCACTTCCACATGGTAGGTCTGCGGAAAGAGGTCGACGGGGGTGGCGCGGATGAGACGGTAGCCCTCCTGCTCGAAACGGGCCGCGTCGCGGGCCCAGGTGGACGCGTCGCAGCTGACGTAGGCCACGCGCCGCGGCGAGGCGGCGGCGATGGAGGCCACCACCCCCTCGGCGAGCCCCGCGCGCGGCGGATCCACCACGAACGCGTCCAACTCCCCCAGCTCGGGAAGCTCCCGGGCGGCATCCCCGCCGATAATGTCGATGTCGGCGCCGGCGCGCTCGGCGTTGCGGCGCAGATCGCGCACGGAGCTGCCCGCCGACTCCACGGCCACCACCTCGGCCCCGGCCCGGGCGAGCGGCAGCGTGAAGGTGCCGGCGCCGGCGTAGAGGTCGGCCACGTAGTCGCCGGCCTCCACTTCCAAACCCGCGAGCACCAGCTCGACGAGCTTCTCGGCCTGAGCCGTGTTCACCTGGGCGAAGGAGGGCGCGCTCAGAAGGAGGCGACTTTCCGCCACTTCCTCCTCCCAGCAGCCCTTGCCGGAGATGGCCTCCACCTTCTTCACCTTGCGGGCGCGCCCGGGGTCGGCCACGACGCGGACGACGGAGGTGTTCTTCAGCGCGCTGGCGAGGGTTTTGGCCGCCGCGGCCCGCGGGAAGGGACCCGGGGTCGTCCACAGGGCGATCTCCACATCACGGGTGCGCAGGCTGCCGCGCACCCCCACGCGGAACAGGCCCAGGTCGCTGCCGCCGGAGAGGTAGCGTAGCGCGCCCCTAAGCGCCTTGGGGGCACCTTCGATGTTCCGGTGGGCCAAGGGGCACGCGTCCAGCGAGACGACGTCGGCGCCCCCTTCGGGACGCATGCCCAAGATGAGGCGACCGGCACCGTCGGCGCCGCAGGACAGCTCCAGCTTGTTGCGGTAGCCCCACTGGCGTTTCGAGGGCACGCAGGAACCGACAAGGGCCTCGGCGCGGGCCGCGTCCATATGGGCCGTGCGCACTAGAGCGTCCACCACGTTCGCCCGTTTGGCGACAAGCTGAGCCTCGTAGGCGAGGGGCGCCCAGGGACATCCCCCGCAGCCCGCCGCGCACGGGGGCGCCACGCGGTCGGGCGAGGCCTCAAGGATCTCGGCCGCACGCCCGCGGGCGAAGCGGGGCTTCTCCTCGGTCAGCTCCACGCGGGCGACATCGCCCGGCACGGCCCCTTCCACGAACACAGTCTTGCCGTCAGACAGGTGCCCCACGGCCGCCGACCCGAAGCTCATGCGCTCGATGGGCACCACCTCGCCGGGCGCGCCCGAGGCGCACGGGGCCGAAGCGGGAGCCGTCGCGACCTCAGGGGCCGCCGCGTCCTGAGCCTTCGCCGTGTCGACGGAGCGGTCGGACGCGGCGTTATCGTTCCTGGTGGACGTATCGATCACTGGGGGCTCCTGTTCCGTTCTCGTTCCATCTGAGGGGTATTTTACGGATTTGCCGTCCGTGGCGGCGCAATTGCCCTATAATAGCGCAGCACCCGCCTGTCGGGACCCTGAATTCGTGCCCTCGTAGCTCAGGGGATAGAGCACTTGCCTCCGGAGCAAGGTGCCGCAGGTTCGAATCCTGTCGAGGGCACCACCTTCAAAGCGCAAGCCCCGCCCCCGCGGGGCTTTTTCATTGCCCTACCGCTGGCCCACAACGACGGTGAGGGCGTCGGGGACGCAGTCGATGAGGAAGTGCGTGCCGTGAACCGGCTCCCCGTCCATCTGGGCCGGCGGCTCCTCCTCGAAGTCGAGCACGAGGGAGGATGCTCGCCGGAAATGGATGTGGTCGCTTCCCGTGTGCTTGCCGCCCCGGGCGCGCAGAAGGAGCGCCAGCGCCCGCATGGACGAAAGCTCCGGCGTGGCCCAGCAGATGTCGAGCAGCCCGTCGTCGAGGCGCGCCTTGGGCGTGATGCGGAAGTGGCCACCGTAGGTGGGCCCCACCTGTACGGCTACCAGATAGGCATCGTCCCATTCCGGATGAGGGGCGCATCCCGGCTCCGCCCCCAGGACATCCATCTTGAAGGAAAACACCTGCAAGTGGTGGAACAGCTGATCGACGGCACTTTCCAAATAGAGCATGGTGCCGGCGCGGCCGGACTTCTGGCGACGGTCCATGGTGTCAAGCGCGATAGCGGCGTCCAAACCGAAGGAGAGCGTCTCGGCGAAGTAGCGGCCGTTGACGCGCCCCACGTCGGCCCGCACCGTTTGAAAGCGCAGAATTTCGGTGACCGCCGTGGGGACGGAGTAGGCCATGCCCAACGTCTCGGCGTAATCGTTGCCGGAGCCCACGGGGATGACGGCCAGGACCGGGCGATCCTGGGGGGCGCGGGCCATAAGGCCGTTCACCACCTCGTTCACCAGGCCGTCGCCGCCGAGCGCGATGACGCAACCCACGTCGGGGCCCAGCTCGCGAGCCAGCGACTCCCCGTGGCCGGCCCAGGCCGTGGTAAGCATTTCGAAACGCCCGTCGCCCACGCGCTCGCGCAGAAGCCGCGCCGCCTCGGAGGCGGCCACGGCCCCCCGCCCGCTCTTCGACACGGGGTTCGCAATGAGGACGATTCTCCCCTCTTCTATGGAAGGAACCACGACTAGCCTCCTAACCAAGCAGCCGACGCAACGCCGACCGAGCGACCAGCCCAGTGCCGACCTGCGAATTTCCCGATGCACCTTGAATAAAGCGACCCGGAGCTTTCCGAGCGCCTAGCAGAGAGGAGCCCGAGGATTTCGCCCATTCTACCAGAGATGATGCCTTCTCCCCATCCCGCGGGAGCGCCGTTCGCAACTCGTTTTCGGACACAGTACTCGAAAACTGGGGGCAAATGCCACTTCGACCCAGAAATGGTCGATGGGCAAAAAACGCATCTGCCATTTTGAGCCTAAAGTGGCAGAAAAATGCCAGTTGAGGATAGAAATGGCGGGAAGGGAGAAACAGAGCTGGCCATTTCGGGGTCAAAGTGGCAGTTGCTACCAGTTTTTCGAAAACGGCACCCCGAAAGAATACCCCACGCGACGGCTCTTGCGCCCGCAGAAGCACCCCGTTACCGAATCGGCTCCTGCCCAAGGAACGGCTCGCCCTCGGATCGTCGCGAGGGCCAGCTACTCGAGAACGGCGCCGGTGTCGCCGTCGAGGAAGATCTTGCGCGTCACGAAGTTGTACACCATGACGATGGCCGTGGCAACGATCTTCACGATGAGGTAGCTCACGCCCAGAACCGACGAGCCGAGCCACATGAGCAGATCGTTCACTCCCAGGCCGATCACGGAGAGCACCACGAAGATGACGAACTCGCGCCGGCGCGAGAGCCCCTGCTTGTGCGTGAACACGTAGCGCATGGAGGCCAGGTAGTTGAAGACGACCGACACCGTGAAGGAGATGGTGGCGCTGATGAGGTAGTTCACGCCGGCCAGCTCTGTGAGCGCCACCATGAGGCCATAGTCGATGACGAAGGCGATAACGCCCACCACGCCGAACTTCATGAACTGCTGGACGAGCTTTCCCATCGTATTCTCCCTGAGGCCTTTCATAAAGAAACCCCGCTCGCAAGCGGGGTTCAGCGATTCTCAAGTGGTGCCCCCAACGGGAATCGAACCCGTATTTCAGCCTTGAAAGGGCCGCGTCCTAACCGTTAGACTATGGGGACCGCTTAAAACAGCTTGCATAGTATGGCAGAGTGCACCGCACTTTGCAAGGACGTCGTTCGCTTTTTCTCGGCGACGGCCCTAGCGCTCGGCATCCGCCTCCATCACCCGGTACACGCTCATCTCCCACTGGCGCCGGTGGGACTTCGCCACGGTGTCCAGGATGAGGCCGGCCGTCCAGGAGAGCGCCGCCACGATCATGAGCGCCACGGCGAGCACCGCCGAGGGGAGCTTCGCCACGTAGCCGGTGCCGAGGTACTCCGCCACCACCGGCAGCCCGAAGCACAGCCCCACCACGGCGAGCGCCAGGCCGAGCCATCCGAAGAAGGCCATGGGGCGGTAGTCGCGGAACAGGCTCGCGATGGCCGCGAGCACGAGCATGCCGTCGGAGAAGGTGGACAGCTTGCTCTCCGAGCCCTCGGGCCGGTCGCGGTAGTCGATGGGCACGTCGGCCACCCGCCAGCGGCGGTCCACGGCCCAGATGGAGATCTCGGTCTCGATCTGGAAGCCGCCGCTCATGACGGGCATCGTCTTCACGAAGGCGCGGGTGAAGGCGCGGTAGCCGGTCATGACGTCCTCGAAGGCGTAGCCGTAGATGACGCGGATGAGCCGGCGCACGAGGTTGTTGCCGAAGTTGTGGAAGGGCCGCTCGTTCTCCTTGCCGTAGGCGCCGTTGGAGATGCGGTCGCCCACGGTCATGTCCGCCGCATCGGCCGCGAGCGGGGCCAGAAGGTCGCCGGCGGCCTCGGCCGGGTAGGTGTCGTCGCCGTCGACCATGAGGTAGTACTCGGCGTCGATGTCGCGGAACATGCTTCTCACCACGTTGCCCTTGCCCTGGCGGGACTCCCGGCGCACCACCGCCCCGGCCGCCGCGGCAATGTCCGCGGTGCCGTCGGTGGAGTTGTTGTCGTAGACGTAGATCGTCGCCTCGGGCAGCGCCGCGCGGAAGTCGGAGACCACCTTAGCGATGGTGGGCGCCTCGTTGTAGCACGGGACGAGCACGGCCACCCCCTCGCCGCGCCGGGCCGCATCCACCGCGGCAGCCGTGGCCTCGGCGTTGGAAACTGTCGCTATATCGGTCATGGGAAGACAAACCTCCTGTCCATTGTTGACCGCGTCCATTATCTTAAATGAACGCGGGGGCGCGGAAAATCCCCCGAGAAAAACTTTGACCGAATCGGCGAAAAGCCCCTGCGACCCATAAGCGGATTTTCTGGCATCTTGGCGGGCTTGCCGCCGACGCGGGGCCGATGCGGGGAAAATAGGCTATGATAGCTTCCATGAACACACCTGCATCGAAATCGACGGAGCCCTCGGCTCCGATCGCTCCCGCCCCCGCCCAGCCGCTGACTCCTATACACATCT